>DATEXA010000210.1:0-28230 GCA_035257465.1 Pyrinomonadaceae bacterium | reverse complement strand
CTGCCTGGCGCTCGTTACAGAACGACGAAAGATTTACGGAGCTGATTCAAGACCTGGAGCGTCGCTGCTCGTCGCGTCACTTGAAGCAGATCGCCGGACCTCACGTACGATAAGCCGAGTCAGACATCAACCGATTCCGCTACCAACCTCTTAGGTAGCCACTGCACTTGCAGCTGCCCACGCGGCGCACATCATTCATCGAGACATTAAAGCCCGAGAACTTCATGCTCCGGCGCGACGGCATCGTAAAAGTATTGGACTTCGGTCTGGCCAAACTGCTGGCCCAGCAAACAACCGAGATTGATACTGAAGATTCGACAAGCTACCGTCAGCGTTGATCAACCAGATATCCCCGTTGCTACTACGGTTGGAGGAAAAGGCGATCCGTTTTCCATCAGGTGACCAACAGGGTCCATGGTCTCTATAGCTGCGGACTTCTCATGTTCACGAACTCAGGCAAGTTTCCTTCCGTCCGCTGACCACGACTGCGCAACAAATCTAGCTCCTGACTCGGTCATTGAGGGTAGAGTTTGTGGCGTCTGCTCCTGCCACGACTTTCCGACTTCTATTGATTGAAGCATTACTGCCTTTCTTGTGATTGCGGTAAGGCGAGTGCCGTCCGGTGACCAAACAGGAGTGGAGGCGTCCGAGCCGAAGGTGACCTGCTGCCAGGGGGTATCGTCGGTCACACCCTAGATACACAACAGTATGAGAAGCTCACGGATTTCGGCTCTGAGCCCATCTGGTTGAGTGACAGCCGGAGGCCGCTGTTTCGCAATGATAACAAGCTCATGCTGATTGACTGCCAGTCAAAAAAGATTCATGAAATGATGTTGGTCGGCCCTAATGCATTTTTCGATAGGGTTACGCTTCCTCGAGATAATCGGCTGATCTATTTCTCTCTTAGGAGAAGGGAGGCGGACATCTGGTTGATGACGCTGAATTGAACGAATCACAATGACAGCATTCTAATGATCTCGCGATTAGGCAACAGCTGCGCAATTCCCCCGTCCAGATAGTGCTTGGTTATGTCGTGATGTGCTTCGTCATACGATGCTATGCACTCTGTTGCGACCACCACTTCGTAATCGCGTTGGTAAGCATCAACCACAGTAGCGCGGACACACGCATGGGTATTGGTTCCGGCGACGACCAACAGGTCAGGGCCCAGGTGCTTGAGCGTTCCCTCTAAATCGGTTCCGAAGAAAGCACTGTACCGTTTCTTCACGATAGTAATGTCGGTGGGACGGTAGTCGAGTTCCGGCAGCAGTTTGCATCCATCGGTGCCGGCAATTGTGATATGCAGATTGTGTTTCCTCAAGTCCAGGAACGCATCGTGGAGATCCGGCGCAAATTCCTGCCGGACCCAGATGATAGGTTGGTCATGCTTCCGGAACGACTCAATGAGCATGTTGATGGACGCGACAAGCTGAGAGCGTTGCTCGGCGAGGCGAGCATGACGACGGAAGAAGTCATTGAGCATGTCAATGATGAGAAGCGTCATCTTGGGCATAACTGCTCCACTTAGAACCTAATGATCGTCGTGTGTGGTCTAAAGACTAAAACTACTTATTGAGCAAAGAGACCGCCGATCTACACGGCTCCGCTTAACAAGTTTGGGCCACCGATTAGGTGGCCCAGCCATCACAGGGTCTCGGGATGCCAAACCCCGGAACCTTGAATTGCACTGCGCCCGGTTCCTAAATGCAGGCGTTAGTAGAAGGCCGCGAAGAGAATTGAATCGCGGTGCTCATCCTTTTTTCAGGAACAGAGTACTCGCGTGATCAAAATACATGAATCACGACTCTACATCTATGCGGGTTCCCCCTACAGCCCTCACAACTGACATTGTTTACCTTCACGTCTTGGATTACTCCGGTTCTGCTATGATGCTTCTTCGCATCACCGCACTCAGTGATAACCCCGGGATACTGCGCGTCAATGAATGCAATTTGAACCCCCCCATTAATACTATTGACGCTTATATCGGCCTGATGGCCCGCAGTCTCTATCGCGACTGTGGGGGCGCTTTGGAACGGACACTGAGTTATTACCGGATTCTGGGGTATAGGCTGGCCAGTCTCCCTGATCTGCTCCAACTCCACTTTTGTGATTCTGCAGCCCATGCACACAGGGTTGGGTGTGTTTGAATAGGCGTTATCATCGAAATCAAGGTCAATGGAGCCACCACCCTTGACGACGATAGGGGTATCGGCCTTGCCACTCTCAGGAGTCCCCGTTGGTTTTGGACTTGCGCTAGCAGGTCCACGCTCAGTGTGGTCTACTGGCGTTTTATTGCAGCCACCAAGACTCGCTATCAGCGCGAATAGCGCAAAAATACTAATGTAGCCGACGACAAGATGAGTTCTCTTTGTGCGAGGTTGTTTCGGTTGCATGGGCTTTTCTCCTTTGAGGTTGGACTAACTCTGGTCAGTCAGTTGTTGGAGTTGCCGGCGATAGAAGATCACGTCCGGTCTAGCAAGGTAGTTACGATAAGCATCCGCTCCCCATGTTTGTTCAAGTCCAGCAAGTAATTCGGCAGAACGTTTCGCGTACTCCCGCGCTTTACCCGAGTCACCCTTGCTCTGCATCGCGCGCGCTGCAATCAGCAATGCGCGCCACTCGGAATCTAGCTGGAGTGTTTTGGAAAAGGTTTCTTGTGCGGCCAACGCATTCGTGAGTGCGTTATCGGCGTCTCCGCTCTCGAGAAGCGTCTCGGCTAATGCCAGTCGAGACTTAGAAAGAATCCAGGGATCTTTCAACTGTTCCGCGAGCTCAACAGCTTCCTTACATAGCCTGGTTCCATCGCCCTTCGGGTCTGTCAGAGCTGTGGCTAAACCAAGTATGCGCTCTCCTTCAATGATACTTCCTCTAAACCTTGAGGCGATGGCCAGCGCAAGTGCGCTCTTCGACTTTGCTTTAGCTTCACTAAAATTTCGCTGGCTCAATGCCGCCTTCGCCAGTTCTACACTAATCGAAACCTGAAGTTGTTTGTTTCCGACTTTCACTTCCTTCGCAGACGCTTCGGCTAGAACTCCCTGAGCTTCGGTATAACGTCCTAAAGCCAACAACATACCTCCACGATTGATGAGGCTATTGGTTATGGCGAGGAGGTTCTCTGATTTGCTGAATAAGGAATAACTGGCTTCATAGTGAGTGAGCGCTTCCAGATAACGCTCTCGTCGGGCGAGTACAGTGCCAAGACCTTCTTGTGCGAAAGCCTGCCGCTGTAAATTCTGTTCTTGTTGAGCGATATCCAGTTGCTGCTGGAAGGCCCGCAGGGCGGCATCATAATCACCCTTCTGCCGATTTGCCCGTGCGAAGAGCAAGAGGGCTTGCGCTGTCTCCTGCCGGTAACCACCATCCTGATAAAACCGTAGAGCCTTTTCTAGATAGGCCACAGCTTCGTCCGCATCGTCCTGTGTCATCTTCAAGCTGCCCAGAGAAAGAAGAGCCCGGGCCTCATACCGCCGGCCCTTATTTCGTTGTGCATACTCGAGCGCCTGCTTGAAATACCTCTCAGCTTCCGAGTAGTCGCCTTTTAAGAAGTAGGAATAACCCAGATCGATTAGCCCGTTCGTGGTCAGGTTTTCCAGGCCATTCGTCTGGGCCAACTGTATTACTTCGTTTGCGTATTGCTGTGCCGTAGCGGTTTCTCCCGTCGTGCGCAACACACTACTTAATTGGAGTTCAGATTTTATTTGCTGATACAGGTTGTTGGTCGCTCGGGCAATCTGAAGGGAGTCTTGAAATTTGGCACGAGCTTCTGCCTCTTTGTCTTGAAGGTCGTAAACCAGACCGTGCTGGAACAAGACTTCCGCCACGCCTTCGAAATTGCTTGACGCACGATAGATTTCGGCAGCGCGCTGAAATGCGGTTTCGGTGCGTGGCGCATCCTGCTTTCGCCAATAAAGAATTCCGAGACGAAGAAAGGCCGCAGCACACTGCGGGTCGAGTTCAATTGCCTTGTTGTAATTGCTTATGGCCTTTTCGACGTCCTCACTCTTTTCATAAGCTCGGCCCAAATCAAAATACGCGTATGCCTTCTCTGTGTTGGGCACCCGATCGACAATCTCGCTGTAACTCTTAATTGCGTTCGCAAAGTTTCGTGAGACGGTTTCTGTGATTGCTTGAAGATATAGTGCGTCTAACGGTGACAGACTCGATCGATCATGGACAAGAGAGCCGGCCAGAATGGTTTCGTCCTTCGCTTTGTCGCCGTAGTCCAACTCGGTCCATGCTTCAGCGAGACGTGCATGAGCCAACGCAAAGTTATTATCAGCAGCAGTCGCCTGTTGGAGTGCCTGGCTTGCCTTGTAGTACGTACCCTCGCGTAGCGCGCTCGTTCCCAACTGATACCACCGTTGAGCCTCTGCCGACGGTTGATGTGGGGTTGTTCGCAACATCATCTTCAGTCCCCAACCGAGTCCTCCGAGCAGGACCAATGCAAGAATGACGAGTCGGACCGAAAAGCGAGGCCGACGAAGAATGTCAGATAGTGTGGCGAGCGTACTCGCGGCACCCGTTCCGTGAGTGACTGTGATTCGCTGGGTTGGTGTCTGATCAGGGGCACTCTCTCGCAAAGCAGAGCCAGCGTGGTCCAACTCCGAGATAAATTCATTGGCCGACTGGAAACGCTGCTCAGGCAGTTTTGCGAGCGCCTTCAGAGAAACCCGATCCAGTGCAGGCGTAACCTTTGGGTTAAAGACTGAAGGTGGTTGAGGATTAACGTGAATTACTTGAGCAGCAATTTCAACAACGCTGTTGCCCGAGAATGGAGGCCTGCCTGCTATGGATTCATAGAGCACTGCGCCCAAAGAGAATAAGTCGCTGCGGGCGTCAACTGGTGCACCAGTAGCCTGCTCGGGTGAGAGATACAGTGGAGTGCCAATAATGGTGCCGCTTTGCGTGTTTGTTGCGAGCAACGTTCTGGCATCGGATTCCGCGGCTTGAAGAGTTTCTGCATTCAGATGTTTTGCGAGGCCGAAGTCCAGCACCTTAACTTGCCGCTCGCTGATGAGCACATTTGAAGGCTTAACGTCTCTGTGTATGACACCATGTTCGTGGGCTTCACCAAGGGCACGCGCGACATCTTCTATAATCTCGACCGCGCGTGCGAGTGGTAATTTCGCCTCCTCAATCAAAGAGCTCAACGTCTCCCCCTTAATCAATTCCATTACTATGAACGGCCGCCCATCATCGGTCTCACCGTAATCATAGATGGCCGCAATATTTGGATGATTGAGCTGCGACGCAGCGCGGGCTTCGCGCAGGAAGCGTGCACGAAGTTGATGATCGTCCGGTTTTGTCAGGGGAAACTTTATTGCCACCCGGCGGCCAAGATGCAAATCTTCGCCGAGGTAAACAGTTCCCATCCCGCCTTCACCGAGCTCTTCGAGAATTCGATAATGTGAGACGATCTGCCCAATCATTGCAATCCGAGTTTCCTCGATCTCGGTGTGCTAAATGAAAAGGTAAAAAAACCAGCGTGGTTAGCCGATAGGAGCAGGCTTAAGTGTCACAGTAGGTCTTGTAGGCGAGGATACTATGCCAATAACGTGGTCTAAACAATAAAAATCCCGTCTCCGTTATATTTCCATAGTTAGTTTGTTAGCTGTATCCATGAATCACGAGGGACGATAAAGAGAAGCATGCGCTACGTGCACTTTCCAAATTCCAATTTTGCTAAAGCTTCAAGATGCACTTCGTCTGGGCCGTCGGCCAAACGTAACGTGCGTACCTGTGCCCATGCGCTCGCAAGAAATGTGTCCTGCGAAACTCCAGCTCCACCATGTGCCTGGATTGCACGATCCAAAACTCTCAACGTCATCCCCGGAACGACAACTTTGATCATCGCGATCTCGGCACGGGCTGCTTTGTTACCAACCGTATCCATCATGTAAGCGGCTTTCAGGACAAGGAGCCGTGCTTGTTCAATCTCCATCCGCGATCTAGCGATGTCAGTGCGTATCGTTCCCTGCGCGGCCAACGCCTTTCCAAATGCAACTCGCGTTTGCACTCGACCGCACATCGTTTCGAGTGCTCTCTCCGCAACTCCGATGCAGCGCATACAATGGTGTATTCGGCCCGGACCTAGTCTGCCCTGTGCAATCTCGAAACCTCGTCCTTCGCCCAGGAGTAAGTTCGACGCAGGCACGCGCACGTTTTCAAAGGAGACTTCAGCGTGTCCGTGTGGTGCATGGTCATAGCCGAACACGGTCAACAGTCGCTCTACTTTCACGCCGGGACTATCCATTGGAACCAGGATCATTGATTGTTGTTGGTGCATTGGCGCGTTGAAGTCAGTCTTCCCCATGAAGATGGCAATTTTGCAACGCGGATCGCCGGCACCAGACGACCACCACTTACGACCATTGATTACGTACTCATCACCGTCGCGAACAATGCTCGACTCGATGTTTGTTGCGTCAGAAGAAGCGACCGCGGGTTCAGTCATCGCAAAGCAGGAACGAATTTCACCGTCCAGCAGTGGCTTCAACCAACGTTCTTGTTGTTCGCGAGTGCCGTAGCGAGCAAGCACTTCCATGTTACCCGTATCAGGTGCGGAGCAATTGAACACTTCCGGCGCCATCTCACTGCGACCCATAATTTCACACAGTGGCGCGTACTCGAGATTTGTTAGTCCAGCTCCATTCTCGCTATCAGGCAGGAACAGATTCCAGAGTCCTTGTGCTCGTGCTTTGATCTTTAACTCTTCGACAATTGCCGTAGGGGTCCAACGCGCACTCTCGACTTGTTCATGAAACTTGTGTTCGTTTGGATAAATGTGCTCGACCATGAACGCCTGCAAGCGTTGTTGCAGGTCGCGCGTTCTGTCGGTTAACTCGAGAAGCTTGAAATTCGGCAATCAGTTTGTCCTCACGCTACTGCCGTTTTCCCGTCCATTTACCTGAATTAGCGTCTCCGAGTTTCAAAACGCCTTTCATGGTTCCGTCTTTCTCAACTGTCCCGGTGTAGGTGATGGTCAACTCCTGGCCTTGTGACTGAAGCGTCAGGGTGAAGTCGATATTGTTCCCTTTGACTGTGCCTGTCAGGGGTGCTTCGCCAAATCTGCCTTTGTATTGGCCCGTGAGTTTTTCGCCTTCCTGTTTGAAAGTGAAAGTAGGTGTTCCCGGACCATTTGGTGTTTCTATCTGGAAGGCCCATGCTCCGGTGACATCTATTTTGTCTCCAGAAGGTGCCGCAGCCGCAGGCGCACCTGGCGCAACTGCGGCGTCGCCGGGTCTTTTCGCAGTGAAGTCGCCCTTCGCGAAGCCGCCATAGTCTGCGGTACCTTTCATTGTGCCGCCATCGAGCACGCCGTTTAGAGTGATCGGTAGATCGGTATCCTGAAACTTTGTAGTCCACTTGAAAACTACGTCTTTACCTTTGAGTGTTCCTTCAAGCGGAAATTCGCCTCGTTGGCCCTTAACAACGCCACTCAGCTTTTCACCGTCTTGTTTTAGATTGAATTGAATATTGAACGTGCCCTGCGGAGAATTCAGAGTTACATCCCATGTTCCAGCTGCACCACCCGACTGGGCCAACGCAGGGACAGCAAAAAGGATCACAATGAGAATCAACACGGTGGAACGGTTCATGACAACCTCCTAAGCGGTGAATTGGGTGATGAAGAAACTTCTATATTTGTGTCCGGAAACAGCGACGGAAGATTAACCATAAACGCCTGAAGGTACCAAGCAGAAATGGCTGGGACCGCAGGCGTCCTCGCCTGCTAATGGCTTGTTAGTAACGCTGGTGGTCGTAGGGGCAGGCGGGACGCTAGCGCGCCGCGCAGCGTCAAATGAATTTAGGCCGGCGTTTCAACGCCGGGAAGAGGGCCGTATTAGGTTAAAGAGCTTGACTAGCAGGCGAGGACGCTTGTGCTCCCAACATTTGCTCCGGGTATTATCACCAGGAATTAAAGGAGGAAACAAAGTGATGGGCAAAACTATTCCGGAAGGTTGGCATAGCGTTACGCCACGACTGATAGTTCGTGATGTTGGTCAAGAGGTTCAGTTCTTGAGGGAGGCGTTCAATGCCACGGGAGACTTTCAGCCGGACATGCCTTGTCAGATGAGGATCGGCGATTCAGTTGTCATGGTTAGTGGCGTCGATGTTCGCGAACTGATGCCGGCATTCCTTTACGTGTACGTGGATGACACCGACGCCGTCTATGAGAGCTCACTGAAAGCAGGGGCAGAGTCGCTGGAAGATCCGCGCGACACTCCCTACGGTGATCGCAGAGCAATGATTCGCGATCCCGGTGGCAACATCTGGCAAATAGCAACTCATAACAAGGAAGCGTTTGAAGCTTTCATGAAGCAAAAAATGGTCGCGGGAAAAAACTAAACCACATGTCTGGTTGTCGGCTGTCACTTCATCGCCAACTTCGTCGCGATCTGTGCAAGCGACTCGACATGTTTATCAAGCGTTGCGAAACGAGCGTCGTCGGTTTGTCCCCGATCGTATCTATAAAAAATCTGCTGTAGGACGACCGCCAGCTTGAATACGGCAAATACTTCATAGAACTTTATGTTCGACACGTCCTGCCCGGTCCGATCTGAATAACGCTCCAAAATCTCCTCTCGCTTGAACCACCCCCGCTTGCTCGTAACCGCGCTCAGCGAATCGTGCTGTGACGCTTGCACGGTATGCACCCAGTAAGCCAGAAAGATTCCGAGATCAATCAACGGATCTCCAACGGCACTCATCTCCCAATCGAAGACTGCCACAAGATTTCCCACGTCATTCGAATCAAGCATTATGTTGTCGAGCTTGTAATCTCCGTGCAGGAGAGAGGGCCGCGCAGGATCTGGTGGCAGTCGATCCAGTAACCAGTTTGAAAGAGCATCCATGTCCGGCTGCTCGTTTGTTTTTGAGCCGTGCCAACGTTCACTCCAACCTTTGACTTGTCGCTCGACAAAGCCGATTGCCTTTCCCAAAGACCCGAGGCCGTGAGCGTCGATATCGACGAGATGCAGATCAGCGAGCACATCTACAACGGCATTGCTTACGCGCGTCCGTTCGGTTGGCTGATCTGCGAGTTGTGACGGTTCTTCGTATCGAACGACGATGCCGTGCCGACGTTCCATGATGTAGAACGGCGATCCGATGACGTTCGCATCTTCGCAGAGCAGGTAAGGTTTTGGCGCGAGTGGAAACACAGGATGGATCGCGCTGAGGATTCGACACTCACGAACCACGTCGTGAGCTTTGCGTGGCACAGGACCGAACGGAGGACGCCGCATCGCAAACTCTCGATTGCCGAAGCGCACCATGTAGGTGAGGTTTGAGTGGCCCCCGGGAAATTGTTCGATCGTAATCGGAGCACTAGCATCGAACGCATCACCGAGTTGTTGAGCGAGTTGCGGACGTATGTAGTTGGCGAGGGAGTCCCAGTTGAGCTGTTCACTCGCGCGAACAGGTTGTGTATCGGATGAATCTATTGCTGGTCTAGTCATGTCCGATAAGCTTCAGCTTGTCGGATAACAGGTTAACTGGAATAGCCGACAAGCGGATGTGGAATAGCCGACAAGCTAAAGCATATCGGACAGATACCGCACCAACCACTCCGCAACGCAGCAAGGCTTATCGCTTCCGGCACGTTCGACTGTGACATTCCAGGTTGCTTGGGCTCCGCCGTTGATCTCCTCAAATGCTGCCAACGTAAACCGGCCGCGTATGCGCGCAGACGCAGGTACTGGCGAGACAAAGCGAACACGATTCAACCCGTAGTTGATGCCCATGCGGACATCGCCTATGGACATCGTCATCTTTGCGAGTTCGCTCAACAACGACAGCGTCAAGAAGCCATGAGCGATAGTGATTTGAAATGGTGATTCACGCGCCGCGCGTTCGGGATCGACATGGATCCATTGCCGATCTTCCGTGGCTTCGGCGAATTGGTTGATACGCTCCTGCGAAACTTCAAGCCAATCACTAACACTAACTTCTTTGCCGACGTAACTCGCGAGTTCCGCGATGTTAGCGATTTGCCTTTGCAAGCCACTACTCCTTCCAAATGGCTCCCAGCCCGGCATCCCACAGTCGTTTGTTGAAGGCGGGAATATCTTTGTCGGCGATTTCGTTACCTCGTGTTTTCAAGGTTGCCCATTGCCCGTTCAATTCCTTCATGCGATCAAGGGATGGTTGATTGACCCGGGGAATATCACTCTCTGTCTGATTGATGAGGAACAGATAGTTGGCAGTGAATTTATTCGGGAAGTTCTCGACATCATCGTAGGCCTTCGACTTACGCTGCACCATATCCTCGTCCCAGGCCTTCATTTTCTTTACTAGTGCTTCGCCGTCTTTCTTGAGCGCGAGGTACTTATCACCCGTTGGGAGTGAACTGAGGAGCGATTCCAGCTGTTGCTGTTTCTGATAGAGGCTATTGATCATCTTGTGCATGGTGATCAGGTCGGTCTCCATGCTCAACATCGTCTGGTGATATTCAGTGTAAGTCGCAGGTGTTGTTGGGTAGAGCGGGTTAGGAATTATCTCGGCATCAGTTGCGACGGTTTGGCCCAACGCTTTCAATGTCAGGTTATATTTTCCCGGCGGCGCTTTGTGTGACAGGAAGCTGCCTTCGATACGAACACCAGGAACGCCGGGCATCGTTGCATAACGCATGTCCCAGACAAATCTGTTGAGGCCTTTTGCCTTCGGCAACAGCGGCTCCGGCCTTGGGCCATTTTCAGAACGCACACTCTTTTCATCCGCCTTTGACGAGTAAGTGCGCACGATGGTTCCAGCCGGGTCTTTGATCTCCAGCGAAATCTCGTCAGTCTTTTTAAGCTCGGGGAGTTGGTAGTAGATAACGACTCCCGTTGCCGGATTAACACCGCGGAATCTGTTCGCACCTGTAAATTCCGGATCTGTTGAATCCAACTCACTGGATCCATTTACGAGGTAAGCACTATCAGGCTTGAAGATCGCGAACGAAGGCGAGTCCTTTTTGTACTGACGAATGACATTCAGATCATCCAATATCCAATAAGCCCTACCGGAAGTGGCTGCTATCAAATTGCCCTTGTATACACGCAGATCGGTTATAGGGGTGATGGGAAGGTTCAACTGAAACGGTGACCAGTCTGCCCCGCCACTCCATGAGATAAAGAGTCCGAGTTCTGTACCCGCAAATAAAAGATCCTTACGCACATTGTCTTCGCGCACGACGCGGGTAAAAGCGTCGGCAGGCAAACCGTTGGTAATCTTTGTCCAGGTGTTTCCGTAATCGGTGGTTTTGTAGAGACCTGGAGAATGGTCGTTGAATTTATATCGAGTCGTGGCGATGTAAGCAGTGGCTTTGTCATACGGTGATACTTCGATCGCATTGATCAGGCATTCCTGCAGACCCTGTGGAGTTACGTTTTTCCAGTTAGCGCCGCCATCGCGAGTCAGATAAACATATCCATCATCACTGCCTGTCCAAATCACACCCTTTTCGAGAGGCGACTCCATTATATAAGTCAACGTGCCATAATTTTCTGCTCCTACTTCTTCGTTGGTATATGGGCCGCCGCCTTTGCCTTGTTTCTCCTTTTCATTACGCGTGAGATCAGGTGAGGCTTCTTTCCACGTCTTACCCATGTCGCTCGTCTTCAACAGGTATTGTGAACCGTGGTAGAAAGTGGTTGGTTCCCATTTGCTCCAAATGATTGGGGAGTTCCAGTTGAAACGATACTTTATGTCTTTCGCATCCATCGCAAGATACTGAATGGGCGCGGCCATTACGTTAGTGCTGGCCTGTGCTTTAACATCGAGGATCTCAATCGTCCCTTGATAACTGTCGCCCATGACATACTTTGGATCATCGGGATCAAATGCGAGAAAAGCACTTTCACCGCCTGCGGAAGAGGTCCAACTCGCCGGACTAATGCCGCCACTGCCTAACTCACGACTCGCAATCGACACCGATGTGTTGTCTTGTTGTCCTCCGTAAATCCGATAAGGAAACTGATTGTCTACGTTAATGCGATAGAACTGCGCTGTCGGCATGTTGCTCTGAGTGCTCCAGCTTTTTCCGCTGTTGAAGGTAATTGCCGAACCGCCGTCGTTGGAGATGATGAAATTGCCGGAGTCGTTAGGGTTGATCCAAAGATCGTGAAAGTCGCCGTGAGTTCCGGATAGCGTTTCCCATGTTTTCCCGCCATCGGCCGAACGCATTGCAGCCGCACTCATGACATAGATGGTGTTTTCATTCTTCGGATCAATAAACAGTTCAATGTAGTACCAGGCACGTTGCAAAAGGCGATGGTCATTCGTAACGCGACTCCACTTCTTACCGCTGTTGGTTGAGACAAACAATCCGCCGGTTTCCTTATCGGAATCACCCTCGATCAATGCGTAGACCTTTTCTGGATTAGATCGGCTTACCGCGATGGACATCTTGCCCATCTCTTCAGGCAGACCCTCTTTTAGCTTTTCCCACGTATCGCCACCATTGGTCGATTTATATAGCCCGCTGCCGGGACCGCCGCTGATAACTTTCCAGGGCAGCCTGCCGTGTTCCCACATCGCCGCGTAAAGGATTCGCGGGTTCGTCGTGTCCATGGATAACTCAGCGGCTCCAGTCTTATCGTCGACATATAAGACGTTCTTCCAGGTTACGCCGCCGTCAGTGGATTTGAAGACGCCTCTTTGCTGCGTGTGGCTATATAAAGCTCCCTGCGCTGCGACTAAGACTGTGTTGGGATCTTTAGGATCGATCACAATGCGCGAGATATGCTGAGTAAGCTCCAAGCCAATTCTCTTCCACGTCTTGCCTGCGTCGGTTGATTTGTAGACCCCATCTCCATGGTGAGTCATCACCCCACGTACGGCGTGCTCGCCCATTCCGACGTAAACGACGTTCGGATCGCTTTCGGCAACGGCCACCGCGCCGACGGAGCCGGTCTTAAAATAGCCATCAGAAATATTCCTCCAACCGATCCCCATGTCGTCTGTTTTCCAGAGTCCGCCACCAGTTGTTCCCATGTAATAGGTTTTCGGATCTCCGACGACGCCGCAGGCAGCGACTGCGCGTCCACCGCGAAACGGTCCAATGGAGCGCCACTTCACTGCTTTGAAAATCGTGTTGTAGTCGTCGGTTGCGGTGGTTGTCTGTGAAGTTTGCGCGCAGACAGTGGACACAAATAGGCACAGGGCAAGCAGGGGAAGCAGGCTTTTCGGCATTTGGAGAGTCCTCATCGGAGAAGATTTGCGGTGGATAATACACCAGGGACTTCACGCCTTTGCAAAAAAACCTAAGATTGGAATAGAGGAAGTGTGAAACTTGTGGATGACAGGATCATTAGTGAAACGAAATTGAGCTGAAACTCTCACACTCATCTACACACGGTCGGGAAGGGGGCACAGTGGCAGTTTCTCTAAAGTCCACCGACTCAAACCTAGCGCGCCCCGCAGTGTCAATAATCTCTGATTGGATTGTGACTTCACTTCTTGATTCTAATGTGATGATTAACTGCGAGGGCGCGCTAGGTCTGAGTGCTTCAGATCTATGTAAGGACCGCTCTGCCCCCTGCCCGACCGTGTGTAGTTGAATGTCAGAGTCTTATCACCAAAACCTTGACACGCTTTCCGCCGCCGTGTTACCTGAGCACCACTTTGCCCCGATACCTCGTCATCGTCACGTTGCTGCTGCTCGTTACTTCCACGACATTAAGCGTTGAGGAAACTACTCGCATCGGATTCTCACACGCCAACCTCGCCAGACTCAAACCACTCGAATCAAAGTTGCTCGACACCGTTCGTCGTGAGAACTGTCGCCGCGAACACCGCATCTTCACCTTGAAACCGCACATGGCTGGATCAGTTCGCAACTACGAGTTGGCACAGTATGTAGCAAAGCAATGGCGCGAGTATGGACTCGAGGATGTTGAACTCATCGAGCACCCTGTTTACCTTCCCTGGCCTGTTCGCTATGAAGCGACTTTGGTCGACTCACATGAAAAGCTTTCACTTAAAGAAGAAGGCATCCCGCAGGACAAGGATTCGTATTCGGACGAGGTCGGTATTTCGTACTGCGCTTATTCTGCCGACGTCGACGTGACGGCGCCGGTTGTTTATGTCAACAGTGGAAATCCTGAGGATTACGATCTGCTCGCACAACGCGGTGTAGACGTTCGTGGCAAGATCGCTCTTGCACGTTATTCGGTGCCTTACAGTTATCGCGGCTTCAAAGCGCAGACGGCTCAGAAGCGCGGCGTGGCCGCGTTGATTCTCTACTCTGATCCTGCCGACGATGGATTCAAGAAAGGCAAAGTTTATCCATGGGGTCCGTGGGGTCCGGAGAGTCATCTGCAAAGAGGCGGCATTGTTTACGACTTCAATCTGCCGGGCGATCCACGCACACCCGGCTGGGCTTCAGTTCCGGGCGGTCGTTTTCTTCCAGCAGAAACCGCAGTCTCGATGCCGACTGTCGCGGCGGCACCGATGTCTTACAAAGATGCTCGACGTCTTCTCGAAAAGATGACTGGTCCAGCGGTGCCGAAGGAATGGCAGGGAGGATTACCATTCACGTACCATCTTGGCCCAACCTCCGACAAACTCCACCTGGTCATTGAGAACGATAAGAAAGTGCGTTCGATTTGGAACGTGATCGGCCGTTTGCGCGGTGCGGAACGACCGGATGAATGGGTTGTGCTCGGCAATCATCGCGACGCATGGGTCTATGGCGGCGTTGATCCGAGCAGTGGCAGCGCGACATTAATGGAAACTGCGCGCGCGTTTGGAGAGCTAAAGCGTAGCGGCTGGAAACCAAAACGTACACTTATTTTTGCGTCGTGGGACGCGGAGGAGTTTACGCTGACTGGAAGCACTGAGTGGGGGGAACTCGAAGCCGATCGATTGAAGGCAGGCGCGCTTGCTTACCTGAATGTTGACAGCTCATCTTCTGGAAATTCGTTTAGGGCTGCGGCAGTTCCCGCGCTGGCAGGATTTCTGCGAGACGTCGCTCGCGACGTTCCGGATCCGCGCGGTGGTTCGATCTACGATGCCTGGTCTCGCCAGACCAAAAACTTGAAAGAGCCGGCTGTTACGACACGACTTGGATCCGGATCAGACTACACGGTGTTTCTTAATTTTCTCGGGGTGCCAGTTGCCGACCTGACGTTTGATGGTCCTTATGGTGTCTATCACTCAGTCTACGACAGTTTCAACTGGGTCGATCGCGTTGGCGATCCCGGCTACTACTACCATGCGGCGATGGCGCGCTACTGGGCTGTCGCTGGTTTAGAACTCGCGGAGTGTGATTATGTTCCTCTCGACTATGCAGCCTATGCGCAGGAGGTTGGGAAGTACATTGACGAAACGGAACAGCTTGCACGCAAACTGAAAGTGGATGTGGATCTGATGTCGGTGCGTAACGCGGCAAAGGAGTGGGAGAAAAACGCCCGCGCAGCACTTGGGGCTGCTCGCAAAGCCGTCGATTCAGGAAACTCGGCGAGTGCAGAAGGTGTACACAGGCAACTTATGAAGGTTGAGCGAGCGTTGTTGGATGAAGATGGACTGGCTGGTCGTCCGTGGTTCAAACATCTCATCTACGCGCCGCGACCGACTTATAAAGCAATGGTATTGCCGGCACTTACTGAAGCAGTTGAAGCGCGCGATCAGTCCCGGGCGAAGGTTGAAGTTGAGCGATTAACTCACGCGTTGAATCGAGCAGCGACTGTGCTGGCACTCAACTAGAAAGCTCACTCAATGACACTCACATACACACGGTCGGGAAGGGGGCAGAGCGGCAGTTTCTCTAAAGCCTACCTACCCCAACCCAGCGCGCCCCCGCAGGTAAGCATGACAGTAGAATCAAAGTGTGAAGCAAAATTCCATCAGAGATTATTGAACCTACGGGGGCGCGCTACGTTTGGGTAGTGAGCTTTAGAGAACCTGCCGCTCTGCCCCCTTCCCGACCACCTGTATGGGTAGTGTCAACTACACTAGTTGGTTTTTCTGACTTACACCTTCCGACCCTCAATTCAACTCGACCACCACTTCATATAAAAACTGGAGCGCGAATCTTACATTCTCCAGAGAAACTCTCTCATCGTCTCCGTGTGACCGACCGAGTTCATTGTCATCCAGTTTGAAAGGTTCGAAGCCGTAAGCCGTGATGCCCAAAGGTCGGAACTTCGCGCTGTCTGTTGAACTCGTCAACATCGTCGGGATCACAGGAACATCAGGATCACGTCGAGCCGCCACTTTCCGGATAGCATTCATCAATGCAGTCTCTGCTTCCGATCCCGTCGGAGTTGAGCCTTCGAGTACTTCTATCTCAAGTTCGGGATCATTAAGCACACGACGCAGCTTGGCGATGAAGTCGTCCGGTGTTTCGCCAGGCAAAAGTCGGGCATCAATCTGCGCCGATGCAGTCCCAGGGATCACATTAACTTTATCGCTACCTTTGAGCCCCGTGATCGTGAACGTGTTTCGCACCTCAGCATTGAGCGTGCTATCCGCGAGCAGTTTTTTGCGCAACGCAGGGTCATGAAGCGATTTCTCGAGGTCCGCGTAAGCCCTTCTCAACACGGGATCATTCTGACGCGCAGCCCTCATGCGATAGCCCTGTGCTACCGCGGGTAAGACCTCGATCGGTGTTTCCCAGCGTCTCAAGCGTTCAAGCGCACTGAGCAAGCGTTCGACGGATGAGTTAGGCGACGGAATCGAACCATGGCCTGCGGGGGCTTTCGCAGTTATCCTCAACCACAGCGCCGCTTTTTCCATAACGTCGACGCCATATTGTTCGAGCTTGCCGTTTTTCACATACGGGACATCGCCTTCGTTCAGCAGAAACTCTGCGCCACGGATCAGATCAGGGTGGTCCTTGATAATCGAGAGTGCGCCCGAGCCGCCTGCTTCTTCATCGGCAACAGCGAGCAGGATGACGTCACGTTGAGCGAGACGTTGAGTCGCTTTAGCAGACGAAGCAGGGTTACGTGAACCGCACACGTGCCCTTCATATCTGTTGCGCCTCGACCGTAAACAAAGCCATCGCGAATCTCACCGCTGAATGGCGGCACAGTCCAATGTTGTGGTTCCGCCATAACGACGTCTGTGTGACTGAGGAGGATCAAAGGCCGGCGAGTACCATCACCTTTGAGTCGCGCATAGAGATTCGCGCGGCCCGGAGCGAATTCGAGTAGACGAGTCTCAATGCCATCTGACTCAAGAAGTTTTTGGAGATGGAGTGCAACGGCGCGTTCATTGCCGGGAGGATTGGTGGTGTCGATACGGATGAGTTGCTGGAGTAGTTGTACAGCCTCGGTCCGTGTCTTGGCCCAATCAACGTCTGTTGCTAGTGCGGTCGGTGTAAACAGAAGAAAGACTAAGAGTAGGATTGAAAGGCGAATAAACATGGCGCTCCCACGAATCAGCTTGGATGGACGAGCAAGGCTGTTTGAAAATACCACCAACAGCAGTTGGTGGATTATTCAGACCCAACCTACACGAGACGGCGCCACTTCAGCCATCAAATCCCACCAACCGGAGTTGGTGGATTCGTTCATATCCAGCCTCCGATCACAGTGGCACTCCATGAAGTCTCAGCAAAGGGCCGGCTCCTGGTAGGCTAGGGTATGAACTATCCACCGACTGCCGTCGGTGGGATTCACTGAGCGTCGCTGGTCTCGTTCTTAGGTTGAGTATGAAACAATCCACCAACTGCGGTTGGTGGTATTTCAAAAATGCATCAGTAGAAAGATTCATAATGCCGCCGGTTCAACTTGTTACATTCAACTACGCATGCCAGCCGAATCAAAAATAATGTCGATGTCCGACGCCGTTCGCCGATTTGTGCATGATGGCGACTCCATCGTCATCGAGGGCTTCACACATCTCATCTGTTTTGCTGCTGCGCACGAGATTATTCGACAGCAACGGCGGGCACTAACTATCTGCCGGCTTACTCCCGACCTCATCTACGATCAACTGATCGGTGCCGGTTGCGTAAGTAAACTAATCTTTAGCTGGGCCGGTAATCCCGGTGCTGGCCCACTGTACGCTCTCCGAAGAGCCGTCGAACAAGGCATTCCAAATCCAATTGAACTCGAAGAGTATTCTCACTTCGGGATGGTGGCACGCCTGACTGCCGGCGCGGCGAAGCTTCCTTTCTACCCGCTTAGAGATTACATGGGCAGCGACCTGCCGCGCGTCAACCCATTGATCAAAACGGTCGTGTGTCCCTTCACGGGCGAACAGTTGGCTGCGGTGCCTGCATTGAACCCTCACGTAGCCATCATTCACGCGCAAAGAGCCGATGAAAATGGCAACGCGCAAATCTGGGGTTTGCTTGGTGTGCAAAAGGAAGCGGCGTTTGCATCGAAGCGCGTGATTGTCGTGGCTGAGGAAATAGTTTCCGAGAGCGTCATCCGTTCGGATCCAAATCGAACTTTAATTCCAGGACTGATCGTTGATGCGGTGGTGCACGAACCCTTTGGTTGTCATCCTTCTTACGCACAAGGGTTTTACGATCGTGACAACGATTTCTACGTAAGCTGGAAAGTCATTTCGCAGAATGAGTCGCGGTTCAATTCTTATCTCGACGAGTGGGTGTTCGGCGTCAGGGATCGGGCCGAATACGTCGCGCGCCTCGGGGATGCCTTATCACGGCTGAAAGCAAAGCCGGCTTTCTGTGAAGCGGTTAACTATGGCTACTGAAGTCCCAACCTTTACTGCAAATGAGTTGATGGTTTGCGAAGCCGCGCGACAACTGCGCGACGGTGAAGTCGTCTTCGTAGGAATTGGGTTACCGAATCTCGCTTGTAATCTTGCGCGGCGGCTACACGCGCCAAGGCTGGTCCTCGTCTACGAGTCTGGCGCTATTGGTGCCGATCCAAAGCGACTGCCAATTTCCATCGGCGATCCTGCACTCGTTACAGACTCGCTGAGCGTGTGTTCGATGTTCGACGTGTTCACTTACTACCTTCAGGGCGGTCTCATTGATGTGGGCTTCCTGCAGGGCTCTCAAGTTGATCGTTTCGGCAATCTCAACACAACAGTTATTGGTGACTATCGACAACCACAGGTGCGATTGCCCGGCAGCGGTGGCGCCTGTGAAATCGCGATTCTTGCAAAGAGAGTTTTTGTTATCGCCCCACAGAACAAGCGATCGTTTCCCGAGCATGTCGACTTCATCACGTCTCCCGGATTTGTCGATGGCCCAGTTACGAGAAAAGAACTTGGCATGCCTGGTGCGGGTCCGGAACTGGTAATCACAAATTTTGGCTGTTATGAATTTGTCGATGGTGAGATGGTGCTGAAGTCTTTGCACCCAGGATGCACACTCAAACAAGTTCGTGAGAACACAGGCTGGGCAATCCGCGTTTCATCGAACTTAGCGACGACCAGAATCCCTGAGCGGGAAGAGTTGCGGATCATTCGCGAGGAGTTGGATCCGACTCACTTGTTTATTTAACCTCATAGTTTGCTGCTACGAAAAACTTTCGAAATAATCTCATGCGATGTTGTACGAAGTGCGTGAGTCTCCGCCGTCAAGCGTATGTCTACCACGCACTGAGCTTCAGTCCCCCTGAGCCTTCCTCGTCAGAATCCCGATAATCGACAACAATTTTTTCACGGGAGGGTTATGTCAGCACCGCGTTCTCAACATGTCGAAAGATTCCTTCAAACTTTGATCACTATCACCGTTGCCGCTGCGCTAGCCAACTTCGCAAATGCGGCGACTGTACCGACTGGATTCACAGATTCAACTGTGGCCGGCGGATTAACCAATCCAACCGCTATGGCACTCGCTCCTGATGGTCGCATCTTTGTGTGTGAGCAGGGAGGAACCCTGAGAGTCATCAAGAATGGGGTGTTGCTCTCAACTCCATTTCTGACAGTTACAGTCAACTCCAGCGGTGAACGTGGATTACTCGGAGTCGCGTTTGATCCTAATTTCGCGTCGAATCAGTTGGTGTACATCTACTACACCGCGACAACTCCAACGATTCATAACCGCGTTAGTCGCTTCATTGCTTCTGGCGATGTCGCAATGCCGGGCAGTGAGATTGTCATCCTGGATTTGAATGATCTGAGTGGAGCTACAAATCATAATGGTGGCGCAATACACTTTGGACCGGACAACAACCTGTACGTTGCGGTCGGTGATAACGCGAATGGAACCAATTCTCAGCCTCTTTCAACGCGCCTCGGCAAGATCCTGCGAATAGCATCGGACGGCACTATTCCAACAACCAATCCCTTCTTCAATACTGCTACTGGCGACAATAAATCGATATGGGCGCTGGGACTGCGGAATCCCTTCACCTTTTCATTTAACTTCGGCAACGGTCGCATGTTCATCAACGACGTCGGAGAAAACACCTGGGAAGAGATTGACGACGGTATTGCCGGCTCGAACTATGGCTGGCCCACTTGCGAAGGATTTTGCAATCCACCTAATTCAAACTTTCGCGATCCGATCTATTCGTACGCGAACGATGCTCAGACGCGTGCAATAACCGGCGGTGTTTTTTACAACCCACAGGTGGTTCAGTTTCCGAGTAACTTCGTCGGAAATTACTTCTTTTCGGATTTCTGCGGTGGCTGGATAAAGACCTTGAATCCGAATGCCGGCAACTCCGTCAGCGACTTCGCAGCCGGCATTTCTTCGCCGGTCGATCTCAAGGTTTCGAACGATGGAAGCCTTTACTATCTCGCTCGTGGGAGTGGTTCGGTAAATAGAATTCAGTTCTCATCAGGCGACAACGTTGCTCCCCAGGTAAGCATAACTAATCCAGTCAACGACTCCACTGTTGCGCGGAAAGCTAACGTTACATTGACTGCAAATGCGAGTGATAATGTTGGTGTTGCGCGCGTTGAGTTCTACGTCAACGGTAGCCTGCAATGTACAGTCTCGAGCGCGTCTTACTCTTGCAATTGGAAGGTACCCAATCCGCCGAACAGGACATACCAAATCGAGGCGCGAGCATTTGACCAGGCTGGAAACTCGGCAAGTGGGACTGTGCAGGTAACTTCGCGCTAAGTTCATCGGCTGACATTCAACTACAGATGGTTAGGAAGGCGGCAGAGCGATAGCTCTGCCCCCTTCCCAACTGTGTGAGTAAAGGCTTTAATTTCTTAAGATGAAAATCTTCGCAGTCACCTTACTTCTAATTCTTGCGACCACATTAACCTGCCGCGCCCAGGAAGCACCGAAGCAACTTGCCAACGCTAACAACGCACTCGAGAGCCAATTGTCGACACTCAAGGTTAGCGATGAATTAAACAAACAGTGCACGAACGATATCGCCGCCGCGCGCAACGCTCTGAAACTTGGGAACCCTTACTTGAGTCTTTACACAATTAGAACTTGCTACATTGAACTTGAGTCACTTTCTTACGCAGCTTCAAAGGCCGACATCGCAACGAAGGGTGCTGAGGCATTCGAGCAGGAGTGGCGTCAGTTAGCAGCAACACTAAACGACAAAGAGCAGAAATTTCCTCGAGTCGGCTTGAAGCAACTCCCGGCAGTTGTTATCGGACTCGCGGATGCTTCGCAGACCCAGGTCAACTCGTACTACCAATCAGGACGCTTGATTGCTCTTAAGAGCAACATTGCCGAAGGCCTTCTTCAACTCGGTAGGGCGACCGCCAATCTTGACTTTGCGCTTTTCTGTCGCGGACTTCGCTTTCCTGCGCCCAAGTCGACAATGGAGTTTCGATCTGTTGCCCCGGAGTTAAGAAAACTGGAAACCGCAGCTCTTCGAACGTACAAGTCAGTCGATGCCGGTACTCAACAGGCTGAGTTCACGGGTCTGAAATCAAATCTGGAACTCGCTGAGAAACTAAACGCCGAGTCGAAATTTGAAGGAGCACTATTCAAGTACCTCGAATCACACCTGTACTTCGGGCTGATTATTACGTCTGCTGAAAAAGAAGACCTGCAACATCTACGGGAGAGAAGCGGACAACTGCGCAAGCTGCTCACAGCCCGTAAGAACGACAACAGTATCGCACTTCTCTTTTGGCAGATGGCGGAGGAAGCCCTGGACTCGGCCACGTCAGAACAACCAACCCAGTCACAGATAAAACGCGCGGTGGTTATCTTGAATATTGTTGTGCCTGACTATCTCGATTACTTGAAGACAACTCAGGTAGGAAAGCAACCCTGAGACAGTAGACTTGAACTGTTGTGAGATCTATAGATCATCTGCGGATGTCACATCCTGATAAACTCTTCGAATCGTGAGGCTGAACAGGAAATGGGAGTTTCTTGGGCTTTCAATCACCGTCGGCATGGTCGCCGCGATCGCTACACTCGTTTTCTTCGCATGGCTTACTAACGAAGTACTGGAAGGTGAAACTCAGCACTTCGACGAAGTAACTCGCAACACCGTTCACCAGATTGCCTCACCAACACTCACCGCCACTATGCGTGGCATTTCCTTCTGTGGCTCAAGTTTCTTTCTCACGTGTGCAACCATTGTCATGTTCATGTGGCTGATGTCTCAAGGATGGCGTAGAGACGCATGGCTTCTCGCCGTCACGATGATTGGTGCCGCGATTCTGAATACGACACTAAAACTGACTTTCCATCGTGCACGCCCGGTTCCGTTTTTCAATCTGCTAGCGCCTGAATCGTACAGTTTTCCCAGTGGCCACTCGCTCGCGAGCTTTTGTTTCTTTGGCGCACTCGCATCAATCCTCACAGCTCGCATCAACAACTCCCGAATCAACCTGGGTATCTGGATCTGTGCGGCTACGCTGGTGTTCCTGATCGGACTCTCGAGGATTTATCTTGGTGTGCACTACACAACCGACGTCCTTGCCGGTTTTTCCGCAGCACTCATTTGGATTGCGATGATTCGATTTGTGGAAATGCAGATCGTGAGGCGAAGACAGAGCTAGCTCGGTGCAGCTTATGACACTCAGCTACAAGCGGTCGGGAAGGGGGCAGAGCGGCAGTTTCTCTAACCTCTACCTACTTAAGCCTAGCGCGCCCCCGCAGGATAAATAATCTCTGATCGGATTCTGACTTCACACTTTGATTCTAGAGTCATGATGACCTGCGGGGGCGACGCTAGGTTTGAGTAGGTAGAGTTTTAGAAAGCCGGCCGCTCTGCCCCCTGCCCGACCATGTGTAGGTGAGAGTCAAGTTCTCAGCGGTGTAGGTGAGTGTCAAAGTCTCACACATTTCCATTGCCATCGACGCTTCCCGGCAACAACAACTTCATTTCAATCGACAATCCGCCGCCGGGTGCGTTTGACGCTTCGACTGTGCCGCCGTGCATCCGCACTGCTCGCTCAGTGATCGCAAGGCCCAAACCTGTTCCCCCGCCACACTGGCGATCGCGCGCGTCTTCAGTTCGATAGAAAGGTCGAAAGATAGTTTCCAACGACTCTTCAGGAACGCCGTGGCCACGATCTCTAACGCTGATGATTGCGAAGTTGTCGCCGGCGCCATTCTGTTTTCTCAAGGCGACTTCGACTGCGGTTCCTTCTGGTGTAAACCGAACTGCATTGCGAACTACATTCTCAACCGCACTTCGCAGTAACTCCTCCACACCGTTGATCGAGCACTTGTCGCTGGAAACAACCTGCACCGAACGATTCAAACTGCGTGCTTCGAAATCGGCGTCCTCTGCCACTTCACGAATAAGGTTGTCCAGGTCGACGTCACTTCGCTTGCGACCATCAGTCCCACTCTCGAGGCGCGTCAGCGTAAGCAGTTGGCTGATCATTTCGTTAAGGTTGTCGGACTCACGCTCGATACGGTCGAGTGATGCGGTTGCTGCTGTTCCAGAACGCTGCCGGGCCAAACCTAACGCAACACCCAGGCGCGCAAGCGGTGAACGCAGTTCATGCGAGATGTCGCCAAGCAGGCGTTGTTGCGCCTTCACCATCGACTCGAGACGTTGGGCCATTCCGTTGAAGTCTCGACCGAGCTGACCGATCTCGTCGCGTCGCTTGGTCAGATTAGTGGCAACGCGAGCGCCAAGATTTCCTTCGGCCAGTTCGTTGGTAGTTGTTCGCAAAATTAGGATCGGTTTCGTCAGGTAGCGAGCGAGCGAGTAACAAAAGATGCCGCCAACCAGGAGTACGACGAGAAGACGAAGACCCTGGGTTTGTAGACTCATCTGATAAGGCTGACGAGGAATGTTCGCGACGTAGGTATAGCGCTGACCCTTGGGACTAACGACCGGTCTCGCCACAAGCGTATTTCGGCCGGCGAAGTTGAATTCGACTTCACTTGATTCTGCGGCCTTCTCAATCAGCTCAGGAGCTCCGGGCTGAACTGGCCGTCCGGAGAGCTCCTGTCTGTTCGCGTCAAAGAGAGTCGCAGTTACTCCTGATGCTTTTTCCGTTTCCTGCAAAACGGCTGCAAGTGCTGCTGGCCCACGTTGCTCATAAACTTCCGTGGCCTTCAGTGCGTTTGGCCCAACCTGTGCAAGATCGCGCCAGGAACGGCCGGTGGGTGTCGGTCTGGTTAGTGCGACCGCAGCGAATAGCGCGACGTTGATTAGAATCGTCGTCACCCAAAACCAGATAAAAATCTTCAGGTACAAACTACGAAAGGGAATCTTCATTCTGACTTCTCTGCCGGAGCGCCGTAAATATAGCCGACGCCGCGTATGGTCTTGATTCTTTCCAGGCCATTGAGTTGATGGCCCAACTTCTTCCGGAGATTACTCAGGTGCATATCGATGCTGCGATCAAACGGCGACAGTTCGCGTCCGAGGACTTCCTTGACGAGATCTTCGCGTTTCACAATTTGCCCGGCGTTGCGCAGCAGGATCTCGAGCAGGTCGTACTCTACACCTGTCAGCTCAATAACATCACCGTCACGACGAACATTGCGCGTATTGCTATCCATTTCAATATCGCCGACCGCGATAAGTTCGCGAGCGGCATTTCCCGACTCGGTGGGTTGAGCTCGTCGCAGTACAGCTCGTATTCGGGCAACCAGTTCGCGCGGATTGAAAGGCTTAGGTAAATAATCATCCGCTCCAATCTCAAGACCAACGATTCGATCTACGTCATCTCCACGTGCCGTCAGCATCAAGACCGGTATGCGCGACTTGGCCCGTATGCGTCGCAACACATCGAAGCCATTTGTTCCGGGTAACATCACGTCGAGCACAACCAGATCATGTTCGCCTGCCAGAGCACGATCGATTCCACGCTCGCCGTTGTGAATTGCTTCAACCGTGTAACCTTCAGGCTGCAAGTATTCCCCAACGAGTTCGCATAGACCGACATCGTCGTCAATGACAAGCACTCGTTCCATTGTTTGTTCGACGTAATTGAAAGACATATCACCAATCCTTAGCAAGTCGATGAAATGCTACAGGAACCTTACATTTTCGTAAGTAAAGAAGTGTCAATCGCTACGTAACCGAAACTGACAAAACTTTACAATTCATTGACAGACTCTTTACGCCTGATTTCGATACAATTCGGCCCCACTTGCGGTCGAGCTGTATCCTCGCGAGTGGTTCACAGAAAAACGAAGGAGCTTTCGAATGAAGAGAATATTGGTGGCAATCGTCCTATGCTTGAGCACGGCTGGACTGGTGGTCGCGCAACAGCGTAACGGTTCACTCAAGGGCCAGGTCCTTGATGAACTGGGTGGAGCGATTGTTGGCGTCACGGTTACCGCCATCGATGCCCAGGGCGTCGAGAAGACGGTGACTACAAATGATGGAGGCTCCTATACGATCAACGGACTCGCGCCCGGTCGTTACACGGTGCGTGCTGTCAGCAATGGTTTTGGACTATACGAAAATCCGGCAGTTGATGTGGTTGCCGCCAAGCCGGTGCAACTAGACATCACTTTGAAAGTCTCAATCGAAGAACAGAAAGTCACTGTCGCTGCTGATAGCAACTCAGTAAGCACCGAACCTGAAAACAATGCCGGCGCCGTTGTTTTGAAAGGCGCTGATATCGACGCATTGCCTGATGATCCAGATGATCTTGCGGCCGCATTACAAGCGCTTGCCGGTCCATCTGCTGGACCAAACGGTGGTCAGATCTTTATCGATGGATTTACGAACGGTACTTTGCCACCGCGTAGTTCGATTCGCGAGATTCGCATCAACTCAAATCCTTTTTCAGCTGAGTACGATCGGCTTGGTTTGGGCCGCATTGAGATTTTAACGAAACCAGGAACTGATAGATATCGTGGGCAGGCTTCCTTCAATTTCAATGACGACGCTTTGAACGCCCGAAATCCTTTTGCCACTTCGCGGCCACCAATCCAAACCCGGCAGTATGGCGCAAACTTTAGCGGTCCGATCTCCAAGAAGAAAGCATCGTTCTTTATCGATTTCGAGAAGCGAGACATCGACGATCAAGCACTGATCGTCGCGACAGTTCTTGATGCCAATAACAATATCGTCGGTTTCAACGAAACAGTTCCAGTCCCGAGTCGTCGTACAACGTTCAGTCCGAGAATCGACTATCAAATCAACCATAACAATACACTTGTCGGTCGTTATAGTTACGCAAGAACGACTCGTGTGACAGGAGTTGGTGGTTTCGCGCTACCTTCACGTGCTTACGATGCAACTGGAACTGAACAGAACGTTCAGTTGACTGAAACTGCGGTCATCAACAAGACCATTGTTAACGAAACACGCTTTCAGTTTGAGCATGGAGTCAACGGGCAGAACGCCGACAACTCCATTCCCGCGCTCGAGGTACAAGACGCTTTTAGCGGCGGTGGTTCTCAAGTCGGGAAGTCGAACACTACCAACAACGAGTGGGAAGTGACGAATACAACTTCGTTTGTCGAAGGTACTCATTCACTTAAGGTTGGTGGCCGCCTGCGCAGGGTGAGCATTGATCAGTTCTCGCCTCAGAACTTCGGAGGGACGTACACATTCTTTGGCGGCGGCGTCGGTCCAATTCTCGATGCAAACGATCAGGTGCTCCCTGGTACGGAAACAATCACCAGTATCGAACGTTATCGCCGAACATTGGCGCTTAGCGCTCAAGGTTTAAACGCGGCAGAAATCAGATTGCTCGGCGGTGGCGCAAGTCAGTTCCGACTGTCTTCGGGAAATCCGGAGAGCAAAGTTAGTCAATGGGACTTTGGCGGTTTCGGACAAGACGATTGGAAAGTGCGACGAAATCTTACCTTGAGTATGGGTCTTCGTTATGAGAACCAGGGGAACATCAGTAGCAATCTTAACTTCGCTCCTCGAATCGGTTTCGCGTGGTCACCCGGTGGACAGCAGTCAAAGACGGTTATTCGTGGTGGCTATGGAGTCTTCTACGACCGAGTCAGCGAAAACCTGACGATGACTGCGAATCGTTTGAATGGTGTCAGCCAGCAACAGTTCACAGTTCTAAATCCGGATTTCTTTCCGATTATTCCGTCGTCCTCGGCGCTAGTCGCGTTTTCAGTTCCGGGATCTGTTTATAGACTGTCAGACACTATACGGGCGCCGTACACATTGCAGTCGGTCATTAGTGTGGAGCGACAGCTACCACGAAACCTGACGATAGCTGCCAGCTACATCAACGTTCGAACGTTGCATGTGCTTCGGACGCGTCCATTGAACGCGCCATTGCCAGGGACTTTTACTCCGGGTATTCCGTCGAGTGGGATTCGACCATTGGATTGCGCCGACTTCATCCCGCCCAGCATTAACCCCTCTTCGACTTGTAACGTTTTCGAATACGAATCGAGTGGTCGGTACAACCAGAATCAGTTCATCGTCAATTTCAATAGTCGCTTTAGCCGGACCATTTCAATGAGCGCGTACTACGTATTCGCTAAGGCAGACAGCGATACCGATGGCAGCGGGACCTTTCCGGCAAATCCATATGACCTTAGCACCGAGTACGGTCGTGCGTCGGGTGACATCAGACATCGCTTTGTGATGACCGGTAACATCAGGGCTCCATGGGGCATCAGTGTGAATCCGTTCATAATTCTGCAATCAGGACGTCCATTCAACATCACCCTTGGTCGTGACATAAACGGCGACACACTTAACACAGAGCGTCCGGCACTGGCTCCCGCGGGAGCAGACTGTTCCGACGTAAACATCAGATGCACTCCGTACGGTAACTTCAAGCTAACGTTTGCGCCTGGAGATGTGATGATTCCACGCAACTTCGCTGAAGGTCCAGGCTCAACAACTGTCAATCTACGCCTAAGCAAAACCTTTAGTTTTGGTTCTGAGGGATCGAGCGCACAAGCAAATCAGCGGAATCGCAACCAGGGTAACCAAGGTAACCAGGACGGGAGTGATCGACAGCGTGCAACGCTGATGGGTG
>DATEXA010000209.1:0-59758 GCA_035257465.1 Pyrinomonadaceae bacterium | reverse complement strand
GCAGTGGCTGACGCTGGCCCAGCAGACGATCCGCTCGAGCCTGTCTGGGTGTCATCAGGTGACCAGGGGTTGCGAGTGACACCGCCAAACCAACGTGGGCCCTGGGCGAGTGCACCCATCGAGAGTTTGGCAACGAGTACTGCGCCCGCTTCATTCAGTCTTTCTACGACAGTCGAATCGTAATCGATTACTTGATCGCGATACGGCTCTGCGCCCCACGTTGTCTTAATCCCTTTGGTGGCGAACAGATCCTTCGCGCCCCAGGGGATTCCATGCAGTGGCCCCCGATATTTGCCGCGTTTGATTTCATCGTCAGCAGCAGCAGCTTGTTTCAAGGCGAGATCTTCCGTGAGTGTGACTACACACAGGAGCTTTGGACCAAAGCGCTTCAGACGGCCCAGGTACATTTTGGTCAAATCAGTCGAAGTGATTTTCTTTGTTCGAATAAATTCTGCCAGTTGAGGAACAGTGGCAAATGCCAGGTCGTCGACAGTCTTGAATTGCGGCAGTTCAACTTTGGCGAAGTGAAACTTGTTCTTGGTCCCGTAGAGTTCCTTGCGTGCGTGAGCTGGGTGGAAAGCAAACGCAGGTTCGGTGTCGAGTGGCACATCAATCTTACGAACCGTTTCATATGCATCAAGATTGCGATTTACTCCGGCAAGAGCCATTGCTTCCTGAGCGTCAGTAAATTCAATCCCCATCAGCTTCTCAGCCACATGCAACATGTCCTTTGTGATTCGTGGCGTGGGAGTTGGTGAAGGTGATGGCGACGGAAGCGGAGTAGGCGTTGGCGTTTGAGCCAAAGTGCCCACGGGAAGTCTTGTAGCTACAAGACCTGCGGCGCCCAATGCCGGCAGAAGTTTTACAAAGGAACGTCGGCTCTTTGAAGTCTTACGCTTTAGTTGGTTACCGGCTGGTGTGTTTTCACCTTTACGTTTCACTTGTGTCTCCTCAGTTGAGCTTACTGGTTTTTCATTGGGACCATGGTTCCCGTTCCGGCTCCTTGCGTGCTCTCGGCGCCGTACTTCAGTTTGACCACCTTTGCCTTTCCGAAACGATAGATCGTCACAATGAAAAGATTGTCGTATTCACTGTCGGGAATGAGCGGAAAACTTTCTCCGCTCAAGATAGATACCAGTGCCGGCACGGTGTTGTTGTGACCAGCTACAAAGATTGTCTGGCCGCGACGGTTAGTCTGGATTTGTTTTGCCAACTCTTCTGTTTTACTCGCATCCAGAATTGTGGGTGAGATGCCAGTTAGATTAGCGAGAGGTTTGACTGTTTGCTGTGTACGCTTGAATTGAGTGGCGTAGATTGCGTTGATACCGGCATCTCGAAACATGCGCGCGATTTCCTGTGCCCTGGCTTCACCTGCAGGGGTCAGATCGGGATCAGGATTATTGGGCTCGATCTTCTTCTCGGCGTGACGGACCAGGATGACAGTCGTTACGGGACGTGAAAAGGTTGCGAACCATCCAAAAGCAATGACGGCTCCGAACACAACCAGGAGCATCGCAAACACGACAATGGTTTTGAGACGCGTCCGGGGCTCAGGCGTTTCGTTCATTTGTTATGACTGAAGCGGATTCGAGTTTGTACTGAAAATGGGTTGTTACGATAACACCCGAAAGCGAGAATTTCGAGAAAAAGAATTGTTCAGCGTACCTAATTACACCGAAGGTGTTGGCGAATTCCAGCCCAGGGTTTGCTTTGATACCCTGGGATATGGTGAGTGTTGGCTTAAATGCAACTCTGAAGGAGTTGCGAAGGCTTTCGATTAGAGCTCGTAACGTCGTCGCAACCCTTTCAGGGTTGCTATTAGAACCAAGAATGTTTGTCTGGTTCCCAGGGTTTCAAAGCAAACCCTGGGCTAGAGCTAGCGAACGCCTTTGGCGTAAGAAAGCTTCTCACAAAAAACAAGAACTTGAACCTGCAACGCCGAGGAAGCAGAGATCGCGCACCATTCAGATCTTAAACTAAACAATTGGTACCAATCTCTGCTGCGTAAACTGTAGATAACTAGTCGCAAGTGCAATTGATTTCCTTTGATGGTAGTCTATTCGGTCAAGCACATTATCGAATTCACGACAGATTTCCTCTGTAAAAGCGTTGAAATCGCGTCGATCCGCAAGACGAGGTAACCAAGGTTGAGCACGCAAAACCTAACCGATTTATCCGAACTGATTGCTGAGGAGTTCGGCGCCAACGCCACGTACGTTCAAGGACTGCTGGAACGATTCCGCAGTAATCCCGAGCTGGTTGATGATTCCTGGCGAGCATATTTCAGTGAACTACTTGGTGACTCTACTGCTGCCAATCAACCATCCGGGAATGGTCTCAAAGCTGCGACATCGAAATCCGACGGCGATGGTGCACCACAGCCAAACCAGACGAGCGTTGCTGCAGCTCCCGCTGTCGAAACCAAGCCTCTTCCGAGTCCGACCGTTAGCGCTGACGCCGAAGTTACTGCGATTCGCGGCCCAGCGTTGAAGATAGTCGAGAACATGGAAGCTAGCCTGTCAGTACCGACGGCAACTTCCGAAAGGCGAATCCCAGTAAAATTGCTTGATGAAAACCGCCGGCTAATCAACAAGTACCTGGCGGAGAACGACGGCGGCAAGGCTTCATACACACATGTAATCGCCTGGGCGATACTCCGAGCCCTGGATGAGTTTCCGCAACTCAATGATGGCTTCACTGTCGTTGACGGAGTGCCAAGTCGAGTGAAACGAAGTCAAGTCAATCTCGGCGTCGCTATCGATCTAACTAAAAAGGACGGCACCCGCAGTCTCCTCGTACCAAATATCAAGAACGCCAATCATCTCTCGTTCTCGAAGTTCCTCGTCGCTTATGACGATGTGGTCAAGCGAGCGCGTGAAGGGAAGTTGCAGATTGCCGACTTTCAAGGAACAACAGTCTCACTAACTAATCCTGGCACGCTTGGAACAGTCGCCTCCATTCCTCGCCTGATGGCAGGCCAGTCAGTGATCATCGCGACCGGTGCAATTGAATATCCGGCGGAGTATCAGGCAATGGCAGCTGAGGCGTTATCGCAGCTTGGCATTAGCAAGGCGATTACGATCAGCAGCACATACGACCATCGCGTCATTCAAGGCGCGGAGTCTGGGGCCTTTCTCGCGCGCGTGCACGACTTTCTAATCGGAAAATACAAGTTCTACAACGGAATCTTTTCGGACCTGGGAATTCCATACCCACCGCATATCTGGAACCAGGATCATAATCCGTTCTTTCTGTTCGCAGATCATCAGCGTGAACAAACGATCAAAGAAGCGCGCGTCATCGAACTCATCAATGCTTACCGGGTACGCGGGCACTTGATTGCGGACATAGATCCACTGCACGCGTTACCGGTTCTTTATCATCCCGAGTTGGACATCGAAACATACGGTCTAACAATCTGGGACCTTGATCGAGTTTTTATTACTGATGGCTTGGCCAACAAGGAAAGCGGGACGCTGCGCGAGATTCTCGACATCCTGCAACGCGCATATTGCGGCAAGGTGGGCACCGAGTATCGCCACATTCAAAGTAAAGAAGAGAAGACGTGGATACGTGAACGCATACGTCGCGAGTTTGTAGAGCCGGAACCGATTCCAGTCGAAGTTAAGAAGCGTCTCTTGTGGAAACTGATTTCCGCAGAACAGTTCGAACGTTTTCTTCACACGAAATATTTAGGACAGAAGCGGTTTTCACTGGAAGGAACCGAAACCATCATCCCCGTTCTCGATCGCTTGATCGAAGGAGCCGCCGAGCGTGGTGTTGTAGACATCACATTGGGAATGGCCCATCGCGGACGTCTGAACGTTCTCGCAAATGTTATAGGCAATCTTTGCGAGAGGATCTTTGCGGCGTTTGAAGGTTCAGTTCACCCGGAATTTCCGGCTGACGAAGGCGATGTGAAGTATCACCAGGGCGCCACCGGAGAGCGTGTGACTGAGACTGGTAACACAGTTCATTTGTCGTTATCTCCCAATCCAAGCCATCTTGAGGCTGTCGATCCCGTCGTCGAAGGCATGGTCAGGGCGAAACAAGATGCGACGATGGGCCGGGAATCGAAGTCACGAGAAGAGGTGATCGATCTTGCGCTGCCTATTTTGCTACATGGCGATGCCGCCTTCGCGGGACAGGGTGTCGTCATGGAAACGCTCAATCTCGCAGGGTTGAAAGGCTATCGGACTGGTGGAACGATCCACATCATCATCAACAACCAAATCGGTTTCACAACATCACCGGAAGCCGGACGTTCTACGATCTATTCCACTGACGTCGCACGCATGACGCAGTTACCTATTTTCCATATCAACGGCGACGACCCTGAAGCGGCATACCGCGCGTTGCGTATCGCCCTCGAGTATCGGCAGGAGTTCAACAAAGACGTTGTCCTCGACTTGATTGGTTTTAGACGACTCGGTCACAACGAAACGGACGAGCCTAGTTATACCCAACCGTTGATGTATGCGCGAGTAAAGGCGCATCCGGGAGTTCGCTCCGTCTACGCCAAGCGTCTGATCAAGGAAGGCGTCGTTACCGAAGAAGAAGTCAACGCGTTAATTGCGGAACGTGTGCGACGCTACGAGGCAGCTCTAGCTAACGCAAAACAAAAAGTTAAGGATGAACCGGTCCAGCCTCAACCTGAGGTCGTTGAGATGGATGGTTCAGCGATCGTGCCGACTGGCGTGGATGCAGAGACAGTCAAGAGTGTCGGACACAAGATTGCGGTTGTACCAGACGGATTCAACATCAATCCGAAGATGGTTGGCCAACTTGCTCGACGAGCAAAGATGGGCGACGGCTCTCTACCGTTGGATTGGGCTTTTGCTGAGGCGATTGCTTTCGGATCGTTGGTGCTCGATGGCACTCGTGTGCGTTTGAGTGGTCAGGATTCCGGACGCGGTACCTTCAGTCAGCGTCATGCCATTCTTTACGACACGCAGACAGGGAAGTCCTGGCTCCCACTATCAGAGCTGCGATCAGAGTCAAATCCCGAAGCACGATTTGAAGTGTTCGACAGTTCTTTGTCCGAAGAGGGTGTGTTGGGATTCGAGTACGGATATTCGGTAGTTGCACAAGATGCGTTAGTGTTGTGGGAAGCGCAGTTTGGTGACTTCGGAAATGGCGCGCAAACGATCATAGATCAGTACATCGCTGCGTCTGAAGATAAATGGAAACAAACATCACGACTCGTCATGCTGTTACCACACGGTTATGAAGGACAGGGTCCGGAACATTCGAGTGCTCGCCTGGAACGCTATCTCCAGCTTTGTGCCGAAAACAATTTGCAGGTTTGTTATCCAACCACACCCGCTCAGTACTTTCATTTGCTTCGACGCCAGGTCCAGCCGGGCGTGGAACGGCCGTTGATCGTGATGACACCAAAGAGTCTGCTGCGTTTGGCGGCGGCAGCCTCGACCGTCGCAGACTTGACTCAAGGTGGTTTCAGACCATTGATCGACGACGCAGAGATTACTGACGGCGCTTCAGTTGAAAAGGTCGTGATGTGCAGTGGCAAGGTTTATTACGACTTGATAGAGGCGCGAAAGAAGTTAGGTGAAACTCGAGTTGCGATTGTTCGTTTGGAACAGTTCTATCCATTCCCACTGAACAGTATCCGTGAAGTCCTGGCCCGATACTCAAATGCAAACGAGCTGAGGTGGGTACAGGAAGAGCCTCAAAATATGGGCGGTTGGACTTTCGTGCAGCCTCGACTTGAGAACTTGCTGCCCGCCGGCCAGCGACCGAAGTATGTTGGACGTACTCCTTCTGCAAGTCCGGCCACGGGTTCTTACAGCATTCATCAGAAAGAGCAGGCTCAGCTTATCGGTGAGGCGCTGAGTACGTAAGCTAATAGGCCACAGATTTACACGGATAAACACCGATCAGAAGAAGAAAAGTACTAAGCCACCACTGCTTTTCTGATCGGTGGCATCCGCGCAAATCTGCGGCTGCCTCCCCTCTTGGTTTTGTTTCGTCTTTGTCTTACAAAGTACTTGACGATGCTTGCCCTGCCAACGTATCATGCCAGACATGGAACCAGTCCGACTGGTTAAGCCCGAACAGCCTGAACCTCCAGCGCTACACGAAAGAGCGATGGATAATTTGCGCTACATCCGCGAAACCATGGAGCGCGCCACGGCTTTCACTGGGATCTCAGGTTGGGGGGAAGTCGCGATCGGCACCACGGCCATCATCGCCAGCCTCGTTGCCGCAGGCCAGGCCGCTTTCACATTGTGGCTCGCCGTCTGGGTAGTCGAAGGGACTATCTCGTTACTCATCGCCGGATGGTCAATGGACCGAAAGGCACGTGCGGTGCAAATGCCCCTCATGTCTGGCCCAGGACGTAAGGCTGTTTTTAGTTTGTCGCCGCCAGTCATCGCTGGCGGTCTTCTAACGATTGTTCTGTTTCGAGCAGGGTTGACGAATGCGATTCCCGGCGTCTGGTTACTTCTCTATGGTACCGGTGTCATCACCGGCGGAATGTTTTCGGTCGGAGTTGTGCCGATCATGGGGCTTTGCTTCATGGCTCTTGGTGCAGGCGCGCTGTTTGCTCCGCCCGAGTTTGCAAACTGGTTTATGGCTGCAGGCTTCGGTGGCTTGCACATTGTGTTTGGAGTGATTATCGCGAGGAAATACGGTGGCTAAACAATCAACAGCAAAAAAGGAAATTCCCTCAAAACAGGGAACATCGACGACCCGAGCAGTCGAAGCAGGGACTGCGCAGAAGAGTGCGGCGCCAAACCTGGACCGACTGATCCATGAACGCCTGCGTCTCGGCATCATTAGCGCACTTGCTGCAAACGAGTCGTTGACATTTAGTGATCTGAAGAACTTGATGAACACTACTGACGGCAATCTCAGCGTGCACGCACGCAAGCTTGAAGAAGCCGGCTACATCGCTTGCACGAAATACTTCGACGGTCGGCTGCCCAAGACCGAATACAAACTGACGGCGGAGGGACGGCGGGCGTTGGAGGGTTATATCAATCACATGGAATCACTGATCAAGCAAATGAGATCCACCTGAGATCGGGTCTCTCTTTTTTTGTCTATCGGCTTTGCAATGTAAAGAGCTTTGATTGAATCCGGAGAAACTGGAGCATGTACACAAATATCAATCACCCCACGCTCGTTATCAATGAAAGTGACTGGATCACTCACCTGAACACCGGTCACGAAAACAGTCTCGCTCATAAAACGACCACGTTTCAGAACTGACCATGGAAGAATTTGACGTCACGATTATCGGCGCCGGTCTGGCGGGTCTTCAGTGTGCGCGGCTTCTTGGCCGGCGGGGCCTTCGCGTTTTACTAGTCGACCGCAAAGCCTCACTGGATCAAAAGATTCACACGACCGGAATCTTCGTGCGCCGAACACTCGAAGATTTCGATATCCCGGAGGACTGCCTCGGTCCGGTCGTTCGTCATGTGAGTTTGTATTCTCCTCAGCATCGCCTCCTACAACTTGAAAGTAAACACGATGAGTTTCGCGTTGGACGGATGGGCCGACTCTATAGTCGCTACTTAACTCAATGCTTGCATGCCGGTGTCGAGTGGTTACCGGAGGCGAGCTACCTTGATTCCAGCCACTATGGAGGGACCTCGACTGTCCGCCTTAACGTCGGTTCCTTGGTGCGTACAGTTACTACGAAGTTCATCATCGGTGCCGATGGGACACCCTCTCGCGTCGCAAGAGACCTGCAGCTCGACACCAATCATGAATGGATTGTGGGAGTTGAAAATGTTTACGACCACTTGGTTCTTGATAGACCGCCAACCTTGCTGTGTTTTCTTGATCCGAAACTTGCGCCCGGTTACATCGCCTGGATCGCCTACGACGGAGAACAGGCGCACGTGGGTGTCGGCGGCTACCCAGGTCGCTTCGATCCAACCACGGCACTTGAAGAGTTTGAGACTTCCGTCCGCGACATTGTCGATCTACGCAATGGCAAACAGATTGAACGACGTGGAGGACGAATTCCGGTCGGCGGAATTCTCAATAGGATCGCGAATGAGAGGGGGCTTTTGATTGGCGACGCGGCAGGTGCCGTCTCACCACTAACTGCCGGTGGTCTCGATCCCTGCATGAGGTTATCTACCTTCGCTGCCAGGGTAACGGAAAACTTTCTTTTAAGTGGTGACCCTGAGAACCTCAAACAGTATTCGGGAAAACTGTTTCGCTCTCGATTCATATCGCGTATCTGGGCAAGACGAATTGCTTCACACGTCACCTCGTCATTCCTGACTGAAGTCGCCTGCGCCACGCTGCGTCTTCCACTACTCAATAGAGCTGCAGCTCATGTTTTCTTCGGTCGAGGTTCATTCCCTGACGTGACGACAAAACTATCGCCGAAGACAAGATGTCTCGAACAATCTGCGGAATAGAAGGGATGTAGCTCAGCACATGATGTTTCTGTGGAGCACCACGTTGTCGACTTCTACTCCTCCATCGACAATTCAAATCCAAAAACAAAGTTGCGTAACGCCGCCAAATATAAAGGAGTAGAACAATGACCAAGCGAATCATCGCCATTACATTCATCTTCATTTGCACTTCCATCGCGTGGGTCATCCTGGGCGGAACTATTTTTTCGAGGACCTACGATTCGGGTGCGTCATCGTCGAATCGTGTCGCCTCAACCTGGGGTACTGAACAGAATCAACCCCCGCCGTCCGCATCATTCAGCACTCTGGTTCCACGAAAAGAGGAGACTGTTGAGAACGGCAAGAAGGTTGTTAAGACCATACAGGACCAGGTGATAACTACTCTTCCACTTGAGAGCAGCAATATCGACGTCAATCTTGATCTCGATCATCGTCAGAAAGGGTTGTTGTGGTATAGCACTTACAAAGTTGCGTTCAGCGGCGTTTACACCTTCGTGAACGCAAGCGACAAGGAACAAGTAGTTGATTTCAAGCTTCAGTTTCCTACCTCACAGGCTATTTATGACAACCTGACGTTCGTTGTTGATGGTGTTCCACTTCAGCTCACAAATGAGAGCAACGCGGCGATGAGTAGTGCAAAGATCGGTGCAGGTAGGACTGCACAACTTTCCGTTGGGTATCGCTCGCAGGGTTTGAACGAATGGCGCTACAGCTTTGGCGATGCGCAAGTCGCTCAGGTGCGTGGCTTCTCACTTCACATGACTACGAACTTCAAAGACATCGACTTTCCCGATAACACGCTTTCACCGACGGAAAAGAAAGAGACCGGTAACGGATATGATTTAACGTGGAATTACAAGAGCCTGTTGTCTGGCTATCAAATCGCGATGGTGATGCCGGAGAAATTACAGCCGGGTCCCCTCGCTGGAAGAATAAGTTTCTTTGCCCCAGTATCACTCTTCTTCTTTTTCTTCCTCATGCTAATCATCACCACAATGCGCGGCATCGATCTTCACCCGATGAATTATTTCTTCCTCGCTGCCGCGTTCTTCTCTTTTCACTTGCTTCTTGCCTACCTCGTCGATCACATATCGATACATTCGAGTTTCGCGATAGCGGCAGCAGTCTCGGTGTTCCTGGTTGTCAGCTACTTGCGACTGGTTGTTGGGATTCGCTTTGCGAGTCGGGAAGCTGCCCTTGCGCAGTTCATCTACTTGGTGATGTTCTCGTACGCATTTTTTCTCAAGGGCTTCACTGGACTCGCGATCACGATAGGGTCGGTTTTGACTTTGTTTGTCGTGATGCAGGTTACTGGAAGGATCAAGTGGACTGAGAAGTTCTCAGTAAAACCGATGCCTGAAGCTGATCAAGTGATTTCGTAATCTCAACTCGAACTAAAGCCGTCGGGAAGGGGGCACAGCCGTCCCCTCCCAGATCTCAACCTACACAAATCTAGCGCGCCCCGCAGGTCATCATGACACTGAGATCAAATCTCAAGTTCAGGATCCAATCTGCAATTACTTGAATGGAGCCGGCGGGGCCGCGCCAGGTTTCAGTAGGTTGAGGCCAGTGGAACTACCGCTCTGCCCCCTTCCCGACAACTTCTAGATGAGTGTCAGAGTTTGACCCTGCCTCTTCTAGATACCTTCCAAGTTGATTATCATTCCCTCCCTGTTAATAGACTCACACCCGCGAACGTCTTAACCGTTGGGCAGTATTCCACTGCGAGAAAGCGTTGAATTAGTCCCCGCCATAACTGTGAACTTCGCCGGTTTTTCGCGCGTATAGCCAGCGGGAAGCCAGCCGCACCAGTTTTATGAAAGCATTTTTATCCTTTTATTTGGACGCTCTAAAGATTGCTCTGCAGTCGATCCTAGCGCACAAGTTAAGGGCATTTCTCACGCTCATCGGAATCATTATCGGCGTCGCCTCAGTCACTACAGTTGGCGCTTCAATCAGCGGTCTCAACACTTACGTCGTCGACAAAGTCGCGAAGATACTCGGCAGTAACCACTTCATGATTGCTCGCATGGCTTTTTCCGGGCACATGTCCGACGAGGAATTTGAACGACGCAATCGACGTAATAAGCGACTGAATTGGGACGACTATGAATGGGTGCGTGACCATTGTGCTTCGTGCGCTGAGGTCGGTGCTGCAACAGGTACCGGAACCGATCTGAAACAAGACGGCATCGAGTTTCCTGGTGCGGTTGTCTTTGGTGCGACCGCCAACATGGTGGACATCGAAGATAAGACGATTGAGGAGGGGCGTTTTCTTTCTGCTGATGAGGTTCAGCGTTCAGCGTTTGTCGTTGTCTTAGGTGGCGACATCAAAGACAAGTTCTTTCCAAATCAAGACGCGATCGGAAAGACACTAAAGATTCGCGGCCTGCCTATGCGTGTCGTAGGCGTCGAGGAAAAGCGGGGGTCGTTCTTCGGTGACTCAGTTGATCGACACGTCTACATTCCGGTCACCACTCATCTGCAGGTCTTTGGGCGGAACAATCTTCAGATTCATGGCAAGAGTCGCAGTAGAGAAGGACTGCAATCGACCATCGAAGATGCTCGTGTGGCGATGAGGATCAAACATCGGCTCAATGGAAACGACGAAGATGATTTTGGTCTCGTGAACGTTGAAGAAATCAACAATCAGATCGACGAGTTCACCAGCGGCATCGCGAAGGTCGTGGTTCCAATCACACTCATCACACTCGTAGTTGGAGGCATCGTAGTAATGAACATCATGCTGGTGAGTGTCACCGAGCGTACATTTGAAGTTGGCTTGCGAAAAGCCGTCGGCGCCACCAAGAGACAAATCATGATGCAGTTCCTGATTGAATCAGGTTTGCTATGCGCACTGGGTGGCATTATTGGGTTGTTGATGTCCTGGGGTGTTTGTCTGCTAATCACGACACTGGCTGGAATCACGATGACAATCACAATTGGTTACATCTTTATGGCCCTCGCAGTATCTACAGTGATTGGAATGCTCGCTGGGATTTATCCGGCATTTAAGGGAGCACGACTTGACCCGATCGTCGCTCTTACAAATGCCACGTAAGAAAGTTAAGTGTAATGAAGGTCATTCATTCAGTACGCGCCAAAATTCCGAAAAGCAAAATGCGCGAGACGCTCGGCATGGCGCTCGACAGTATTCGAGGTCACAAATTCCGTAGCTTCCTCACAGTGTTGGGCATTGTCATCGGCGTACTGACCGCAATCGTGATCGCCTCGATACTCACGGGAATGCGCCAAAGCATAATCTCGATCATCGAGGAGTACGGGACGAACAACATTTACGCTTTCCATTTGTCGACGGGTCCACGTACTGGCGAGGATCGTTCCGAGCGTCTTCGAAAACCTTTCGTCGTCGCCGACGCTGAAGCGATCAAGGCACAGGCAGCGGCAGTCGAAGATATAGCGATCGTCGCGCCTAACGTTGGTTACGGTGGTGGTCCATTTGATGACAACATCACCTATCAGGGTCACAATTACCGTTGGGGAAACACTCAAGGAGTCACCGCAAACTACGCCGGCATAGTAAACATCAATCTTAAAGAAGGCAGGTTTATTACCGACGCGGACGACCAGGCGCGATCAAACGTGCTCGTGATTGGAGTCAATGCCGCAGATGCGCTCTTCCCAGGACAGGCAAGTATTGCGGGCTCACAGGTTCGCATGGGTGGTTACAACTTCGAAATTATTGGCGTGCTCGAAAAGCGAAAGGCTGGGTTCTTTGGTGAGAATGAGGAAGACAACGCAGTCTTTCTTCCGTTTCGGACTGCACAGAAAGTCGCCCCGGCTCGTGGCTACATGCTCTTTGTCATTAAGGGTCGATCAGGGCAAGTGCCTGAAGCGCTCACGCAGTCAGAAGAAATTCTACGCCGCCGTCGTCACGTGAAGTTCGAGGATCCAGACAACTTTGATATCAAGACTGCCGATAAGTTCATCGAGCAGTTCGATAGCATTACTGCGATGGTCGGACTCATCGCGATCGCCATCTCAAGTCTTGGCTTGCTAGTGGGTGGTATCGGAGTCATGAACATCATGCTGGTAAGTGTCACTGAGCGAACAAAGGAGATCGGGGTTCGCAAAGCAATAGGTGCGCGTCGGAAAGATATAGTTCGGCAATTCCTGTTCGAAGCGATGATGTTGACGTTCCTCGGAGGAGTGCTGGGAGTACTTCTGGCTGTGGGCATTAGTCGCTTGCTTCTTATTTTGATTCCCAGCATGCCCGCCTCAATTCCCACTTGGGCAGTGGTCAGTGGATTGACAGTGTCGATAGGTGTAGGCCTTATCTTCGGAGTTTGGCCGGCGCGTAAAGCGTCGCGCCTGGATCCGATCGAGTGTCTGCGGTACGAGTAAGGTTTGGGAGCGCAAGGCATCCCCGCCTGCCGTGGTGACCACTCTCGCGTTACTAAATCGCAATCAGCAGCCGAGGACGCCTGCGGTCCCAGCACTTGCGCTCCCAGCCTGTGTTAATCTCAACTCGATTGTGAGTAAAGCCTCCGGTACAAACCACGAAACAGAAAGCACGATGACTTCGCAGCGGGACTTCCTGCGAGAGTTCATTACGTTCATTCAGGTTGAAAAGGGTCTCGCGCGTCTCACGTTGGATAGTTATGCGCGTGACCTCGCGCGGCTGAATGAATGGGCCGCTAGGAACGGCAAATCGATCTCAGAACTGAATCGAGCTGACTTAAGAAAGTGGATTGCAAGTCTCTCACGCGATGGGTTGGCTCCAACTTCAGTCAGACGGGCGGTCAGCGCAGCTCGCGGCTTCTACAAGTTTTTGATGCTGGACGGGCACATCAAGCATCATCCAGCTGAAGACCTCGACACTCCGCAACGATTCAACCACCTGCCAAAGTTTCTGACTGAAGATGAAATCGATCGCTTGCTTGGAGCTCCCGATGTTTCTACAGAAGATGGTGTTCGTGACCGCACCATTCTCGAGATCATGTACGCAACTGGTCTTCGTGTGTCTGAGTTGGTAGGTCTAAAACAAACGGACGTTGATTTGATGACGGGATTGGTTGTTTGCCACGGTAAAGGAAGCAAAGAGCGACGTGTGCCATTGGGGAAGAGCGCGATTCATTGGTTGCAACAGTACGCGGCAGTTAAGGCGGCTTACGGAAAACAATCAACGCCGTATGTGTTTCTCTATCGTGGTAAACCTTTTACTCGTCAGCTTGCCTGGTCGATGATTAAAAGCCGCGCGGAACAGGTCGGTATTCAAAATGTTTCTCCACACACTCTAAGGCATTCATTCGCTACTCACTTGTTGCAGCATGGCGCTGACTCACGTTCAGTGCAGGCATTACTCGGACACAGCGATATCTCGACTACGCAGATCTATACGCACATGACAGACGTTCATCTCCGGTCAGCGTATAACCGCCATCATCCGAGAGCGAAAATAAGGATGAAGGATGAAGGGGGAAGGATGAAGGGCGGCTAAGAAAAATCGCTACTGCCAAGAACAAAGTACAAGCACAAAGATCAAACTTGAAGCCGCCTTCATCCTTAGCTCCACATCTGCCACACTTCCAAACAGCAAATGTTTCTCCTATCTGAACCTTCCGACTCGGTTGTTGCCACATTCATTTCCAGCCAGAACGCTCAGTCGTTCACTTATTCTGAAGTCGGTGCGACTAACGGCCACCCTCCCTCAAACTTCACGATTGATCACAATCGGATTCAATTGGGTACTGGTGGCGAGACGTACCTTCGCGCAATCGAAGCATTGAAGCAGTGGCGTCAGTTCGACCTTGGTTGGGTTTCAATAGTTCCTGAGAACGTACCGCTTGAATTAGGAGCGACGGTTGCCGTGAAAGCTCGCGCATTCGGCTCATGGTCACTGAGTGCTGCCCGAATCGTTTACTTGATAAACGAAGAAAGTCGTTTTGGTTTTGCTTACGGAACGCTGCCGGATCATGTGGAATGCGGAGAAGAGCGTTTTACGATTGAGTGGAATGAAGACGACGACACCGTATGTTACGACATCCTTGCTTTTTCCAAACCTCGCCACCCACTTGTGAGATTGAGCTTTCCCCTGGCTCGCATGCTGCAGAAGCGTTTTGCTCGTGGTTCCATGGCGCGGATGGTTGAAGAAGTAAACAAGCCGATGTCCGATATGCTTTATTAGCTTGTCGGTGAACGATAAGCTTAATTTCTCGCCCAATCAGGAGTCCGACAAGCTAAAGCATATCGGACATCGCACGAAATGGTATTTACCATGCACGTTCTAAGGTGATGAGCATTGACCAATGATTGCTGAACATCTAGCGAATAAACTCAGAGTCGAATTTGAGAATTCTCACACGCTCACTTCTTCAAGCTTTCAGAATTTGTTGACGCTCAATTCTCCAACGATTCTGCGTCAAGTTATCCTCCCTTCTCACCACAATTGCATTCCTTACTTGAGAACTCTCAATTCCTTAAATACGGCGCTGACTGACTCCTTTCCGGGCATAAGCTTTGCTCTTTTCCTGGCAACGAACTAAGCCCGAACAGTCAACGCGCCTGTGAATCGCGGCCTAGTTCAGCGCCAGCGCCGTCGCTCTTTGCTTTGTAATTCACGCGCGCTGACAACAGCCCAACCCTAGGTCCAATTCAGATCAAAGGAGCATCACCATGTGGTCTTCCCGACTCTATTCAAGAATTTTCCTCCTTCTCCTTGCCCTTGTTGCTACCACCGTAACAATACGCGCCTCCGACGATGAAGCGGATGAGTACGACGTGAAAGCGCGAGTCGTGCGCATCAGTTTGATCTCCGGTGAGGTCAGCCTCAAACGAAAGGACAACACTGATTGGGAACGCGCACGTCTCAATTTTCCACTGGTCGAGGGGGACACTCTCTCTACTGATCGTGAATCTCGACTCGAAATACAGTTTGATGCGCGCAACTTCGTACGCCTTGCCCCGAGCACGACTGTGCAAATCGTTGCGCTTCGCGACGAAGGCGTTGCGCTTAGTGTTGTCGAGGGCACAGCAACCGTCCGCTTGTTTAAGTTTGATCGCCAACATGAGTACTTCGAAATCGACGCGCCGCGTACAACGCTGGCAGCCGAAAAGAAAGGTCTTTACCGGATCGACGCCCCGAAGGATGGACGCGTTCGCTTGACTGTGAGCGATGGTGGAAGTGCTCGTATCTACTCTGACACGTCAGGCTTTATTCTTCGTGATGGACGCACCGCAGAACTTGTTGTAACGGGCGACAACGAAGGCGATTGGGAGTTTGTCGCTAACGCGCCGCTTGATGCGATCGACGACTGGGTGAGTGATCGTGAACGTTACCTCGCGCAACGTTTGCGATACGACGTTCAGTACTACGACGAATACGTATGGGGAGCAGAAGATCTCGATGCATATGGTGACTGGTCATACACAAATGACTATGGCTGGATTTGGCAACCGCACGCGACAGCAATCAACATCTACTCAGATTGGGCGCCGTATCGTTACGGTCACTGGGTCTGGTGTCCGCCTTACGGCTGGACCTGGGTTGGTTATGAACCGTGGGGTTGGGCTCCGTATCACTACGGCCGATGGGTTTACTACGGTGGATATTGGGCCTGGTGTCCGCGAAGCGCGTACTACCGTGGTCACAGCTGGTGGCGTCCGGCGCTCGTCGCGTTTGTCTCCATCAACGACAACTATTGTTGGTACCCGCTTGGGTATCATCATCGTGATCCATATTCGCGAAACTACGAACAACGTGGTCGGTTGACTCCACTGCGCGCCGGCGAAATCGCAAGAATGCAACGCGTTAATCCTGTGCAGTTGCGTGCTGTGACTTCGGCGAATGCGAAGCAGCTCGGCAGTGAGAATTCAAGACCGACACGCGCAGAGGATGCGCTGGCCAGAAGAGCACTCGGTGCCGAACCATTGCGTGCTTTGCCGGCACGGCCGACTGCGTCGGACTCTGCCGCACGTGGCGAGTCGAGTGTTGGGCGGCCCGCACGAATTAATTCGGGAGAGATTGGTCGTACTGGCGCCGCGATTCGGACTCCCGGCGTGCCCCTTGATGACAACTTACAACGCTCTCGAATTTTCAACGGACGCGAAGCTCGACCTGCACTGCCAGCTGTCAATTCATCCGTCGGCAATCAGGCTGACACGACACCAACCGGAGCTGTTACCCGGCCTGCGCAGACACCGCGTGAAACGATAGATCGCGGTGAAGATCGCGGTAACAGGGAAATTCGAACTCCAGCTGTAGACGAAGCACGTCCGGAGCGCCGAGCGCCACTAACTTCGAGTGGAGATGAATCGAGACCAAGTCGTGTCGAACCACCTGCGAATTTAGACTCAGGTGAAAAGCCTACGCGAGCTCGCGAACGCATTGAACCAGCTCGACCGGTGCGGCAAAACGAGGCTCCGACTCAGAACTATGAACCTCCTCAGCGTAGTGCGCCGCCTGCCAGAGTTGAAGTTCCCCGCAGCGAGCCCCCACCGCAACGTAACGAGGCGCCTCCGCAACGCAGTGAACCGCCGCAACGGACTGAGGCGCCTCGCAGTGAGCCCCGGAGTGAACCACCATCAAGACCGTCACGACCCGATAGCGACGAGCGACCGTCACGTTCCGAGTCCCAACGCTCTGAACCAACACGCTCTGAACCGTCGCGTTCTGAAACCCCGAGGTCTGAGCCTTCTCGTTCAGAATCACAACGGTCTGAGCCCTCACGTTCGGAGTCGCCAAGGTCTGAACCATCACGCTCCGAAGCCCCAAGATCTGAACCTTCACGTTCGGAGTCACCACGGTCTGAACCGTCGCGCTCTGAACCTCGTAGCGAGCCGGCGCGCGATCCGGACTCAGGACGACCAAGTAAACCGGACAAGCCGCTTCGGTAGAAGCACTCTTGATACGACAGGCGCTCCCAACCACCGCGCGCGAGAAGGGACCGGCTTGTCGTTTCTTCAGTGGTACGTCTTGGACCGAGGTACAGTTGGAATGACGCGAACGTCAGGAGACGGTTATGAAGATCAGTAGATTGATCATCAAGTTTGTAGCACTCATAGCGCTAGTGGTCGCCAGTGCTTACCTTCTCGCGGTAGCCGGAAAAGCGCAGACGATCGAGAAGCAGCTTAAGCCTGATGTGACTCGTGCGTTGAAAACGGCACAACGTAAAGGTCCAAACACAAGAAAAAATTCATACCAGCCTTCTCGTAACGTCTCCCAACTCGCCTTGCGTCCACGCACCGTAAGCCAGGGCGAAAGGCAGTTAGCTCGTGTAGCCCGCAGCGAGATAGTGACGCCAACTGCAACAATTGCTGCCGGGTCTGCGCTGACCAATGTTCTTCACACCTCTGAGCTCAGCATGACGTCGTCAACCGGAACTGACGAACAGTTTGTAGATCGAACCAACGATCTCATTGCCGACGATCGAACAACGTTCGATTCGGTCGGTGGCTCCTTTGACATCGCCGTTGGCAGGTCAGGCACGAGATACGAAGTCTTTTCTGCGACTCTAAACAACAACCAGGTCGGTGTACTCGTTATGGCGAACGACACCAACGGCGATTTCGTTGCTGATTCTTCGCAGACATTCGATCTACGTCGTGACTTCATGCTCCCTTCGGCTGCGGCAGTCGTCTCGGGCACGTCAAACAATGGACGCGAGTTTGTGGTGGTTTGTTCCAGTGGTTTCTTCGATGATGAGGATCCGAATAATCCGAATAACGAACCGTCTCCAGGAGTTCTTCTGTTTGTGCGCAATCCGGCCACGGGCGGTCTTGACGATTCGCAGACAAAGACGTTGGTTCAGATTGGCGACAATCGCTTGTTCAACGCAAACGCGCTTGCGCTAATGCCCAATAACAATCTCTTGATCGCAGACTTTGAGTCAAACGAACTCAGAATTGTTCGTGACACAAACAACGATGGGATGCCGGACACTCTCGACGACACACCTTACTACTCGTATAAGTTTTCGGATGACGCGCCACTCGATATCGCGGTCAATTCTCGTGGTGTCGTCTTTTCTCACTCTGAAGGAAACGACACACTGCTTCTGGCGATCTACGACGACAACGGTGACGGTCGTGCTGATCATGACGAGGTTGCAGTTGAAGGATTATCGATCGACAACAATCTTTTTCTGCATGGAATGACCACTGACAGTAACGGCACGATCTACGTGATTGAAGATGCCACGTCCAAGTTTGATGGTGCGGGAGGGAATCTCGATACGGCTCGTATCGATGCGTTCCGTGATCCCCTGCAGGACGGTTTTCTTCAGACTGGAAAAATCTTCTTAACCGCAGACTCAGATAATTTTGGCTTGAGCGGTATCAGTTTTGGACCGTCGAATAAACACGTCGACAATACGATTGACTTTGTTACCCAACACTACCTGGACTTTCTTAGTCGAGAGCCTGATGCATCCGGCCTGGCCTTCTGGGTCGATGGAATTGATTCATGCGGCGGTAACCAACAGTGTCGTGAGGTCAAACGCATCGATACTTCAGCTGCGTTCTTTCTTTCGATTGAGTTTCAGGAGACAGGTTTCCTGGCTTACAGGTTGTACAAGACATCTTTTCCACCCTCGACTGCGCGGCCACGCGGACTACCTCGCTTTCACGAGTTGCTTACTGATTCTCGAACAATGGGAACAGGTCTGATCGTGGGCCAGCCTGGTTGGCAAGACAAACTCGAGGCAAATAAGGTTGCGTTCATCAATGCATTTGTCGCGCGCCAGGAGTTCCAAACAACCTACCCCGCTACACTGACACCAGCACAGTATGTGGACAACCTGAACACATTGGCTGGCGGTGCTCTCTCAGGCTCAGAACGTGATGCCTTAGTTAGTGGATTGACCGGAGGCCAGGAAACTCGTGCGACTGTGTTGCGGAAGGTAGCGGAGGACGTGGACTTTCGTAACGCAGAGTTCAATCGGGCCTTTGTGTTGATGCAGTATTTCGGTTACCTGCGACGGAATCCCGACGATCCACCCGACTTGAATTTTTCTGGTTATGATTTTTGGCTGAATAAGTTGAATCAGTTTGGCGGGGACTATCGCGCGGCAGAGATGGTGAAGGCATTCATCACTTCAGAAGAGTACAAAGCGCGGTTTGACTGAGACAGTGTCTTATCTGACATCAACTTTCATGCGGGGTAGTTTGCGTGGCTTGTCGTCAATTTCGGAATCAACATCTCCGATCCTGGTTGCGCCCATTCGTTCGTAAAAACTCGCCGCGTTAGGATCTGCTGAGAGCTCAACTTCAGTCACATTCATTTTCGCCGCTCGTTCCATTGCGTCGAGAAAAAGGTCTTTCCCGATCCCGGTTCCAATGTAAACGGGTTGTACCCACATGTGCTCCAGCTCAGCTTTATCATCGATCACACACAAGGCGTAAAAGCCGCGTATCTCGCCGTCGAATTCAGCTACGTATACATGGTTGTTCGCGATGAATTCGGGAGTGATAGTGAGGTCCGATTCCCAGTGTTTGATCCAATGCTCCGGGTAACCCCAATGCCTTTTGGCATCAAGCGCGATTTGAGTCAGTGTGTCGGAGTTTTCTGTGGTCGCTCTTCTGATCATGGAGTTTGTTGAGGGTGTTGCCAACTCGAACCGTCGGCATATTCAATGCGTACTATGACAACAGCTTCACCCAGTCTATCTCGTTCATTCTTGTTTAAGGAGGAAACGCTTATCGTCCGGGTAGGCGGACCAGCAATGAAGAATTTGAGTTCTCTTGTTTTGCCGGGTCCTATTTGCTCGTCACTAGTGAATTGTCTTCGACCCATTTCGGCTTGGGTATTGGTATCGAAGAAGACATAGTCCCAGTCGATAGTTTTGATAATTTTGGCGCCGGTGTTTTGGACCGAAGTCTTATAAAGAAATCCATAACGCGCCTCAGTGTTCTTGTGAATTTCTGAAATTAAAGCATCATCACTTCGTGCATCGCGCGCCAGTTTGTCGACCTCGGCACTGTTGCCGCCTTTTTTAGCATCGAGAATTCGCTTTTCGTTTCTGGCGCGAACCCGCATTTCATCAAAGTTTTCAATCGGCCCACCGAACGGATCACGTTCCCAGCCTACGCGTTCCTTGCTCCAACTGAATTTGAGAACGGATAGTTGAGGGGACGCATCCGGTGAAGGAGAACCTGATTGCGCACTAATCGCAACAGCTGGCAAGAGAATCCAGGCAAGTACTAAAAGCCACTTCATGTGTTGCTCCTTCCGTGGTTCTGAACGGAGCTTACAGCACCAGACCTCAACAAAGGAATGGATCAACGCTAAAAAAATTCGGGGCTGAAGTTTTTACTGTCAGCCCCGAAGAAGTTCCTGTCCAAACCAATGCGAGACTCTACGAGCTAAAACACATATCGGATCGCCACGATCACACGACGGTTGCCGCCATTTGTACCCCACTGGTTCAGGAAACCACCGTTCGTAACTGTTGAGTTCGGAATACCGAAGTCACGCGTGTTGGTGAAGTCATAAAAGTCAGCTCGGAGCTGTAGTCTCTGATTCTCCCCAATCTGCGTATTTTTCAGAATGCCGAAGTCGATATTGTTGATCCCATCGGCACGCAGGATATTTCGACCAGCACTGCCGATTCGCTGTCCCGTTCTGAGTGTCTGGAACAACGCATTTCCGTTGGCCGAAATCGCGCCTCTTTGAGCGAAGAGCTGCTCAACTGACATGCTAGACACAGGCAAAGTGGAAAGCAGGTTCGGCCGAATTGCATTTCCTACCAGCGTGTCAATACCACTCAGAGCACCGGTTGGATCCGAACCATTCAAAGGAGTGAACGGCGCGCCGCTCTGGAACGAAAACGCGGAATTCAGCTGCCAGCCACCAAGGACGCGTCCAGTCAAACCATTCTGAGCCTGGTACCACGGCAGTTCGTAAACAACGTTTCCTGCTAATCGATGAGGTCGGTCAAAAGTCGATCGCGCCCGATCGGCGCCTCGATTGAACGAGTCTTGAACGATTGCAACCTCGCCTGGCGACGGATTGAAGATCTCCGAGGCTTCATCAATGAACGAACTCCATGTGTAGTGCAAACCCGCACTGAATCCGCGGCTCAATCGTTTCTCCATACTGACTTGCATGGAGTGGTAGATTGACGAGGCTGCGTTCGCTCGCAATCTGATCGTGGCGATGGTTGGATTAACTCGGCAACTATCAGTAACCGACGCCACGCAGCCAACAGCGTTAAGGCGCCGAGGATTTCCATCGATCGTTTCAAACAAACCAGTTCCCTTTGATCCGACGTAGCCAACCCGCAACACCACATCTCGTGACAACTCACGCTGCACCTCCAAACTAAATGAATCGTAGTAAGGTGAGCGGAAGTTGTCTGCCACGATGGTCCTCGCAAAGGTCCTCGGGTCAATGGAGGGATTTGGCAGGCTGGTAAAAGCGTTTGGAGTACCCGCCGCTGCTGCCGTTTCACCTGGCAGAGTAATTGAAGCGGTCGGGAAAGTGGCGGCTGCGACGAACGGGAATGAACTCCAGATGTTCAATGCGATATTGGTAAACGTGTAGTCGTGAGTGCGTGAATAGCCACCGCGCAGAACAAGCTTGTCGCCTCCGGTAAACCGGCCAAGCATCCCTTCGGTACTCGTATGCGGGTTCCAGTTGAATCCAAGGCGTGGTTCCAGATTTTTCTTATCGCGTGATGGAATTGGCGTGACAATGTAACGCGGATCTCCACCAGCAGCCTGCACGACGGGTACGTTGAAGTCGACCAGATCCTGAATCGGTTGTCCTGGGAGTTCGTAACGCAGACCATAAGTCAGTGTGAAGTTTGGCCTGACGCGCCACTCGTCCTGTCCGTAGATGAACACGTCGTGCCAATCAAGATCGAGAATTTGCGCGACACCGGGCAAGTCTTTATTGATTGTGGCGATTTGCGCGACGTCGGCAACCAGTCGATTCAGAGTCGTATAGACCAGGCGCCCACGCGTGGTTGGCTTAAAGAGCTGATGAAGGTGATTGCGATGAATATCAACACCGAACTTCGTCCCGTGGTTTCCGACAGTGTGTGACAGATTATCTTGATACTGCCAAGTGTTCCTGATCGAAAACTGCGGCAGGTTAACACCCAGGCCGATGGCGGTTCGACTCGTCGCCGCGTTAAAGCCTAAGAGACCTAGCTGATTGACCTCAATCGATGGAATCGTTTCGGATGCCGGATTGTTCGAGGTTGTAGAGGAGGCATTTCGGAGATAAGCGAAGCGTGCTTCATTTACCCAGGTCGGGCTAAACACACTTGCCAATGTCAGATTGAAGCCCTGGGTTCGTGCGATGTTGTTCTGGGTATTTCCCGGCGGACTGGCCTGACCCGTCCCGACAGTATCGGAATCTTGATAGATGTAACGACCAAAGATCTGATGCTTATCGCTCAGGGTTCCATCGAGTCGCATTGATGATTGCCAGTCGTTGAAGACGAAGTTTGTGGTGCCCGTGAGGGAGCCTACTGGAACGACAAACTGATTAGCGCCGATGTTGAAGGTCACGTTTTGACCGGTTGGCGTTTGCGCGGCTGGCAGAAAGTTCAGAAGAGCTGCTACCTGCGGACGATCGCCCGCTTGTGCCTGTAGAACTTGTCGACCTGCTTCAGTCGGAACTCCTACGATTGTTACACCGGCGCCAAGTTGGCGATCCCACCACCTCTGCACCGAACCAAAGAAAAACAACTTGTTCTTTATAACAGCACCACCCACCGTGCCTCCTGCTTGATTCTCAATGCGGAAAGGAGCGTGAGTTTTTCCAGGATCGGTTGCGGAGGCATTGCAGAAACCCGCGTTCTTATCGAGATTGCTACATGCATTCAAAGCATTGTCGTTGTGGAACCAGAATCCTGAACCATGGTATGCATTGCCGCCCCTCTTGGTTATTGCATTGAAAACTGAACTCGAGTTTCGCCCAAACTCCGCCGTCATCTGGTTTGTGACCAGCCGGACTTCCTGAATTACGTCAGGATTGTTGAGAGGGATTGCAGCGCCGGCAACGCCAAAGTCGTTATTGTCCTGGCCATCAATCATGAAGTTGTTTGAACGAACTCGCCCGCCATTTGCGGAGTAGTTAATTCCGGCAGCAAACCCGACTTGATTTGGTCCGAGCTGACTAACCCCAGGTGCCGAGAGTGCGACGTTATAAACATTTCGATTTGTCGCTAACGGCAGTTCGGAAAGTCGTCTTTCGTCGAAGCGAGTTCCAACCTCAGCGTTTGTAGTGTTGAGGATTGAAGCATTCTCGACGACGTTTACCACTTCGGAAACTCCGCCTGCCTTCATCGTTATGTCGACGGTTGCGGGTTGATTAAGAACGAGTGTGATGCCCGACTGTACGTACTTGGCGAACCCGCTAGACTCAACTGTGAGTTCGTAATCGCCAACCGGCATTCCGGTAAAGCGATAGCGACCATCGCTGTCGGTTTGCGTTGTTCTCGACTCGTTGGTTTTCACATTTCGCACAGTGACCGCGGCACTGTTGATGACGGCTTGCTTTTCATCTTTTACTTCTCCGGAGATGGAGCCGGTTGTTTGACCAAGTATCGGCGTTATCGAGAAAACAGTTAGGATCAGGAGGAACAGCGAGAGCGTGAAAGCTTTCTTCATAACAGTCTCCTTCTGTTTAACAGCGCTCGTAAGGGAACGCTCAGTGTGTCGGTCGTTGAGGATCGAAAATCCCAGGCTGTAGTCAGGAACGCTACGCCTCCAACCAAGCAACAAACATTCCAACTTTTCGGAGAGTGCGGGCAGATGGCCTAAGTAACTCAATAGTTAAGGTTAGGAAATTAAGGGAACGAAATGGTGGAGGAATGTCCTGAAATGTGAACCCAATCTTGTTCAGATCTTTGAATTCATCCAACGTCTCGGAGAAAATCGCATCCACAGATTACGCCGATTAAACAGATTCAATTAAAACGGTGGGTTAGTAGCGCTTTTTCCAAAAGAAATCTGTGTAATCGGCGTAATCTGTGGATGATCTTTCTTGGATGGTACTCAAACATGGAATCGATAGTTTTTCTCGAGCGCAGTATTTTCAACATTGAGTTTCGACGACCTGAGTTTCTGCATGATTGGACCGATTTCGCAGAAACGCCGTTGAGTGAAATTGTGTCGAGACTGCGTAGCGCGACTATCGCCATTTGTAACAAGCTTCCACTTCGCGCCGAGACGCTCGGACACTTACCTGCACTCAAGTTGATCGCTGTGGCAGCTACCGGAGTTGATAACGTTGACCTGGATTTCTGTCGCGCGAATGGGATTGCTGTTTGTAATACACGCGGTTACGCAATCAGTTCTTTGCCGGAACACGCGTTGATGTTGATGCTTGCGTTGCGTAGAAACTTAATTGCTTATCGTGACGACGTGAATGCAGGGCGCTGGTACCAGGCGACACAATTCTGTTTACTCGATCATTCGATCAGTGATTTACGTGGAACGGTTTTAGGAATTATCGGCTACGGAACGTTGGGACAGTCGATGGCGAAGTTGGCGAGTGCAATCGGCATGGAGGTAATCGTTGCTGAGCGGAATGATGTCGAACGAGTACGGGAAGGCAGATCCAGCTTTGAAGACGTTCTACAGCGGAGCGACGTGATCTCGTTGCATTGTCCTCTTACTGAGCAGACGAAGAATCTGATTGGTGCCGAAGAACTGCGCATAATGAAACCGCACGCAATTCTAATTAACACGGCGCGTGGGGGTCTCGTGGATGATGTGGCGCTGGTCGAAGCGTTGAGAACTGGTCAGATCGCCGGGGCCGGAGTAGACGTGTTGCGCGTTGAGCCCCCGCAAGAAGGTAATGCTCTGCTGAAGGCGGCGTTGCCCAATCTAATCATTACACCTCACAACGCCTGGGCTAGTCGCCAGGCCATGCAGACGCTCGCCGATCAATTAATAGATAATTTGGAGGCGTTTGTACGGGGCGAACCGCGCAATTTGGTAGTGTAGGGATGCAGTCGGTTGGCTGTCGTTAGCCGAAAGTAAAGCTCGCTACGACGCTGCTGCTTCGCCCACTACTTCGTCGTGATGTTCGGTGGTGTAAAGGCGAAGAATGTCTTGTCCCTGGCGTGAGCGAGGATCGATAGTACGCAGGTGTTTGCGTCCTTGCATTTCCCAGATAGCCGTAACTACACCGTCTTTCTCAACTGCGTGGTAAGTGATTTCCTCAGTGCTTGCTTCAGGCGCAACCCCTTCAGCTGCACCATTGGTTATTGCTGCTTCATTCTCAGACATACGAACTCGAACAATCTCCTCTCAACTCATTCTGTAGCTGTCTATTAGTTTCTCGGATTGTTGCACAGGCTTCCACGAGTGGCAAGCGGATGCAAGGCGAAGAAGACATCGACAAACTAGAGTTCGTCGGACTTTGAGGGCACAGCTCATCCTCGCATCCGGAGCGATTCCCCAATAGCCTTCCTCGGCGACACCACTCCCCATCCCTGCCGGTCAACTTCGACGCCGGAAACGCGCTCTGCGGTCTCAATTAATATTCGTTTTACTTGTTGAGGACTGAGCTTCGGGTTTGCCTCGAGCATGCACGCTACAATTGAAGCCACTATGGGCGAGGCGAATGAGGTTCCGTCAACAAACTTGTAGTGTTCGTTTATGACATTGCCTTCGCGGAGTTTGATTGTGATGAGCTGGCGTAGCAGAGGAATCGGAAGGTCCCGGCATTCATCGATGTCTTTATCGACACCCTGGTTAGCGACAAGGATATTTCGTAGTTCATCGTCGGGGGCCGAATCGAGAGTGGCGTAAAGCTGAGCTTCATCGGCGGTTGGTGTATGCGGAAGAATCGGTGCAGCAACCCAGATTCCAGGAGCAATGACTTCCGGCTTTTGCAGACCATCGACTGTTGGTCCATAGGATGAACGATACATTCCCCGCCGGGCTCGATTTAGCGAGTTTTGATCGTCCAATCCGCCCACAGCAATTGAAGACGGAGAGCTGGCGGGTGGCAAGACAGGATGACCGGGAGCGAGTCCTGCGTTACCAACCGCACAAACTACCACTAGTCCTTCCTTAACGGCCTCTTCAACAAGCTCGCAAAGCGAATTCTCGAGATAGCTTTGCTCGAAGTCTCCACCCGCAGAGATGTTGACGATGCGAATCTCAAACTGCTCCTTGTTTTTGAGGACCCAACGTAGACCGCTTTCAATGCTGCTCTCAGGGATGCGTCCGGTCTTGCCTATCTTTACCAGTACCACATTCGCGTCTGGAGCTATTCCGCGATAAAGACCGTCGGACAAGAAACCATTTCCCGCAGCGACTACGGACGTCATCATCCCATGCCAACTCGCAACATCAGGAGTCAGCAAGAATGTTGGATCGTCTTCGGGAGCAAAGATGCTGTGATAAGCAACGATCCGATTTGTAGGTTCAGTTAAGTCCTTATGAGCATAGAACCCGGAATCGAGGAAAGCGATTGTTACACCGCGACCTGTGAATCGTTCATCGGCGTCCATTCGCAAGGGTGTTGGAAGTGCACCTTCACCGTCAACGAAGATGTTTGGATGCGATTTAAGTTGCTCCTGCGCGCGTGTAAAGATGGCGACACAGTTTGCACAGACATGGCCGTCGGATTTGGAGTTCGTCTCGACAAGCTTCTGCAGATCTAAAGGCAAGGCATCAAAGTGAATTGGCGAACCGTCACTGCGAGTGCACAGACGGCATGCAGGTTTAGTTTTCGGCGACGCGTTTGTAAGAATCTCTGACATTGGGGACAAGATGATCGATGTGCACGGGCGGTGTCAATTGCGGACGAATGATGCACCGCTGCAAATCCGCCACGAAGAGAAGGTCCGATTACAAGACTTCGAAACGAAAAAGTGATTTGTACCATTTGTACCTCGACGCCCGTCCGATGCGACGTCGGAACCGGCTTTGAAAAGCCGGTCTAAGTTCAACTACGCTGACGCGTCGATCCGACAACTGTGCCAAATGAACCAGGAACGTCAGGGGTTATTTTTCAACACGTTTAGGGTGAACTACTTGCTCATGAAATAAGTGCACTCTCCACTCTAATTTTTTGGATTGGGTCCGATCGTCGAGTCGCTTTTGTTGTTAACTTGCAACTCGTAGGTTGAGCCTGATAATCTTCGTGTTCCACTTCCTAGCCGCCTGAAAGGAGATTAAATATGACCAAGCGAAATGTGTCTATTCTGCTGGCAACACTCTTAGTGATGGCGGGAGCTGTCATTGCCGGTAGCGGACGAAACAGCAGCGAGATTCCTGCTCCGCCAGCCATCGGCGCCACGATCGAAGAATTCACGCTTCCTGATGTGGATGGCCGCGATCACGCACTCAAGTCACTTAAAGGGAAAAACGGAACAGTACTGATCTTTATCTCTGTGCAATGTCCCGTTTCCAACGCCTACAACGAACGCATGGAAAAGCTGGCAGCCGACTACAAGTCGAAGGGCATTGCCGTGGTTGGAGTCAACGCCAACTCTACGGAGGATGCCGGCGCAGTGAAGGCCCATGCAACGGAAAAAGGTCTTACCTTTACGATTCTGAAAGATCCAGGCAATAAGCTCGCGGACAAGCTGGGCGCGACCCGCACTCCGGAAGCCTATTTCCTCGATTCGAACAACAAGCTTCTCTATCACGGTCGTATCGACAACAGTCAAAACCCGGCTGCGATCGAATCAAGTGACCTCCGTACGGCGCTCGATGCAGCGTTAGCCGGAAAGCCGATCGAGAAGACTGAAGCAAAAGCGTTCGGTTGCACAATCAAGCGCGCTTAACCGATGCGTTTGTCGCAGATATTCCTACCAGTTGGATTGAGTATTTTGGTCGCTTGTTTCGCGGTGCCGGCTCAAAGGTCGAACCGCACTGCGAAACTCGCGCAACCACCCACCGTAAGCGTCAACATTGAAACCATTGATACAGATGGCCTGAAGGCGCTGATTACCAAACAAAAAGACAAGCCGCTGTTAGTTAACTTTTGGGCCACCTGGTGTATTCCGTGCCGCGATGAGTTTCCCGATCTGGTCAAGATTGATGGAGAGTTCAGGCCAAAGAACCTGGATTTTGTGACCGTTTCTCTGGACGACGTCGGCGATATCAAGACTGGGGTCCCGAAGTTTCTGGCCGAAATGAAAGCAACTATGCCGACATATCTGCTCGACGTTAAAGACCCAGAACCTGCAATCAACGCAGTGGATCCAAAATGGCAGGGCGATCTACCGGCGACATTTCTTTATAACGAAAAGGGCCAGCTAGTTTTCAAACACTTCGGCCGGGTTAATTCAGCGGAGCTAAGGGAAGCGATTGCCAAACTTGTAAAGGACTAGGTCTTTGGCTTTAGGTTTTTGGTTTTCCACGAAGAGTCATTGTTTCTCACTCGCCCTCATGAAAGTCCAATGGAAGCCCTTAGACACAAGACCTAAGACCGAAGACCACCCTATTCAATGATCACTCCGGAAGTCATATCAGCGCACAATCTCACCCAGGAAGAATATCAACGGATAACAGAACTGCTTGACCGAGTACCGACTCTGGATGAGCTCGGGATCTTCTCAGTCATGTGGTCTGAGCACTGCTCCTACAAATCGTCGCGTGTTCACTTGAAACGATTACCAACGACAGGTGAGCGCGTGATTGTTCCTCCTGGTGAGAACGCCGGTGTTGTGGATCTGGGTGATGGTTGGTGTGCGGCGTTCAAGATCGAATCACACAATCATCCATCTTTCATTGAGCCGTTTCAGGGTGCCGCTACGGGCGTCGGTGGAATACTCCGCGACATTTTTACGATGGGCGCACGGCCTGTTGCTTCAATGAATAGTCTGCGTTTTGGTTCGCTTGATCACCCTAAGTACGGACGTCGAAATCGATCCCTCCTTGCAGGTGTGGTCAATGGTATTGCTCATTACGGCAACGCGTTTGGTGTGGCGACTGTCGGTGGTGAAGTCGCATTCGACGATGCATACACATTCAATCCCCTCGTGAACGCATTTGCTCTTGGTCTCGTTCGGCACGATCAGATCTTTTTCGGTAAGGCCACCGGGATTGGAAACCCAGTTCTTTATGTAGGCGCCAAAACAGGGCGCGACGGAATTCACGGCGCGACAATGGCTTCGGCTGAGTTTGACGAAGAGGCTTTGGAAAAACGCCCAACTGTTCAGGTCGGCGATCCATTCCTCGAGAAACTTCTTCTCGAGGCTTGCCTTGAGGCGATGCGGAGTGGGGCCATCGCTGGAATACAGGACATGGGCGCTGCCGGCTTAACCTCGTCCTCGTGTGAAATGGCAGCCCGCGCCGGGACCGGCATTGAGCTGGACCTCTCTCTTGTGCCCCAACGCGAAGTTGGGATGACGGCGTACGAGATGCTTCTGTCCGAATCACAGGAGCGAATGCTGATCGTGGCTCATGCAGGTCGTGAGCGCGAAGTGATGGACATCTTTCGTAAGTGGGATCTCGATGCAGTTGTAATCGGTCGCGTTCGCGACACTAAGCGGATGCAAGTTCTTCACAAGGGCCAGATGGTCGCCGACATTCCAGTCGACGCTTTGACTGATGAGGCGCCCAAATACAACCGTCCGATGCAAGCACCTGGTATGCGAGGCGTCGCTGACAAAGTACAGAGCACGACACTCAAGACAGGTGATCAGACAACCGATCTCTTAACGCTCCTCGCTTCCGGCAATATCGTCTCCAAACAATGGGTCTCCCGCCAGTACGATCACATGGTTAGAACAAACACAGTGATCCTCCCGGGAGCGGATGCCGCTGTCGTTCGAATCAAGGAAACTCGGCGAGCGCTGGCAATGTGTTGCGATGGCAACGGACGTTATTGTGCGGCGAACCCTCGAGAAGGCGCCAAGCTGATTGTTGCTGAAGCCGCACGCAATGTTGTCTGCGTTGGAGCGCGACCGATCGCGATTACCAATTGTTTGAACTTCGCATCGCCCGAGCGTCCGGAAGTCATGTGGTCCTTTTCCGAAGTTGTCGACGGAATGGCCGAAGCTTGCAGAGTGTTTGACACTCCAGTGGTTTCCGGAAACGTATCGTTCTACAACGAAACAGAAGGTCGGGGCATTTTGCCGACACCTGTTATTGGTATGGTAGGTCTTCTGGAAGACGTTCGCCGCGTAATACAGCCAGGCTTCAAGAGTGAAGGTGACTTAATCGCAATCCTCGGAGTTACCAATGACGATCTCTTCATGAGTGAATATTCGGTGAGCGTCGCCGGAATGAAACCGGAAGATCTCATCGCGAGCGGTGACGTACCTAAACTTGATCTAGGCCTAGAACGTTCTGTTCAAAACGCTTGCCTTAAAGCGGCCGAAGCCGGGCTTCTCAAATCAGCGCACGATTGCTCCGACGGTGGTTTGGCTGTTGCGATTGCCGAGTCCTGTTTTTCTTCGCTTGGGCGCAGTTCAATCGGAGCGTCTCTAGACCTGCGCGATGAATTAGCATCCACAATCCTCCTCTTTAGTGAAACCCCCTCGCGAATTATTGTTACTTTTGATCCGGCTGACGAAGCGGCTGTGAAGCTTATCGCGGAAAACAACAACGCGCCTTTTGCGGTCCTGGGAAGTGTTGGTGGGAGTCAGTTGCAGATTACCGCCGGTGGTGAAAAAGTTGTGGAAGCTGGCGTGGCCCAACTAGAATCCACGTGGCGCGAAGGCCTCGAAAATCTATTACATGCCGACGCTCTGGCAGTTGTTTAATCATCTGCGTAATCTGTGGATAGCGTTTTCGGCGACAAACTAAAGTTCGTCGGACATTACGTGCACCCCGTAATCTATCTCAACAAGACAATGCTTGAAGCGACCAAGGCCCGTGTCGCTCCGGTCTCTTCAGCGATGCTTTACGGTCGCGGCGTTTTCACCACCCTGGCCATTTACAATTCGAAACCCTTCCTGTGGCCACAGCATTGGCAACGTCTAACATCTCACGCTCAGAAACTCGATATCGATCTCAGTGGTTGTAGCCAAAAAAGCGTCGGCGAGGCGATGCAAAAGTTGATTGCTGTCAACCGTGTCGAAAATGGTCGAGCACGCGTGATCTTCCTCGCACGCAGCGGTCGCGGGAGTTGGAACCCGAAAGCTCCGGGGACGAAGCGTACGGATCTCTTGATCATGACTGGTGACGTACACAAGATTCCCAGCGGCGGGATGTCACTTGCGGTCTCACCCTATCGAATCAATACGTCGTCACCACTGACTGGCGTAAAGAGTCTGAATTACCTCGATCGAATCCTTTCGCGGGAAGAAGCAAGGAGTCGCGACTTCGACGAAGCCGTTGTTCTCAACGAACGTGGAGAGATTGTCTCGGCAACTACGGCAAACATCTTCTGGGCCAGGAACGGCACAGTGCATACACCAAACATGAGCACCGGAATCATTCCCGGGATCACTCGCGAATGTGTCATCGAGATCGCTGCGAAGCACTACATTCCTCTCGTTGAAGGTGTTTACGAGATGACTGACCTCACGGATGCCGACGAGATGTGCTTGACATCATCGGTGGTTGGAGTAGCCCCGGTGACGACGTTTGATTTTCGAAGGTACGCGATCGAAACGGAAAGTGCACTCGCGATAATCAGAGACGCATTTAGTAAGTTAACCTCGTCATAAAAACTATAACTCGCCTCACGCCGCGATTTACCACGAACGCACAACGACCCCAAGACACAAAAGAAAAGGTCTATTAAGAATGTCTCCTGTCTTTGCACCTTTGTGTCTTCGGTTAGTTTTCGTAAACAGGTAGCAGCGAAGAGCTTTGGGCACTTCCCTTAGCATCGCAAATGCGCTAATTTGCAGGCGTTGTGACAGATGCTCCCGCCCCGCCCGTCTATTCGACGCGAGAGCCTGTACCAACACTTCTTACACAATCCGACATATTCAAAAGAGGGCTTTGTTAATGAGCACTGAAATTGAAGAAACCTCAGAAGTCGTCGAACAACAAGCTACAAAATGGGTTTACCTTTTCGAAGAAGGTCCCGGCGATGACAAATCCCTTCTCGGCGGCAAAGGTGCGGGTCTCTGTGAAATGACTCGCGCCGGATTACCTGTGCCTCCTGGTCTCATCGTTACTACTCAGGCTTGCAATGCTTTTTTCGACAACGACAAAGCATTTCCTGAGGGTATGTGGGAACAGGTGAAGGAAGGGCTGCTGAAGATCGAGGAGAAAGTTGGCAAAAAGTTTGGCGATCCTAAGAACCCGTTGCTGGTCTCGGTCCGATCCGGCGCCGCCTTTTCGATGCCCGGAATGATGGACACTGTTTTGAACCTCGGACTCAACGAGGAAACAGTCCAGGGGCTGGCCGCACAAACAGGTGACCTGCGGTTCGCGCTTGACGCATATCGTCGCTTCGCTGGTTTGTTCGGCGAAATCGTTATGGGCGTTGCGCACGAAAAGTTCGAACGTGTTCTCGATCGGTTCAAAAAACAGACACAAGGTGGGCGCGATACTGATCTGAAAGCCGATCACTTGCGTGAAATCATTGTCGCTGAAAAGCAGATCATTCTCGCAGAGCAACACGCCATCCCCGAAGATCCATACGAGCAACTGCGTGTAGCGATTGCAGCGGTCTTCAATTCCTGGATGGGACGTCGCGCGATTGATTATCGACGCATCAATCGGATTCCTGATTCGTTGGGCACGGCCGTCAACGTTCAGGCGATGGTGTTCGGCAACATGGGAGCAGGCAGCGGAACCGGCGTAGCCTTTACGCGTAATCCTTCAACTGGAAAGAAGGAGTTGTATGGCGAATACCTGCTCAACGCGCAGGGTGAAGATGTTGTTGCTGGCATTAGAACTCCCAACCCGATCAGTCAACTGAAGAAGGAACTACCGGAAGTTTACGATCAATTTGCTTCGATCGCAGGATTGCTCGAACAGCACTACCACGACATGCAGGACTGCGAGTTTACGATTGAACGCGGCAAACTGTGGATGTTGCAAACGCGCACCGGTAAACGCAGTGGCGCTGCGGCCGTACGCATCGCCGTAGAAATGGTCTACGAGAAACTGATCGATAAGCAAACCGCAGTTCAACGAGTCACGCCCGAACAACTCGATCAACTCCTGCACCCGACTGTCGATCCCAAGACGAACGCGCCTGTACTCGCAACTGGTTTGCCTGCCAGTCCCGGTGCTGCTCAGGGACAGGTTGTTTTTAGTCCGGATGAAGCAGAGGAGATGGCGCGTGAGGGGGCAAAGGTTGTGCTCGTTCGTTTAGAGACGAGTCCGGATGATTTTCACGGCATGGTTGCGGCGCAAGCGATAGTTACTGCGCGCGGGGGTATGACAAGTCACGCCGCTGTCGTTGCGCGCGGCATGGGGAAGACCTGTGTTAGTGGTGCAAATGCAATCAACGTCGACTACTCCCAGCAGCAGTTCACCGTTGATAACACCGTCGTCACGAAGGGCGAGTGGATTACAGTCGACGGTTCAACAGGCCGTGTGTTTCTTGGCCAGGTGCCGACGATTCAGCCGACTTTGGAAAGTGATTTCTACAAGCTAATGTCGTGGGCCGATCAATTTCGACGGCTTCGAGTCAGAGCCAATGCCGACACTCCGTTGGACGCAAAAACTGCCCGCCAGTTTGGCGCCGAAGGAATTGGACTATGTCGAACAGAGCATATGTTCTTTGGTGATCAACGACTCGCAGCAATGCGTGAGATGATCTTGTCTGAAGGTGTTGGCGCGCGCGAAAAAGCGCTCGAAAAGTTGTTGCCCCTTCAACGGGGAGACTTCATCGGCATCTTTCGCGAGATGGCTGGTCTGCCGGTCACAATTCGTTTACTCGATCCACCGCTTCACGAGTTTCTTCCAAACGCCGAGGAGCTGACAATTGAACTGGCGGATCTAAAGATGGCGTTGAAAAAAGCCCGCTCGCTCAGTGATATGGATTTGATTCTCGACGAAATCGATCACAAGCGTGCCTTGCTTCGTCAGGTGAATCGCATTCGTGAGGCCAACCCGATGCTCGGCTTCCGTGGCTGCCGCCTGGGACTATTGTTTCCGGAAGTTACTCGAATGCAGTGTCGCGCGATTTTTGAAGCGGCCTGCCAGGTTCAGGGAGAACGTAGCAAAGTTGAGTTGGAGATCATGGTGCCACTCGTTTCCGTGAGCGAAGAACTCAGGCAGCAGTCGGAGCTTATTCACGAAGTCGCGAAGAAGGTTATAGGTGAGCAAGGAATGACGATCGAGTATCACGTGGGAACAATGATTGAGCTTCCTCGTGCTGCATTAATGGCCGATCGTATCGCTCAACATGCGGACTTCTTCTCGTTTGGCACGAACGATCTTACGCAGACCACCTTCGGGTTGAGCAGAGATGATTCGAGCCGTTTCCTTCCAAATTACATCGAACGCAAAATACTTCCTGACGATCCATTCCAGGTTCTCGATCGCGACGGAGTTGGTCAACTCGTGCGAATGGGAACCGAGCGCGGTCGCAGCGTAAAGCCCAAACTCAAAGTCGGAATATGTGGCGAACACGGCGGCGATCCGCAATCGATCGCATTCTGTAATGAGATTGGATTGGATTATGTGAGCTGCTCACCGTTTCGTGTTCCCGTCGCACGATTGGCGGCAGCACAAGCGGCTTTGAATCTTGAAGACTCAATCAGCACTCAGGTGTAGAAAGCAGAACTTCCCCTGACCGCTCTGCCCCCTTCCCGACTGCTTGTGGTCAAGTATCATCCGAAGATTCAATTTCCTCTAATCAACTTCCTGGCAAGTCGCTCTGCAGTCTTATACGGCGGCACTTTCTCTTCACCTGCCAGGTTGAGAATTGCGAGCATGCGATCGTAAATGTCGTCGATCTTCTTCTTTGCAGCGGCACCATCCCAACCCAGCAGTTCTCGACAGCCGTTAATCATGCCTCCGGAATTTGCAATACAATCCGGCGCGTACAAAATTTCAAGTTCTGCCAACAACTCGCCATCTGAATCACAGAGTAACTGATTGTTCGCAGAACCAACGACGATCTCGGCCTTCAACTGTCGAATGCTCTTTTCATTGATCACGCCACCAAATGCACACGGCGCAAAGATGTCGGCAGGAACCGAGTAGATCTCTTCAGGAGCAACCGCTGTCGCGGCAAATTCTTTGACGACTTTTTGTAGCCGCGATTGGTCGAGGTCGGTGGCGATGAGTTTAGCCCCGGCGTTGAAAAGGTTCTTTGCCAGGTTGTAGCCGGTGGACCCGCAGCCTTGAATCGCGACTGTCTTATTAGCAAGTTCCGAAGATCCCCAACGGTGCATGGCGCAAGCCTGCATTGAACGAAAGACTCCAAGTGCTGTCATTGGTGAAGGATCGCCCGAGCCACCGGGAAGACCCGCAACCCATGAAGTTTCTTTCCGCACAAACTCCATGTCAGAAGGTCTTGTGCCAATGTCCTCGGCCGTAATGAACTTACCACTAAGAGACTCGACAAACCGACCGTGCGCACGAAAGATCTGCTCACGATCGGCGTCGCCAGAGTGAGCGATGATGACTGCTTTGCCGCCGCCAAAAGGTAAACCAGCGAGTGCGTTCTTGTAAGACATTGCTTTTGACAATCTCAGTGCATCGAGACTGGCAGTCTTTTCGCAGTCGTAGTTCCAAAGGCGCGTACCACCAACGGCGGGCCCGAGTGCGGTACTGTGAATGGCGATGATCCCTCGATATCCACAAGAGGGATCGGCCCAGAGCACAACTCTTTCGTGCTCCGCTTCAGCGTAGAGTTCGCAAATGGATCTTGAATTGATCGCTTCCTTCATCGATAGTTCATCTGTCTGCGATTGGGGCTGCGCAAGAATGGTTCAATCGCTGAGAAACGTCTTCAAAACTTCGCTCAAAACTTCTTAGAAAATCTTAGAGTCCGCAATTAACCATTGTCATTCGTCCGCTTCGAGGACTCGCAGCCCATTTTGTTCAACTTTCGTTCTTACGTGAGTCAACAACTCCTCAAATCGCTGATCGCCATGAAGAAACTCAAATCTTGGCGATACCGGAAGCCATACCATCCACACATCGCGAACTTCGACAGCCCGAGCCAGCTGGGTCAGTGCGCTATTTCTATCGTCAAGTCCGGCATACACAATCGCTATGTTGTATGGTGACGCATAATTCTTAATCGATTGCTGATTCAAAAGTTGGAGAATCTCTAGTGCAGCGCCTTTCTTACCCATCGACGCGTAAACATGGCCGAGTGCTGACATTGCAAACGAGTTCTGTTTCGACAAGTCGACAGCAAGGCTTAACGATTCGAGTGCCTCATCGAAACGTTTCAGTTGCTCCAGCGCAGCGCCAAGAAGTATATGCGCGCGAATGAACTTCGGATCCATCTCCAACGCCTTACGCAGCTTGGTTTCGCACTCTTCATACCGACGAGCGACGTAGAGCGTTTGAGCCAGGTCTGTGCTGATGGAAAGAGAAAGCGGATCGTATTCCTGCGAACGCTGAAGCGTTGTCAGCGATTCCTCAAATCGTCCGGCACTCGCAAGGGCTTCACCGTACCAATGGTGTGCAGTTGAGTAGTTGGGTTTGAGCTCGATGGCCCGTTGGAAGTTTTCTTCTGCTTCATCAAAGCGCCAGTCAAAACGATAGTTGATGAATCCCAACGACGCGTACGCTTCAGCAAGCAGCGGATCAATCTCCAGGGCTGCCATCGCCGCGGCTCTTGCCCTGGGGAATGTCTCCTTTGGCGGCAGCCCGCCATGACCTGCGAGTAAATTGTAAGAATCAGCGATTCCAACGTAAGCGGGGGCATAGGCTGGATCCTCTGCAATCGCTTGTTCAGCACAAGCCATCGACTTTCGCAGGCCCTCCAGCGTGCGCTGGTTCCAGAAGTACCTTCCGCGTATGAAATGCTGAAAGGCTTCGGTGCTGGCCGTATAGTTTTTTCGAAGTTGCTTTTGTTCATCGCCGCTCATCTTGACTGCCAAAGCGCCGGCGACTTGCTCCGAGATCGAGTCTTGAATAGAAAAGATATTTGTGAATCGCTCATCGAACTTTGCGGCCCACAACGTCACGCCGTCAGCCACACGAACGAATTGAACTGACACTCTGATTTGATCGCCCGCTCGCTGAAAGACTCCATCTAAAAGTGCGTCGACTCTAAGTTCGCGCCCGACAGTCATGAGATCTTCTCGAGGCTCGCGGTAGCGTAGTACAGAGGAACTTGGCCTGACCTTCACTTGTTTGAGATTGCTGAGACGAGTGATCAAGGCATCCGCAAGCCCCAGACCCAGAATGTCATCCGCGCCTCCACTAAGGCATTTAAACGGAAGCACCGCAATCAGTGTCCCCACGTCTTTAAGTGTTTGCGTTGTCGTTGCCGGGCCGAAACGCAAGGGCGAACCTTCTCGCGACGGCGTTGCCTTCTCATTAACCTGCCCTACAAACCGGTATCCGGTTCCGGGGATTGTTAGGATGTAACGATTGTTGTCGCCTTCGCCCAGGACTTTCCGAACAACGAAGATGTTCTGAGCCAGATTACTTTCCTCGACGTGTGCATCAGGCCAGATCGATTTCATTAGCTCGTCCTTCTTAACCACGCGCTCACGGTTTTCGATTAAGACCAACAATGTCTTGAAGGCCTTCGGTGACAACTGAATCGGCTCACCATTACGGACGAGCAGGTATCGTTGCATGTCGAGTCGAAATGGTCCGAACTCGTAAGAAGCTATATCAGTTTGGCTCATGCCCTAATGAGTTCTAAGAAATTCTAAATGTCAGGCTAAAGATTTTTGAGACGCAATTACACTAAATTGGATTCGGTTCAATCAGCTGCTGTTGCTTGGTTTGAATCGTCAACTCGTAGTTTCGTTCTTGTTTGAAGCGATCAATTGAAGTGTGTCTCCCGACCAGTTCACATTCGACTCTCAGAAGTAAGTTCCGTGGAGGAAGAATATGTTCGACGCAATTTCTACCGAGACAAAAGACAGAAACAATTTCAACGAAAATTCTGAGCCCAAAGTTGCACGCGACTCCATCGAGATACAGATTGGAGTCTTGAAAGAAGTGGCTCTCAGTCTGCTTCGACAGCTCGATGTCATCAAGCGAGGCACAAGTCAACACGCAGTTGAAGGCAAAAGCTTGCATGATGAAGTCCGTGAGTTTGAGATTGAGCTTATCAATCTAGCCTTGGCCAAAACGCACGGACACCAACGAAGAGCTGCAGGACTTCTTGGGCTGAAAGTCACGACACTCAATGCGAAGATGAAGCGCTACAACATCATGTCGCGCTTTTACATGCCGCTCGACCATTGAGAATTAACACTGCACGGTGTCCGATATGCTTTAGCTTGTCGGCATGCTTAATGTGACATGAGCAACCCGTTAAACGTGACTTTTCGCCGACAAGCTAAAGCATATCGGACATCTGAGATCTTCATAGCAGAGCCGGATTCACTGCTCGGCTCAAGTCAGTGAACCTGGGTTCACAACGAAGCGATTCGAAAACCGGACTGACCTTCAACCACACGAGTTCTACATCGCGGTTTTCGTAAGCCTGATCCAACCATTTGTAAGCGAGCTCCTTGTTTCCCAATCCTAAATAAACTTCAGCGATGTGGTACGCAGAAACGTAGCGTTGTTTAGCGGTGGTGTGTAAATCATCGACAAGCTTTTGTGCCTCGGGAGTCTTTCCGATTAAAGCGACGGCATGAGCAAGAGCAGACAACGTCACCGGATCTTCGCCCGACAGCTCCACTGCCTTTTGCAGAATCTCAATGCCCCTGGCGAATTCGCCTTGCTGTACATACACCTTTCCCAGGATGACGTGCGCTCTGACAAAGCTGGCATTCAATTCCAGCAGGTTGAGTAGCTGCCGTTCGCTACGCTTGAAATCTCGCGCATAGTAGAACGAGGCCGCAAGGTCCACGTTAATAGCGAGCGACAATGGATCGAGTTCCTGCGCCATCTGTAGTTCGACATAGGCTTCTTCAAACCTACCCATTGTCGTCAGCAATTCGCCGTACCAGTGATGCGCGGTCGGATAATTTGGCTTAAGCTCAATGGCCTTGAGGTGATTCTGTTCCGAAGCAGTCCAGTTCCACTCGAACCAACAATTGATGAATGCCAGAGAAGCGTAGGCTTCAGCCAGCATCGGATCGATTTCAAGAGCCCGACTCGCTGCGGCGCGTGCTTTAGGAAAGGATTCCCTGGGAGGCAGAACGTTGTGCTGGGCGCCGAGTAAGCTATAGGAGTCAGCGAGGCCAACATAGGCAGGAGCGTAAGCCGGATCGACGGCGATAGCCTGCTGTGCATGTTCGAGGGCCTTGCGCAGGCCCTCGATCGTGCGTTGATTCCAGAAGTAACGCCCTTTAATGAAGAGTTGAAATGCGTCAGGGTTGCGGGTGTAGTTCTTCTTTATCTGTCGTTGCTCATCTCCACTTAATTGGATAGCTAAAGAGCGAACAACCTGATCCGCAATCGAGTCCTGAATCGCGAAGATGTCCGTAAGTTGTTCGTCAAACTTCGCGGCCCAGAGCGTCACACCATCCCGCACACTCACAAGCTGAACTGAGACTCTTATCTTCCCCGTTTCGCGTTGATAGACCCCGTCCAGCAACGCATCGACATTCAGTTCCCGGCCAATCTGTAACGGGTCTTCCTTGAGGTTGCTGTAACGAAGCACTGCTGCGGTTGGGCGGACTTTGAGTTCGCGGATGCTGCTGAGCCGCATGATTAGCGCATCTGCCAGGCCGGGCCCCAGAAACTTGTCTTCATCATCCCCAAGCAAGTCTTTGAACGGCAGCACGGCGATTGAACTAACCCTTGCCGGGGCTGGTTCCGGCGATGCGTTTGGACCATCGAACTCACGGACGGGCGCTACGAATCGATAACCGACTCCAGGAATCGTGACGATATATCGATGTTCATTCTTCTCTTCACGGAGCGCTTTGCGTAGCAGGAATACGTTTTGAGCGAGATTGCTTTCCTCAACAAATGTATCCGGCCAGACACTGTTGATGATTTCGTCCTTCTTCCCGACGCGTCCTCGGTTCTCCACCAGAAACAACAGAGTTTCGAACACCTTTGGCGAAAGCGGAATCGGTTCGCCGTCGCGCAGCAACAAATACCTTTCCATATCAATCCGGAAAGGCCCGAATTCATAAATAGTTTTCGAGGAGTTGCTCATCGAGAATCTGAGAACTTCTAAGAGTCTCTAAAGACTTGTGATTGTACCGTTCGTATTCTTGAACTATGTAGAAACGAAGAACCGCTGCGATAGGTTGCATCAGCAGATTACGAACATTACGCAGCGCGGCTTGTGCCGCAACCGAATATCGATCCGCTTCCGTGACGATCGTGGTCACTCTGTTGCCACTGCGTCCCGAAAGACTCTTGTCAAGAAAACAGGAAGTTGTCCGTTTGTTACACAGACAGTTGACGACGAATCTACATTTCGTTGTATAAGGCGATTGAGATAACGACTGACTACCGAGTTATTCACTGTGGAGAGGACTTCCAGTTATAAGTCCGCGACGTGAATGGTTTCATGAAGTACCCGCAACTGATCATTTTCGATCTTGCCGGCACTACCGTGCAGGACAACGGTGAAGTGCCTGACTCGTTCTCCGCGGCGCTAGCTCAACACGGCGTTCAAGTTACTCCGGAGCAACTGAGGAAAGTACGCGGGAGTTCAAAGAAGCAGGCGGTGTTGGATCTGCTTCCTGACGCGCCAGAAAAAATTGAACAGGGAAAACTTGTATACGAGAGCTTTTGTGAACAACTTGCAGCCCGGTATCAAACAAGCGGCGTGAAATCGATCGCTGGTTCGGAAAGCGTCTTTGCCAGGTTGCGTCAACAAGGCGTAAGGGTTGTTCTCAACACCGGGTTCGACCGGCAGATTACTCATCTCTTGTTGACAGCTCTTGGGTGGAATGAATCAACCGTCGACGGAGTTGTGTGTGGCGATGATGTCGAACGCGGCCGTCCAGCGCCGGATCTCATCCATGAGGCAATGAAGCGATCAGGCGTTGATGATCCACTACACGTGGCGAATGTCGGCGATACAAGTCTCGATTTACTTGCCGGCCAGAATGCACAAGTCCGGTGGAACATCGGAGTCTTATCGGGTGCGCATGACCGCCGCGAACTCGAGCAAGCGCCACACACGCATTTGATCAGTTCGGTGGCGGAGTTATTAGACATTTGGTCTTAGGGTCGAGTAACTGTGTAATAAGGTCCGTCCCAGAATCAAACAGGAATACTTGACACAATCGAACTTGAATGCAAAATGAGGCCATGAAGAAATTGAAAACCTCAAAAGACATCAAAGTTGAGCGTCCTCGCCGCGCGACGGTTTCCGAAAAGGAAGCTTTAAAGCGAATGAAAGAGTTTGCCAAGCGAAAGGAGCGGTTCCTTGCCACTGCTCGAGCGAGTAAGAGTTGAGGTCTATCTTCCTGACCTTCCCCTCATCCGAATATCAAAACCTCTTGCAGTCTTTTGAAGAAGAGTTCACCTATGCCTTTGGCGGAGCGAGTATTGTAAGGGGGCTTGAAGGCAGCTATCTTTCGGAATCAGGCGAGCGCATTCCGGATCGAATTAACCTTCTCTATTCGGATGCCCCCTTGGCTCTATCAATGAATTTCGAAAAAGTCGCCGCATATGTGGGTGAGCTAAAGCGTACGGCGATGGAAGCCTTGCCTGAAGAAGCAGTTTTGATTTCAGTTGAGCAGATTTATCATGCGGTCTAGGTTAGAGCGTCGCCGCCGAACAACCTGTAATGCCTGCCGCGGACTCGTCATGAGCAGGCCTCTTTGTTAAGTAACTTGGACGACCACTGCGTTGATGCATAGTGTTTCATAGGAGGCTCAAGATGAGTCGGCTTCTTAGCCTAACGATTCCTTCCGTCTTGTTTGTTGCAACCGCTGCTCTAACCAATGCTCAATCTAATCTGTTGCAGAATCCTAATGCGGATCTTCAATCGCAGTTTTGGCGTGCATACGGTCGCGCTACGGTTGAAAGTTGCTCCGGCGGTACGCCATGTTTTGTGCTTCGCGACGCTGGCTACTTCTTTCAAGATGTGAACCTGTCCAATGACGCGATCGGGCGGTACGCTCTTCTGATTGCCCACGCGTCCACTGAGCGCGTAAATCCTGACGGAGCAATCACCGGACTTCCCGCTCTGTATGGCTATATGATGGAACCCGGTCAAGGAACCGGTGGCAATATTCTCAATTACTTGCAGAGCCAAAAAATATCGCTGCTAAACATGAAGAAGGACGACTGGGTCACTTTGTGGGGGATCTTTCAGGTGCCGCAGGGTACTGGGAGAATTCGTTTTTTCTTGAGCCAAGCCGAGCGGAAAGGAGTGCCCCAGAACGGCTCCGCAGCGCGGTTCGACGACGTTGGCTTGTACTTGTTCCCGACGAAAGAAGAAGCTGAATCCTTTGTAAACACAGCCCACTGATTCACCGCTCTTGTTTTATCGAAGCGGATCACCGCAAAGTTGAATCGAATCGTAGAAATAACAACCAAAACAATATATGCGCTTGCAGCGGACTCGCCATAAGCGGGCTTTCTTTGTTCTTTGCGAGCAGAGGCTCAAGCGCTAGCGTCCGGTACTAGTCATGAAGCGATTCGATTCTAAGGCGCTCTATAACGCGCTTGACCAAAAGCGACGCGATCATCAAATGTCGTGGTCTCAAGTTTCCGCCGAAATTGGCGTCAATGTGTCAACAATCACGCGGACACAGCGAGGCAGCCGCCTGGAGGTTGATGGTATGTTGGCCATGGTTGCCTGGCTCGGCGTGTCGGTTGAGACCTTCGTACGTGAGTCGCCCAGCTAGTGCTTCATTTGAATGAATGAGCGTTACTACGCAGATTTCGAAGACCAGCGCAAGCGTTTTTGCCGCATAGGATAGAAAGCAACACAAAACAAAAAGGGCGTCCAAATTGGACGCCCTTACTTTTGAAACTCTTTGGTGCACCCGGCATGATTCGAACATGCGACCCCCTGATTCGTAGTCAGGTACTCTATCCAACTGAGCTACGGGTGCAACGGCGACGTAGATAGTAAATGTTCGAAGGGAAATAGTAAAACGGGCCCGAAAAGCGATCTTGGAGCTTTGTACTTGGTACTTTGTACTTTGACGAAGTTCGATTTCCCCAAAGAACAAAGCACAAAGAACAAAGTCACACTACCGCCCAAAATACCCCGGCTTCGTCCTCGCCGTAAGGTCCGAATACGTCACCTCAATCTTTATCTCATGCCACTTGCCACGGGCGCGATCGCCCGATGCCTGGTACGCAACTGTGTAAAGCGTTCGAATGCTGGCGGCGACTTCTCGATAAAGTTGTGCCATGTACTGGAGCTTGTCGATCTCGTTGAGACGACCACCGGTACGATCTGCGAGTGACTGCAAACGGTTTCGCGCAGCCGCGTAGATGCCGGTGATGTTTGGATCGGGTAATGGCAAGCGTTTTGGATCACCCGAGGGCAGCGCCAGCGGAAAGATCGAGACTCCCTGTCGATCCGCCAACGAAAGAAGCTGATTGAGTTCTGAGTTCGATTGCGATTTTACGAGCGTCAACGCTTCTTCATCTGTCCTGGCGGATACGAAAGAACGTCGATCAGTGTTACGCATCTCTGTATCGAGACCATCAGTGATCGCCACTATCGCTTTTCTTCGTTTGCCTTCCTTCTCCAATTCCTGCAACGCATATTTGATTGCGTCGTAGAAATGCGTCTCGCCTCTGCCGTTTGCATTCTGAATTGCCCAGGCAGTTTTCGAACGATCAGTGGTAAAGCCTGAAAGTGGTTTCACCTTCGCATCGAACTGGACTACCGCGACTCGATCTTCCGGAGCAAGTGCATCCAGAAACCTCCCCGTCGCCAGTTTTAGCTGATCGCGAAAGTTAATTGTCGAGCCCGACATGTCGAGCAGGATAACGAGACTGAAGGGAGCTTCCACCGGCTCAAAACGCTGTATCGTTTGCTTCACGCCATCTTCATAGATCGTAAAGTCGTTTCGTGTGAGCGAGGTAATGGGATGTCCTTGTTTATCCACTACTCCTACGTTCAACTGAACCAAAGCAGTGTTAGTCGAGATAACGTCCTCGACGTCTTGCCCGTACGCAAACAAAGTAGGGCCCAGAACAACAAGACACGCTAAGGCGATGCGACAAAGGCTAGGGGATAACAGGTGACTTGGAATGCGCATGGAAAATCAGTCCGCAGAGTATGCCCGTGCACCGGCACTTTTTCCAAACGACGCGAATCGAGGGGCATTGTTCCGACGCTTTAAGGCGGCCATCCGTTGCTCCAATGCTTTGGAGAGAAGAATGATCATCCGCAGATTTCTTGTGAAAAGAGTCTATTAACCCAACAGTGCTAACGGGAATCTGCGGAATTTGCGTAATCTGCGGATACAGAAACTTGCGTCTCTCAAAAAGTTGTGACATCTTCCAGCGAAATTCTTGAAGACAACTAATCTCACGCGAAGGGTCCTCATACCTTGTCTATTCTCACTCGTTATCGACCCAACTTCTGTCCTGACTGCGGCGCAAAAATCATTCGATTGCGCTGGCGACCATGGAGCAGTCACAGGTTCTGCAATAAATGCGTACCGCAGTTTCGCAAGAACTGGCTCCAACCTGTAATGGTGGTGCTTGGATTAGTTGGGTTTGGAATTCTGATTGGTCGTTCGCTGCGACCACCGCCTCCACCTCTATTGCTTCAACGGATCGCGGAATCACCTGTCGCAAACACTGTAAACACCGCAGCGGCACAACCAGCAATGATTGAAGATGATGTTTACATTTGTGGAGCAAGGACGAAGAAAGGAACGCCTTGCTCACGTCGTGTTCATGGACCAGTCCGCTGTTGGCAACACAAAGGCAATCCAGCAATGCTTCCAATTGAGAAGTTGCGGGTACAGGATGTCCGATAAGATTCAGAGCGACTTGCAAAAGTGAGAACGCGAACAAAAGAATGTCAGGGGTTCCACTCCGGAGGAGTGCAATGTTTATAGCCGGCAAGCCATCCTCTTCCGAACAGAGCAGAGTTGCTGAGTCGCGTCGAGCTATAAACATCGCACTCCTCCGGAGTGAGAAAAATTGCTGAAACATAAAGGTAATCACGATGACGGGCGACTAATGTTAAAATTCCTGCGCCTTAATAACGACCCAAAATGTCTCAACCAATGCTCAGTGTTGTAATGCCCGTCCATAACGCGCGCCCGTTTCTCAATCAAAGCATTGAAAGCATCCTCAATCAGACATTCGAGGACTATGAATTCATCATTTTTAATGACGGGTCCACCGATGGCTCCGGCGATCTCATTCGCGAATGGTCGCTCAAGGATTCGCGAATAAGGTATTTTGAAAGTCAGGAATGCCTTGGCTTGTCGCGCAGTTCGAACTATGCAGTTTCAAAATCCAGTTCGGAGATAGTAGCGCGAATGGACGCAGACGACATTTCACATAAGCATCGACTTCAGCAACAGTGGCAGGTCCTGCAAAATGAACCGGACATTGCTGCGGTCGGCACGCTCTGTGTTGGAATCGATGTAACCGGCAAAGTGGTCCGACCGCGCGATCGTTGGCGAATTCTCCGGCGATCAGATTACGTACCGTTTCCACATGGTTCAGCGATGTTTCGTTTGGCCGTGTTTGAATCGATCGGTGGTTACCTTACTCACCGTGTCGCCGGTGAGGATCAGGATTTATTTATGCGGATGGCGCAGAGGGCCCGCGTCGTTACTCTGCCCGACGTCCTTTATAGCTATCGCTACCACACGCACAACGCGACTCTCAGCAACGGTGCAATTTTGATCAATCATAACCATCTTCACAACGGACACGAACTTGCTGCTTTTTATATGCTCGGAGCTATGCGTCTCTGGGCCGGTCACAAGCCCATGATCTTGCGCGCCCTGCTATCTAACAAATCGCTCAAATGGAACCACGAGACGCTAGTGACACTCGCTTCGGCTATCTGGGGGAACATTCATCCAGCTAGCTTGCGGACCTTTCTCAGGCTCCTTATTCGTTTTCGTGACTCAATCGCTGGGATGCAGATCAAGGAGGGCACACCATACGAATGGCGATTAAGGCAGCAATTACCGGCGTCGGAGTCCGTGGCCGTGATTGGATTCGAGAGCTGACATCGTCTCCAGCGTTTGAACTCGTGGCCTGTGTTGATGTTGACGAGACCGCGTTAGCAAGTACCGCTCAAACTTACAAACTACCCAACTCGGCGTGTTACAGCAGTCTTGAAGAAGCGCTTGATGACAATGTTGAATGCCAGGCTGTACTCGTAGTGACTCCGGCAGAACAGCATTTCCAGGACTGTCAAACAGCCCTTGCACGTGGCAAAGCAGTCCTAGTCGAAAAACCATTCACTACCAGCCTCCTCGAAGCAAATGAACTGGTGCGACTTGCGAAGGCGAAGAGTGCTCCGCTGTTGGTTGCGCAAAACTATCGCTATCTAAGAGTCTACCGAACTGTACGCCGTCTGATCAGTGAGGGACGACTTGGAAGGATAGGTATGGTTGTTTGCCAGTATTATCGCGTGCCGCATGAGATGTCGCTCGCTCAAACACGAGCAACTCAAAGTGTTCTCTGGGGAATGGGAGTTCACCATCTCGATGTGATGCGATACTTACTCGCCACCGAAGTCAACAATGTACTGTCTGACGACTTCACGCTCACCTGGAGCAGTCTTCCTAAAGGTGCATCGATGCGCACAATGTTGTCGTTTGAGGATGGCACCCGCGCTTTCTACTCCGCCACATACGAATCCAGCGGACACGAGTTCTTTGAGCGCGGACAGGAATTTTACGCGCGCTTCATCGGCGAATTGGCAACCCTCCATGTCTTCCAGCGCTGGCTCTTACTTTGTGAAAAAGGAAAACTTCCACGCTTCATTCGACGAGGTCCAAGGAACTTAACTGAGGAACAAATACTGCTGAATCAATTCGAACGTGCAATCGTTCGCAACGAGGAGACCGAAGCAAGTGGGAAAGATAATTTGCATACGATGGCCATAGTTGAAGCCTGCCTTCGTTCAGCAACTGAAAACAAATGGGTCAATCCTCAAGAGCTACTGAATGAACTCCAATAGCGATCTAAAAGTACTGGCAATTGGACTTGATGCAGCTGAACCTTCACTGATCCAGCAACTGATGAAGGATGGTTCAATGCCGGGCCTCGCGGCGCTTGCGTCCGATGGGCGTTGGTTTCGTGTAGAGGCGCCGGCACACATTGGCAGCGGATCAGTCTGGCCCACATTCATCACAGGCACACCGCCAACAGAGCATGGACGTTACAGCGAATGGATCTGGCGACCTGAGAAAATGAGTCTTGAACGCTACCATGGACGCGACCTGGATCCCTTTTGGAAGAGGCTCGACGAAAGAGGCATAGCTGTGGGTGTGTTGGACGTGCCTTTTGCAACACCGGTTGGAATCAAGTCGGGCTTCGAAGTCTCAGAATGGTGGTCACATGACTCAGTACTGGAGAAAACGCAAAGTGGTCCGGAAAAGATTTCTGAGTTACTAAAGCAAGTTCCAGTACATCCGCTCTGCTTAAAACGGCAGGGAGCTGTGAAGCCGGATGATCGGGATGCATTGCGACAGCTCACGGAGGACTCGAAGGAAGGTGTTCGTCGACGTGGAACGCTTGTCCAACATTTGATCGACCATACGCGACCCGCACTCGCGTTGATCGTATTTCCCGAAACACATCATACCGGACATCAAATGTGGCACACGGTGGCTTCTGACCATCCGGTGTATCGCTCTAAGAATTTGTTTTCGTCAGAGCCGTTACTGCAAGACGTGTATCGCGAAGTCGACCGCCAAATTACAAACCTCGCTGCAACCGCAGGCCATGATGCGATAGTGATGGTCTTCTCGCTTCACGGGATGAAGGCGGGCCGTGGTTCCCCGGTATTCCTTCAGCAGGTACTTTGCATGCGCGGGTTTTCGCAAATCAGCAGCTGGAGTTCACAGTCGTGGTCTGAACGACGCTGGTCGATGCTTGCCGGTCTTAAGAAGCGATCCCCACAGTTTGTCAGGAGTCTTTACTACCGAACGACTCCGGAGGTAGCAATTCAACAAGTCGCCAGACCGACGATGCTTCCTGTGTACGACTGGCAGAAGACGCGCGCATTTTCACTGCCAACAGATCAGTATGGTTGGGTTCGAATAAACCTGAAGGGGCGTGAGGCAAAGGGAAGCGTACCGTTAGATAGGTACTGCGAAACACTAGACGAACTCGAGGCAATGCTCAGGCAGTTAGAAAATAGCGACGGCCAACCTCTTGTACGCGAAGTTATTCGCACGGCCGCGAATGACGCAATGGCGTTGCATCACCGAATTCCTGACCTGGTCGTTCATTGGCACGATGCGGCTTTTTCATCACGCTTCCGAATTGACAATACACATTTTGAGTCGCCGCCCACTGGAATCAAAACTGGTCAACACGCGCTCGATGGCTTTTGCGTAATGAAAGGTGGGCCTGACAATCTGGGCCCATCGATACAGGCCCATGACATGGGAAGACTAATCACCCAGATGTTGATCTAGCGGATGTCCGATAAGCTTCAGCTTGTCGGTCTCGTAAGGTAGATTCGTTTACCACCGGGCGAATTTTACACTTAACCGACAAGCTGAAGCTTATCGGACACTCGCGGATGATCATTCTTTCCTTACCTATTCGTCTTACTCGTCGCGCTTGAGTTGATCGTCTTTACGGGTGGCGCGGGCTTACCCGGAAGCTTAACTGGATTCTTTAGCTTACTCATAAGCTCCGCGATGGCCCGTTCGAGTTGCGGGTCCTTGCCCTGCATAAGTGATTGCGGATCGTTATCAACTTCGATATCCGGATCCACTCCGTAGCCTTCAATAATCCATTCACCATTCTTGCTTGCGAAGCCTGACTCGGGAACATTCACAGTTCCACCGTCGATCAGTTGTCCGTGGTTTGATATGCCAACCACACCGCCCCAGGATCGTTTTCCAATCAAGGGACCAAGTCCGGCTTCACGAAACATCGCGGGAAAAATGTCTCCGTCAGATGCGGAATTGCCATCGAGCAGTGCGACCATAGGTCCAATGAACGTGCCATCCGGATAGGTCGAAGCTTCATCGTTCGTTCGTGAGTAATTGAGGGCGAGTACCTTGCGACGAAGTCGCTCGATGAGCATGCGAGATACGTTGCCACCGCCATTTGCACGCACATCTACGATCAGCGCTTCCTTTTGCAGTTGCGGGTAGTACCACTTAATGAACTCACGTATTCCCGCTGCGCCCATGTCGGGAACGTGCAGGTAGCCGACACGACCGTTCGTTGCCTTAGCCACTTTCTCACGATTGCCGTTCGTCCAGCTCAGATACAGTAAGTTACTTTCATCCGTAATCGGACGGTACGAAACTATGTGTGCGCCCTGCATCGTCGGCGTCTTGTTTAGTGTCAGACTCACAGGATTGTCGGCTTTGTTTCTCAACAAGCGATAAGGATCGTCGTTCGCTTTCAACTCTTCGCCGTCAATTGCGAGTACGTAATCACCAACACTTGCATTAACTCCGACTTCGGTTAGTGGAGAGCGGTAAATGTCTTCCTCATTTTCACCCGCGAAGATCCTGGAGATGCGATAGCGTCCTGCCTGCTGATCAAGCTCGAAACGCGCTCCCGGCAGACCCGATCGAGGACGCGGAGGAATATTGAAGTCGCCGCCATCGATGTAAGCGTGCTGAATGGTCAGCTCGGCAATCATTTCCTGAATGACGTAGTTCAGATCTGAACGATGAGCGACGTACTTGAGCAGTGGTTTGTATTGCTCTCGCAGGCCGACCCAATCAAACCCATGCATGTTGGACACGTAGAAAAAATCACGATATCTGCGCCAAACCTCATTGAAGATCTGGTTCCACTCTTCCGCCGGAACACGATCGACGTACAAGCCCGCAGTAGATACTGCTTTGCGACTGCGTTCGCCTTGCGGAGTTGCATCGTACAAATTTGCGCCCGGTCCCTGAAACACGAGCACCTTCGAACCGTCCTCAGAAAGTGTGTAGCCGCGCATGTCTTCGACAAGCGTTGTTTCTTTTCGATCCTTGATGGAGTAAATGCGAAGCGACGTTGTGCGGTCACCCTGGCGACCGTAGTAAGGAGCTCCACCAACCGCGTAAAGCAAGTGCCCGGTCTTTGCGCTCAGGTTTCCGTAGTTGTCAGCGGCCAAAGGCACGCGCGCAACTCGATTCGAAATGCCATCAAAGTCGATGACAAGATTTGCCGGTGGCTTTGGTGTGGCTTCTGCTTTTGGTTCTGTTGCCGGAGTCTCAGCAGGTTTGTCGGCGGCGGGTGAAGCGGCTGGTTTTGGTGCGTCTTCCACGGACTTGGAAATCGTCACCTCATCGCTTTCCGGCGGGAAGGGGTGTTTCCCATCTTTGCGCAGCGTGACTGCGTAGATGTAGGTCGGTCGATTCAGTGCATAGTTGAACTCGATCGCAGAGATCTGAGGGCTGAACTCTCGATCACTCAGGTAGTAAAGATAATTTCCCTGCGGGTCCCAGGCCGGATTGTAAGCGTTGAATGATTCGTCAGTTATGCGTCGGAGCTGATTGTCACTCGCACTCCAAACGAAAACTGAAGCGAACTGATTTGGGCCAGGCATGCTGAACGCGAGGTAGTTTCCTTTTGGCGACCAGGCGTAGTCACGAATCTGGCCACGTCGTGAGTCAGCGATCTCAATGACCTTACGATCAGCCATCGTAAGGATATAGACCTTGCCATCTTTGTCACTGAACGCGATCCGTTTTCCATCCGGAGTCCACTCTGGCGCGTAGCGCATGGCACTGCCGCCTTGTGTAATCTGTTCGGCAGGTTTCGAACCATCCTGCGCTTCTATATAGAGCTCTTCTTCGCCGGACTTGTCGGAGATGTATGCGATCTGTGAACCGTCAGGTGACCAACTTGGCCACTTGTCGTGCGCGCCAGATGAATTGGTGAGGTTTCGAGTTGGTCCCTTCTCAATAGGTACAGTGAAAATATCACCACGAGCAGAAACGACGACGCGTTCGCCTTTCGGACTTAGACCGACGGATTCGATCAAGTTACCCGCGAAGACACGGCTTGGTCGTTTGTTAATGCCTTCATCGGGAACGTTGATGGAAATTGCCGTGCTCTTCCTGGCCTTTGCATCGAAGACCTGGAGTTCGCCGTTGAGCTCATAAACAATTTGGCCCTGGTTGTCGGAACTTGGCCAACGAACGTCGTAGGTCCTGTTCTGCGTTACCTCACTCGTCCGACCAGTTGAAACTGTATAAGCGTAGAGATTGAAGTGGCCGTCACGATCTGAATCAAAGTAGATCGTGTCGCCGATCCACATCGGATCGCGTGTTGCGCGTGGACCTTCTGTGATTCGCTTTGCGGAGTTAGTTTTGAAGTCAAAAATGTACAGCGCGTTTGCCTGGCCACCGCCGTAGCGCTTTTCAGATCTGAAGTCACGCGATTGCGGCGAATAAGCCATTTCAGTTCCGCTCGGCGAATAATCACCAGAGCCTGCGGTGGGCATCGCTAATGGCTCACTAGGTCCGCCATCGATTGATACTGAATAGAGACGAGCAATCGGGAGCGACCATGAATCACGCAATGAACGGAAGATGATTCGTTTGCCGTCGTTTGACCAGCCATACACCTGGTTGTCCCAACCCCAGCGAGGTGCCAAAGGTCCCCTTGCGGGATAGAACGTCAACTGGCGTGGCTCGCCACCACTTGTGGGAATCACAAACACCTGTTCGTCGCCGTCATACTGTCCGGTAAAAGCAATCCATTTACCGTCAGGCGAAAATTTCCCAAACAGTTCGACACCGGGATGCGAGGTCAAGCGCATCGCAGTACCGCCACTCGAAGGTGCAGTCCACAGGTCGCCGCCATAAGTGAACACCACCTTATCGCTCTTGATATCGGGGAATCGCAAAAGCTTGGTCTGGGAAAAAGTGGGGATGGAGAAAATAAAAGCCACTGCTGAGAACGCAGTGGCACGAAGAATGACGAGCAAATATTTTGGAAACAAAGGGAAATCCTCCTAGACGATCATCCACAGATTACGCCGATTACGCAGATTAATTTCGGTCTTGGCCTTTGGGTTTTGGCCTTCAGGTTTGACCATTGTTGGGGGCTTTATCTTTGATTCCGTTTGCTTCTGCGCTAAAGGCCAAAAGCCAAAGACCTAAGACCTGAAAATTAATCTGCGTAAATCGGCGTAATCTCCGGATGTAATTTCATTTCCGATTCTTAAACGCATCATTCAATTCCGTATGCCTACTGGTCAACGGAACCTGACGACCGTCGATGAACAAATAACGAATATGCGTTCGAATCTCGAGCAGGTCGCCATCGGTCACAACCAGATTAGCCATTTTGCCGACTTCGATTGAGCCGAGACGATCGGACACATTCAAAATTTGAGCCGGATAGAGTGTGACGGATTTCAGCGCGTCTGCTTTCGACAACCCGTAGGCCGCGGCCATGCCTGCGTACATCGGCAGGTTCCTGGCCTCTGCCCCAGGATCGCCACTTGAAATGCAAAAGCGAACTCCTGCCTGCTGAAGTTTCGCTGCATTTTCGTAAAGCACATCGTACGGATCATCTTCGCGATTCGGCAGTTGGAATATACCGGTCAGGATCACCGGAACGTTTTTCTCTTTGAGCAGACTGGCGACTCTCCACGCGTCGTCACCACCAAGAATGATTGCCTTTAACTTCATCTCCTCGGCGAATTTGATCGCGCCGCGAATCTCTGCCTCGCGGTCGGCACGGAAGATTACGGGTTGCTCGCCTCGAACATAAGGCACGAGTGCTTCCAGGACCACATTGAGATCCGGGCGCGGGAGTGAATTGTCTTTCGCATAGGCAGCGCGCGAGCGACCGTAAGCTTCTCCATCACGCAGGAGCTTTCGGATCTGTTCAAGCTGGCGCTCGTTAGCCGCGAGTGTCTCGGTTAGGTTTGTTTGTTGCTGCTGAAATCCACCAAAACCACCGCCACCTCCACCCCCGATGCGCGGATAGTTGATCACTAGCGCGGCGTTCGGGATCACTGCCATTTCTTTGGGAGAGCTGCCGAGAAGATTGATAACTGTGGCCTGACCGGAGATTAGCCCGCCGGTCGGCGCAGTGAGAACATTCGTGATTCCTTCAACACGCGTAACGGCAATATGAGCGCTGTGTGGATTCACTGCGATGATGGCCCGAGAGTTTGGATTGAACTCACCAACTTCGGAAGTGTCGACAGTACCATTCGCACCTTGCGGCACTTCGACGAGACCCATGTTCGTGCCGGCGTCGATCATCCCCGGATAGACAGACAGACCGTGCCCATCGATCGTTTGCGAGCCGGAGGGGGCACTCACAGTTGCGCCAACGGCTTCGATCTTACCGTCGCGAATTACGATGCTGCCGTTCTCGATATCAGCGCCACTGACTGTCACGATGCGAGCATTGCGAATAACAAACGTACCTCGTGGCGGCGTTAACCCTTGCTGCAACGTTGGACTTCCAATCTGTTGCGCGCTCATCGTTGCCGCGAACGCAACAATTACGACCATTACCGTCAGTACTCTTGCAACTGTTTTCATCTCTGCATCACCCCGTCTCTCCCCATCTCTGCGTCACCCCGTCTTTGCACTTTGTTCACGGCCGCTCTCCTTCCCACATGTCGTCGTCTTCATGTGCACGTGGTCGACGACGAGGGGTTTGTGGAGACTGACCCTGCGTCGAAGGCTTGTTCGGATCGGCTTGTTCGAGTGCTGCTCGCTCCTTTGCCAGATCGGCTCGCCGTGCGAGGTCTTGTTGTCGATCGAAGAAAATGTCGCCGTCGATAATTGTCGTATCGACACGTGAGTAGACGCTGAACGGATGTCCATTCCAAATCGCGAGATCAGCATCCTTGCCAACTTCGATTGAGCCGACTTTGTCCTGAATGCCCAGTTGGATTGCGGGGTTGATAGTGATCAACTTTAGTGCTTGTTCTTCCGTGAGGTCGCCCCAGTGCATTGCTTTTGCAGCTTCGATGTTGAGACGTCGTGCACGTTCATCGGAATCGGAGTTCACTGAAACAACAACTCCAGCGCGAGTCAGGATTGCCGAGTTGTAAGGAATCGCATCGTACGCCTCAATCTTGTAAGCCCACGAGTCGGCAAAAATCGAAGCGCCGGCGCCATGTGCAGCAATCTCTTTGGCCACCTTGTAGCCTTCCAGAACGTGTTGGAAAGTTTTGACTTTGAAACCAAATTCGTCGGCGATTCCGATGAGCATCAGAATCTCGCTGGCGATGTAGCTGTGTGCGTGGACGTAACGTTTGCCCTCGAGCACTTCGACAAGCGGTTCGAGTTGCAGATCGCGTTTTGGCGGAATCAGATTCTTGTCGCCTTTGGCAACCGCAGCACGGTACTCATCCCAGGTTCGTTTGTAATCACGTGCCTTGGTAAATGCATCGCGAATCGTCTCTTCAACACCCATACGCGTATTGGGATAGCGCCGGGTAATTCCTGGTTGGTTCGGTGTGCTCGACCGCTTCACGTTTTCGCCGAGAGCGAACTTGATTCCCGGCATTGCGCCAGGAAAGATGAACTCTTCCGCTGGACGTCCATATTTGATTTTCACGACCGTGTTGAGACCACCAATCGGATTTGCCGAACCGTGGAGCAGATTGAGAGTAGTGACGCCACCAGCCAGTTCGCGATAGAGATCCACGTCGGTTGGATTGATCACATCCCGAGTACGCACCATGGATGTGACTGCGAGCGTACCCTCGTTAATCGTGTCCAGCATTGAATGGGAGTGGCAGTCGATGATGCCTGGCATCACGTATTTGCCTGTCCCATCAATCACGCGCGCATTCGCAGATGCACGCAGGTTCTTACCGACGCCCGCGATCTTGCCGGCGCGAATCAGAACATCCGCGTTTTCCAACGTGCCCTTTGTGATTGTCAGCACGGTTGCGTTCTTGATCAGTGTTTCGGTTGGATTGGCTGCGGGATTTTGTGACCGAGCGACACTCAGCGGCAGTGTGCTGAGTATTGAAATCAAGACAAGGTTCGTTATAAATCGTCTCATGATCGGCTCCGTAAAAATGATGTTCGATATGTTTTAGCTTGTCGTTTGTCCGCGTAAGCTTTAGAGCGTCTTGCAAAAATCAGAACGCGAATAAAAGAATGTCAGGGTCTCACTCCGGAGGAGTGCAATGTTTATAGCCAGCAAGCCATCCTCCTCCGGCTCTGTTCGGAAGAGCGGCAGGGTGATCCCAGTAGGCCCGAAAGAATGCCGCTCTTCCGAACAGAGCAGAGTTGTTAAGTAGCGACGAGCTATAAACATCGCACTCCTCCGGAGTGAAGAAGGAACTGTTGAAGAAGCAAGAGCTTTGAGTAAATCCCACTCCGCGAGTCATTAGTGGACTTTTGCAAGAGGCTCTTTTGCTTGTCCGTTGAAAAGCACGAGTTCAATTCGGAACACTTCTAGTCGCAGTGAATGTTCCAGGTGCTCGACCTTCAATCGTTACAGCCCCACGAATCTCGTTTCCAGATCCAGCAACTGCTCCCGCAAAGGTCGCTTCCCTGGTTTGACCGTCGATATTCAAAACCACCGTGAAACGGACTTCGTTCCCAACCGACGCGTTTGCGATTTCCCCCGATCCGAACGGACCTTGAATCGAACCGGTTAGCCGGTTTCCTTCCTGTTGAAGGGTAAGTGACGTTGTCTTCTCTTCGCCGAGATTGATAGCGAGAGACCAGGCGCCGGTGAGATTGGATCGAGTTTGAGCAACCGCGGCCGCGGGTTTTAGATCAACTGGTCGTCCATCGATAAACACATTCGTGATTCGACTGTTGCGGTCAAACAGATCACCACGCGTGATGGTTAGATTCGCAATCTTACCCACTTCGATTGAACCGAGTTGATTGGAGATGCCGAGAATTTCGGCGGGCCAGATCGTAAATGCTCGAAGTGCGTCCTCGGCTGACAGGCCATTCTCGATGGTCCGATTTGCATTGACAAGGATGTCTGACGCATTCGTTAACGATCCGGATTCGAAAGCGAAACGAACTTTGGCTTTGGCAAGTTTGCCTGCGGTCTGCTGAGCTTCGACTCGTTCACGCAGGACCCGCAATGGCTCGGGATCAGCTTCCGGAATTGCCGCGGTGGTGCGTCGTGGAAGATTCAGCGATAAAAGCACGGGCACATCTTGCTTAACCAGCCGATCGGTGAGCCGCTCAGATTCACGTCCGCCGGCGATGATCAGTTTCAACTTAAACTCAGTAGCCAGATCCAGTGCGCGTGTGATTTCACGTTCGGTGTTCGCCAGCATTACGACAGGTATCTTCCCTTCGATGACTGGCACCAGCGCCGCAAGCGAACGATCAGTGTCAGGCCGGCGAACCCCACGCGGCGAGTGCTCATAGATTTGCCATGCATCGCGGTAGCGCTGCGCATCGAGCATCATCTGACGCAGTGTTGCAAACACTCCCATCAAAGAACCGGGATACGTGCCGCGCAACGGTGTGAAGCCGACGTGCATTGCCACGGGTGAACGCACGATCATTTGCTGAGGAGTGTCGCCGGCGAGATTTATTAACGCGGATTGGCCGATCCAGATCCCGGTGCGTGGTAACGTCAACGCAGTTGTGAACCCGGCGTTTCGTGCCGAATCGACTTCCGCACCACCCGTTCTAATCACGTCCTCAGCCATCGTTTCCGGTTGTAGTCCTGGTGGCTCTGTTGAGTTTGATCCGCCCGGGCGCGGTTGTGCAGCTTGTTGCTGTTGGAAAAACCCACCGCCACCGCTGCCGACAGATGGCGCCGGAGATGCTTCAGGCAGAGCGAGGTTTGTGTATGAGTCGATTAAGCCTGGATAGACTGTCAGTCCAGTTCCATCAATCACCCGCGCGTCAGAGGGAGCACTCACGTTCGCACCAACGGCGACTATCAGGCCGTTGCGAAAAACAATAGTGCCGCGTTCGATGAGTGCGCCCGACACTGGAACGATGCGAGCGTTTGTGATCGCATACGAGTCAACACCAGAGTGTTGTGCTGCAGCGAACCGAATTACGAGAGCAGCGGACAGAGAAACTGCGAGTAGTGTGGCTATAAGCCGCAGGCGGACTCTTGGCATAGGCACCAAATCCCCATCGAATTGATTTGCGAAAGCTAAGAAAAGAATTTCGGATTTCGAACTACGGAATTCGTGCGGTAACTATAAAGCTGCAGAACACGTCGATTCGAAAGAGTGCGCAGAGCTTAACTTAAAATTGCTCAGCACGAAAGTGGCGCGATGTTTTAGTGTTTGTTGGGACGGCCGATGAATAGAGCGCCTCCTTGGAGTGCGCCGGCCCGCCGGCGCTTTGGCCAAAGCGGTGCCGGGACACCGCACTCCAAGGACGCGCACAAACCCTGCGACCCATCTGCGCAATTACTTGGTCTTGGCTTTGGTATTTGCGTTAGCCTTGTTGCTATTCACATTCGCATTCGTGTTTGCAACGACCTTGAGCTTGTTCTGTACGCCCTTAACGCCGTCGATCGCTTTGACTGTCTGGTCAGCCTTCGCCACCTGGGCCTGAGTTGCGACCGTGCCGGTAAGCGTAACGACGCTGTTATTAACGTCAACATTGATCGTTGAATCTCGTAGATCATCTACCGCCGCAAGATCGAACCTGGCTTTGACCCATATCCAACCGTCGTTCAGGCCAGTTCCAACGGTCCTGCCGCTTTCTTTGGCTTCCCGGTTATATCGTTCTTTGTTGCGTTCGTACTCTTCTCGTGTTGGTGCACGTCGGTTATCGTTTGCGGTGTTAGTCGGAACAGGCGTTGATGTCGCAATGGCCGTGTTGGCGTTATGGTTGACATTGATGTTTGTGTTGGCGGTGGTGTTCGCGTTGTTGTTATCACAGCCGGAAAGTGCGAGCGTGACCGCGATGAGTGCGAGAAATTTGAACCTCATATTCGAAGCCTCCTGGTGCTTTTTAAAGTTCGGAAAACGTACGCGCGCATCAAAACATGCCATGAGCACACACTGGCTCCTGAGAGAGTTTCTGCGCTTTTTCAGGGGGTATCGAATAGAACAACGGGCAGCAAGGGGAGTACTGCAATGAATGGGCCGAAAGTCGTAATAGCGGAAATATCAGAACCAGGCGCGAAGCGACTGCACGCTAGAGAGGGTTTGCAGTCCGCGATCAGCGGACGACTGCTAAATAGCCCAGCACTTCAGTGCTGGGAAACCGGCAAAGGGAGTGCAGTCCGTGAAGGGGACGACTGAATGAAAACTCGTAATCCATTGCTTTCAAGTACGTTTCGGTTCAGCCGTCCGCTTTACGCACTGTAACCGACAAAAATTAATCGCAGTCCCAGCGATAAATCGCTGGGCTACTGTCATTCGTCCGCTTCGCGGACTCGAACTGACTCTTTTGTGCAAAGCCGTTCTGAATTCGTTGGGGATTTGCTTCCGCATCTTCACAGTTCAAAAGGCCAAGCCCTAAGACAAATCGCTACCACTTCACAGACCCTTCCTTCGAGGTATCAATCTGCGCTAACTGCGGCGCATCGCCAAATAGGAAGCCCTTGATGTTGTCGAACAGAAAGTTCTGCGCATCGGGGTTCGTAAGATCCAACCCGTAATGATTGATGATCTGCGTCTGCTTTTGTAGCCATTCACTCCAGCAAGGCTGGCAAATCTCTGTGGCAATCCGCTGCCCCAATGCGTTCGGGAACGGCGCAAACCCCAGCGCGGGTCGTTTGTTACCGCAGTGCGTACATTTGATCGTGTCAGCCATGATAGTGCTCCTTGTGTGTCGTGACTGGATTATAAGGGGAGAAGGTGAGCGGAGCGAATGTTGATTTGGGATTTCGAATTCCGCAATCCGAAATCCCAAATCACTTCTGCGCATCTTTTATGGCCGCAATCGTCTTCTCGTCTTTTGGCTTGAGCAACCCCAGTGGTCGCACATCTGCGTAGCGCAGCACTCCCTGTGCATCGATCACGAATACCGAGCGCGCCACCTTGCCGGGAATCAGTGATCGCGCTCCATACGAATCCGAGACTTTACGATCAGCATCTGACAACAGACGCAGCGGGAGCTTGTGATGTTCTGCAAACTTGCGGTGCGACTCGATCGAATCGCCGGAGATGCCGACGACTTCTGCGCCGGTGGCGAGATAGTCGTCCCATCGATCGCGAACGGAACACAGCTGCGATGTGCATACCGGAGTCTCGTCACCCGGATAAAAAAGAAGGACGACAATCTTTCCGCGCTGGTCCGACAGTCGCCATTGCTCTCCGTTGCCGTCAGGAAGAACGAAGTCCGGCGCGGGAGCGTTTAGTTTTGCCTGGGAATCTTTGGGCATGACGTTCAATTGAGGTTGGAATGCGAGCTCGGTGCAGTAGCCCGACTGTCAAGGAGGGCTCTCAGAGTAAGTATCAAGTACTCGGAGCCCTCCTT
>DATEXA010000208.1:0-26458 GCA_035257465.1 Pyrinomonadaceae bacterium | reverse complement strand
CTTTGCAGCATTTGTGGCCCATAGGAAACGTGAAGTTCACTATCGAGTCGAAACACTTCCACACCCTGATCAATCAGACTTCCAATGAGCTTGGCAACCGCTTCACCGCGTGAAAGTCCCGCTGGGACCAGGTACGCGATTGGTTGATTAGGTTGGACTGGTTGCCCAACGTTTTTCCTTCCGAGCTCGTAGAAGTTTCGCAAGTAATCGGTTTTGTATTTAGCTGCCAAAGAAAGTATTCCACGCGCGGCGATCAATTCCATATCCATAATGTTGCGTGGGCGCCAGGTCGAAGCAGGCCATGGATCAGGAAAGTTTGTTGTAGCTTCCGTTGCGCTACGCATTCCGCGTGTGCTTGACCGCGCGAGTTGATCGACAGTTACAGTTGATGGCGTCATCAGTCGAGCGCTTGCTGCCTCGGAAAGAATGCCGATTGAGTTATGGAAGTACGGCGCAGTTCGAAAGCCGCCGTGCCACCAGGTATCGTAAAGAGCATTGGTTAAGACACCTTTGAATCCGGCACTTTGCAGATCCGCAGCGACTTTATGACCGATTAGTCCCACCTGCCGTAAGAGCAAGGGATCGATATTCGGATTGGGTGGATCGTAGAAAGGTGGAACGAAGAAGCGCGATCCATTCGATCCTTGTTGATGCACGTCGTACACAATCTCTGGAAACCAGTCATGCCACAGGAGGCGGGTGATGAGTTGCGTTTCTTTCAGATTCAGCATGAACCAATCGCGATTGTCATCGTGCCCGGCGTAGTAGTGATAGAGCTCAGGAGGTTCGCGCCCTTCGTAGCCGGTCCCAAGGCTCTTTCGATACCAGTTGGTGACGATGTCAACACCATCAGGGTTTGGAGAAGGGATTAGTAGGAGAATTGTATTTTGGAGGATCTCGCGGGTTTCAGCGTCCTGAGCAGTTGCGAGGTCGTAAGCCAGCTGCATAGACATTTGCGATGCGACGATTTCAGTGGAATGGATTGAACATGAAATGACGACGACGGTCTTTCCAGTTGAGATCAGTTGATCGCGCTGAGTGGGGCCACCAACTTTGCGCGGATCGGCAAGCTGACGTTGGATGTCTTTGTATTTTTCCAGAGCCAGTATATTCTCTCGCGCGCTGATGAAGGCCACGATGAGTGGCCGTTTCAACGTTGATTGACCGAGTGATTGAACAAGTATGCGATCAGACGCTTTGTCGAGTTGACTGAAGTAGTTAGTGATCTGACCCCAATCTGCAATTGTGCGATCGTCCCCTGGGGAAAATCCAAGCACTGATTTTGGAGACGGAATTCTCGAGAGCGGATTAGTTCGTTGGGCCTGTGCTTGTAAGAGTGCGGTATTTGATAGCGTAGCGAATACGAGGAATGCACAGACTCTAATAATTCCGAATCTATACCTGACCATGCCGTCATTATTCCTTTGCGAAAAGATTTGATGGAAGAGATTGCTGAGATCGAGAAAACCGCGGCTGCTGAGTCTAGCACAAGCCAGCCCCGCTTTTTTCGTCGCCTCCATTATTGGTGGTCGTTATTTGTAGCTGGCGCACTGCTGGGGGTACTCGGACCTCCAATACTGATCATTGCATGGATACTACAAAAGCATCATCTCGTTTACCCGGTTGCGCGCTTTGGCGCCAGTGCATGGTTACGACTGAGCGGTGTCAGTGTAAAGGTCAGTGGACTTGAGTTACTCAAGCCAAACGAAACTTACGTGTTCGTAGCCAATCATCGCTCATATCTCGATACTGCGACTTTGTTCATCTATACAGGCCGCCGAATCGGACTGCTTGCAAAAAAAGAGCTACTCAAAGTCCCGGTACTGGGAGTTGGAATGGGTTTCGTGAATGTAATGGCGATCGATCGTAGTGATCGCGAGAATGCGATTCGCACCGCTGACGCCGCCGTGCAGCGGATTCGCTCGGGTATCTCATTCGGAGTGTTTGTTGAAGGTACCAGGGCGAAGCCAGGCGAGCTGCTGCACTTTAAGAAGGGGGCCTTCTACATGGCCAAGCAGGCCGGTGTGCCTGTCGTACCGATCGCTATCAAGCACTCCGACGAGTTGATGGGAAAGGGAAGTGGTGAAGCTAAAGCTGGAACAATCGAAATGGTGATCATGCCGCCAATTTCGACCCACGGCCTTAAGACCGATCAGGACATCAGCGATTTGATCACCAAAGTGCGTAGTTCAATTGCTGCTGAACTCAACGTGGCAATAACGAATGTGAACTAATGGAAGTCGTATGTCAGTGTGCCGGTAAAGCGCACTGTGATGCCACCAACCGTGAGCGGATTGAAAACAGCCTGCCGCGCTGCATCCTCTGCCAGTTGACGTAACAGAGCGACGTTGTTTAGTGCCGTAGCAGAGACAACCTTGCCATTCTCATCCACCACAACCCTGACAGAAACTTTGCCGGAGGCTTTTACTTTTTTGGCCTCATCGGTGAGTACTGGTTTCGGCATCGTCACTGCCTTAGCATTGAGGTCACCGACCTCGACCGGCTTAACGTCGTTCCCGGAAGGCGTTTCGTTCTCTCCGACTTCAGTTACCTTCAGCGTGGCGCGGGTGGGAGCAAAGTCCATATAGCGAACCTTCATCCGCACGTGTAGCGAGCCACCATTCTCATATATGAGTTCTTCATCGGCATATGAATAGGTAGGAAACCAGAAACGGCCGTCGATGTGTTCGCGATAGGTTTCGACCGTAGGAAACTTATTTTTCTTTGTCTCTGGTACGCCTTTGCCCTTGGTCTTAACAATCTGAAGATCCTGATCGTCTACCCAGATCCTTCCCGAAAACAGTCGGTCCTTAATCTTCTTCGGATCTGGCATCACTTTAGGTTGGACGTCGAAGATATAAAGATTCAGTTCATCGATCTTCTCTTTTCCCACATAACGAAAGTTGTATTTGTCGACCTTCGACGGTTCCAGGGCAAAAGGTTCGACTCCGCCAAGGTCGTCGATATCCTCCGGTGTAACTTCAGGCATTGAGGACATCGGAAAGTAGTTGATCTTCTCATAACGATTGCCCTGATCATCAAAGGTGAACTGCGAAACTCGGTGATACTCGCCAATCACCTGCCCGCCCATTCCGATACTTTGTATCAACGCGTCGCGTTTGAATGAATATAAATTGAGCGCACGTCGGAACTCCGCCTCTTTGCGAGTAAACGCGCCAATGATTTTCTCGGCCTCGGCCGGACTAAGGGAGCCCGAATCTGTCTGCGCGGCGACATTGAGTGCGCCAACGATAAATATCACTAGCAAACCCATTAGCGAGAGTGTTTTTTGAAACGTGTGGTTCTTCATTTCTTACCTGACCGGTGGCGTCATTTTAGGGCCCTTTCGAGAGAAGCGTTTCTCAGATGCCGTTTTCGAACACTCTTGTTGCCAAGATGAGTCCAAGCCTTAGAAGCCCGTAAAATTCCCCACTTTCCTGTTGCAAACTTTCCTGCATCTAGTGTAAGGTGCCCTCATTAGAATAAGTTAGAGACCAACAAGCGGCACCCGCAGAATTTTGAAGCACATTGAACTTCCAGAATCGCCGCCCAGCAGATTTGAAAAACGAGTTTCCAAGGGTCCTCATGTCGACTACAGGTGCTAGTCCTACAATCCGTGGAGCTTTACAGCGCGGGAGCGCAGACGTGACGCCGAGCGGCGGCGTTGCTTACACGGAATGGCGATAACCAAGCTTTGGGAGGAGCTTGGTTTTATGTATCTGTGGTCGATGATGTGCGCGGTGATAAAGCTACTCCATCTGGGCGGAGTAGCTATCAAAGTCACCGCGCACACCCCAGCTCGGATCACCCTTGCGTAAAACTCAACTGACAAATTCCACTGCAACCCGATTCGGGATGATTCCCTTTTCAAATCCTTCGTCCAAAAGTCTACGCACCGCTTCACGACCTCGCTCCGTGTAGTCCAAGGTAAGTTCGTTTACCCACATCGCCACAAATCTATCGGCAAGTTCAGGTTCCATGTCGCGGGCAAATTGCATCGCGTACTGAAGAGCGTCTTCGCGATTCGCCAAAGAGTAACTAATGCTTTTTCGAAGCAATTCGGATACTTCCTTTATGAGGGTAGGCCCAAGATCGCGTCGTATGACGTTCCCTCCCATTGGCAGTGGCAACCCGTGCCGCTCATGCCACCATTCACCGAGATCAAGCACCTTGTGTAGGCCGAGCGCCTCATAAAAAAGTTGCCCCTCGTGAATCAGTAGACCGGCGTCGCATGTGCCGTCGATCACTGCATCGATAATCTTGTCGAACGGAACTACAACGTATTCGAAGTCCGAATTGAAGATTCGAAGCGCCAGATAAGCGCTCGTTAAAGTTCCAGGTATCGCTATTTTCAGTTTGGAAATGTCTTCCGCTTTCATTGAGGTACGGGCTACGACGATCGGGCCGTAGTTGTCGCCAATGGAAGCGCCATGAGGCAGCAAGGCATACTTATCAGCGACGTAGGAGTAGGCGTGAAAGCTGATAGCCGTTACGTCGTAAGTGCCTCGAGTAGCCTCTTCGTTAAGTGTCTGAATGTCTTTCAGTAGATGTTGGAACTGAAGATTACCAGTATCAAGCTTATTAGTGGCCAAGCCGTAAAACATAAAAGCATCGTCAGAGTCTGGCGAGTGTGCCAGAGTAATAGTTCGTTTCTCAGTATCGGTAAGCATGGATCTCTTTCTAGTTGGATTTTGAACTTGCTCAGACGAGACTAACATCGTCACGTTCAATTCGATTGTAGACAGTGTCGCGTTCAACGGCCTCAAAGCCCGCTTCTTCAATGAGTCCGACGAGTTCGGTCTTGCTCATCTTCACCTCGTTGTTTGCTTCTACGGAGTAGCTTGTCGTCAACTCTCCGCCTTCTGTGATTGTTCCGTCGATATCGTTTGCACCGTAATGCAGTGCAACCTGGGCCAGGCGCTTACCTAGCATTACCCAGTAAGCTTTGATGTGGTCAAAGTTATCCAGAAGCAAACGAGACACTGCCATTGTCTTTAAGGAGTCGACTCCAGACGGGCCGGGTAAATGCGCGAGTTGAGTTTCAGGAGGATAAAACGCCAGCGGAATGAAACATTGGAACCCACCCGATTTCTCCTGTTGCTCACGTAGTTTGATCAAATGATCGACGCGGTCCTCGATAGACTCAATATGTCCATACAACATGGTTGCATTTGATTTTAAGCCGGCTGCGTGAATCTTGCCCTGAAGCTCGAGCCACCGGTTCGCGTCGCATTTATGGGCACAGATCATCGAGCGCGTTGGCTCGCGAAAGATTTCAGCCCCTCCACCAGGGCAAGAATTCAAACCTGCTTCGATGAGTTGCCGAATCACGTCTTCGTCACTCATTTTGTAGAAATGAGCGAAATGGTCAAACTCAACCATCGTGAACGCTTTCAAGTGCAGCTGTGGATAGTTTTGCTTGAGCGACGACAACAGATCGGTAAAGTAGCTAAACGGCAATTTCGTATTTAGACCGCCCGTAATGTGAAGTTCTGTTGCGCCCTCAGCAATAGCCTGACTAGCAACTTTGAGACTGTCGTCGATGTTATGTGTGTAAGCATCGGCTTCTCGAGGGGTTCTGAAGAAACCACAGAACTTGCAGTCTGCATAACAGATATTTGTTGGATTCAAGTGTCGGTTGACGTTGAAATAGGTGACGCGACCATGTCGCTGTCGCCTTACGAAATCGGCAAGCTTACCGAGTCCTGGAAGATCTGTCGTTGCGTAGAGATCCACGCCATCGTCAAACGAGAGTCGCTCCCCTGCCGTTACTCGCCCGGCAACGTCATTGAGTTTCTGGTCGTGTGAAAAATCCATAGTCAACCAATCACCTTCTGTCAGTGCAGGAATACTGCTGAACCAAAAGTTACCAGCAATATAACGCTCACGAAGGCGTTTGTAGTAAAGAACGCGGCGTTAAGTCGACCGAGGTCGTCTGCTTTAACGAGTCGATGCTGGTAAAGAAGCAAGGCTGCGGTCGCTGCAACGCCAATCAGGGCAAGCGGACCTAATCCTGAGACGAGATAAAGCGCGACCAAAGCGAGGAACGCGGCAGTGTGCAGACCTCTTGAGATCCAAAGTGCACGTCCGATTCCGAACCGCGCAGGTATCGAATACAGTCCTTCACTCCGATCAAAGTCGTAATCCTGGCACGCATAGAGCACATCGAAGCCGGCGGTCCACAACAAAACCACCAGGGAAAGCAAGAGTGGGACGGGACTTCCAAACTCCCCACGCACGGCGATCCATGCTCCAGTTGGTGCAATTGAAAGACACCACCCGAGGACGATATGTGAAAACTGCGTCCAGCGCTTGGTGAGTGAATAAAGAAGCACGCTTGCCAACGCGACAGGCGCAAGTATCAAGGTAAGTCTGTTGAGCATGGCAGCAGCCAACAGAAACACCATTGCTGAAGCAATTGTAAATGCCCACACGAAGCTCACAGATAACAGTCCTGCCGGTAAAGCTCGCAAGGCGGTTCTCGGGTTTCGTGCATCGAATCTTCGATCGGCGAGACGATTAAATGCCATCGCGGTGGACCGCGCACCTACCATTGCCACGACGATCCAGAGTAGCTGTCTTAGAGTCGGGAGCCCATTTGCAGCCAAAACTGCACCCAGAAAGGCGAAAGGCAACGCGAAAAGCGTGTGCTCAATCTTGATCATTTCCAGGGTTAATCGAGTGTTTCTGAGTACAGTCGACACGGCAGGACTTTCCGGGGCTTCATCCAACAGCATGATGATCCTCCACTCAGTTCATACGAATAATTTGGTGGAGTCTCTCTCATCGATCTGATTGGAATCTTACTTGCCGAAAGATACATCCGCAAGTCGGCATACTGCGACCGATTTCATCAAGATGCTAGAATGCTTTGAGTAGTAACTTGGTGAGGTTTTTCTTCGCAAACAGAATGGATTTAGCGCAACTCGAACAGCTGGTGGAAACACTCCGACGGAGCGACTTGAATTCGCTTGACGTGGCAAAACGTATCCAGGAGTCGCTCTATGAAGACATTGGATACGCAAAGGTCGACCACGCGCGGGCAACAAGGCAGGGATTTCCAGAGGTCGTTTTCGGTAAAGGAAAGCCGCGACCGCAAGTTGTCGGTATTGTCGAACGCCTTCTAAACAAATCTGACTCGAATCTACTTGTGACGCACACCGACGCCGATACCTACGGAGAAATTCGGAACATCGCAACTGGTGCTGAATGGCACGAAACGGCCCGGTTGATTCGCATCGTGCGAGATTCGACTGACAGAGGTGTTGGGAAGATAGGCGTCGTTACTGCAGGCACCAGCGATATTCCAGTCGCGGAAGAAGCTGCTTTGACTGCGGAGGCGATGGGAAATCGAGTCGACAGGATCTGGGATGTTGGCGTTGCCGGCATTCATCGCGTGCTCGCAGAAAGATCTTTGTTACAGAGATCCAGAGTTGTAATCGTTGTGGCAGGAATGGAAGGTGCGCTGCCTTCAGTTGTTGGTGGTTTGGTGAGCGTTCCGGTCGTGGCTGTGCCAACCAGTATTGGATATGGCGCATCCTTCGGAGGAGTTGCTGCGCTGCTGGGAATGCTCAATTCATGTTCGTCGAACGTTACGGTAGTGAACATCGATAATGGTTTCGGTGCTGGTTTTGTTGCCAGTCTCATAAACCGTCGATGGCAACCGCCGGCCGAATGAGGTTTGTGAGTACTTTAAAGTTCGCACTGAATCGAGCCCCGAAGTTGTTTCTAATTTTTTCTTCGACAGTACGGAAGGCACGTCGACTCGAGCCGGCTCTCGTCGCGCTTTTCCTCATGACAGCCCTCTCCTCCGGTTGTATATCGGCCCACCGCACTCCCAACCTTGAGAATATCTTTGCCGAGTCCAGAAGCAGAACTGGAAAACGGCCAGTGATCGTTATCCCAGGAATTCTGGGATCGGAGTTAATCAATTCGAAGACTGGCGAGGTGGTCTGGCCCTCGGCTTTCCGATCTTCCGACGACGGGCTGCCGATGACGCCAAACCTGGAGGACAATCACGATGATCTGGTTCCAGGCAAAATCATTGAGACTGTGAGACTGGCACGCGCTCTTCCCGAGGTGTACGTGTATCGAGATCTCCTGGAAGCCTTGCGTCACTACGCTGGTTATCGCCAAGCTGATTGGAACAATCCAGGGCCGGATGGCGACAAAGACACCTTCTACGTCTTTGCGTACGACTGGCGTAGAGACAACGTAGAAAATGCGAGAGAGTTGTTTCGACGCATCGAGCGTTTGAAAGCAACACTGCGCCGCGATGATTTGAAGTTCAACGTGATCGCGCACTCGATGGGAGGTTTGATTGCCAGGTACGCAGCGATGTACGGCAATCAAGACCTGCCGCAGAGTGAAACACCTTTGCAGCCCACATGGGCGGGGGCACAACACATCAGCAAGATCGTAATGATTGGTGTCCCGAATGAAGGATCCGCGGACGCCTTTGCGACATTGATCGCAGGCTATTCAATTACTGAGGGGTTAAGACGACGTGTTCCATTGCTTAATAAATTAACTGCCGAAGACGCGGTGCGTTCTCCCGCGGTGTTTCAACTGTTGCCGCATCCTGCGTCGGTTCGCTTTCTTGACGAGAATCTAAAACCGCTTCCACTGGATCTTTACGACATTGAGGTTTGGAAGAAGTATAACTGGAGCCCGATTTATACTCAGGAATTTCGTCGTCGTTATACTAATCACAAAAGCGAGGGTCCGAGCGCAGAAGCAGACCTGGACTTGTACCTTGCGGCAATGTTGAAGCGAGCTCGAAGATTCCAGGCAGCATTGGATGCTGGTACTGCGGCGAATCAGCCGGTCGCCCTTCTTGCGTTGGGCGGCGATTGTGAAGAGACGCTGAACTCGCCTGTGCTCTATCGAGATGAAAAGGCGAATCGCTGGGTCACATTGATTCGACCACGTGAGTTTAGAAACTCGTCAGGGCAAAAGGTCTCGAAGCGACAATTGACTGAGGCGATGTACGCCCCGGGAGATGGACGCGTCACCAGGAAGTCTCTGCTGGGCGAGAACGTCTTAACGATGGACGGTCACGAAACAGTGATCTATCTGCCGTTAGCCTACGCTGTATTTGGTTGTGACCTGCACGGACAACTTCAGAGAAACAAGTCGCTACAGGATAATGCGCTGACGGCGATTGTGGGTGAAATATTGAAGTGAGGTCTTTGGGCTTTGGTCTTGGACCATAGTGGATTCAATCGAAACTCAAGACCCAAGACCCAAAACCAAAGACCCAGCTTAGGGATTAATCAACCCATTCAACTTCTCCGCCCAATCCTGATCGATGTTCTGCAGAATGTTGTACTGCTCTAACGCCCCATCTCTGTTTCCCATCGTGAGCAGACACTTACCGAGGTTGTAATAGGCTTTGCCAAAGTCAGGTTTCAGTCTTATCGCCTGACGAAAGCTTTCCTGCGCTTCGTTCAAGCGATTCAATTCGAGATACGCTTCTCCCAGGTTATTTGGAGCTGCCGGATCGCCTGGCTTTAGAGTCGCGATTTGGCGAAAGATCTCAGCTGCCTCGGCAAACTTCTTCGAGCGTAGATAGCGTGTGCCCAGCCTTTCATAAGCAAGGATGTAGTCAGGACGAAGTCGGATTGCCTGTTTGTATGATTGAATCTCTTCGTCTGGCTTTCCCCAATCGCGATAGACCAGCGCCAGGGCATAATAGGCATCGGACGAGTTATACGGATCGAGTTTGATTGCCTGGCGGTACCCATCAACCGCTTCCTTGTATTGTTTGAGATAGAAGTTAGCCAGCCCGATATTGAAATACGATTCAGCTGAGGGCCTGAGATTTACAGCCCTCCTGGAAGCTTCCAGCGCTTCTGCATGCTTGCCGAGTTTTTCATTGCAGAACCCGCTTTGCGCCCACGCCTCTGCATAGTTGCTGTCCGACTCAACCGCCTTTTCAAACGAAACGAGAGCCTTCTCGCAGTCGTCCTTTGAAAGGAAACTAAGGCCGTCACGAAAGTACTGCACCGCCTTTGCACGCTTGTTTCGACCACTGGCGACAACCAGTTCTGAGAGCGACATAGGTGCGACGATCTGAAGTTGTGAGATGCGTTCAGACGGAATTGCGAAGTTGACACTTTGACCACCAGTGATCTGCAAGGTTGCGATGCCGATCACTTGTCCGTGCATGTTTACGACGGGGCTGCCGCTCGAGCCCGCAGATATAGGAGCGGTGATCTGAATGATGCGACCGAACGTCGGAATGTCGCGCACTGCCGAAACAATTCCGTTAGTGACACTCCCTTCGAGTCCTAACGGATTTCCGATCACAACGACGCTCTCGCCTTCCTGTGGTGAAGTCTTATCCAGCGGCAAAGGTCTTACATAGGTTGAGGGCGCATCGATCTTCAACACGGCTAAGTCGCCCTCTGCGTCGACGGCGAGCACACCTTTAACCGGATACACAGTGCCAGTCGACGAATGAATCTCGGCTCGATACGCACCTTCAATGACGTGCCGGTTAGTAACGATGCGATCAATTTCGATAAAGAAGCCGCTGCCTCGCGAGAGTTTTTCTCCACGAGAGTCGTAAGTCTCAATCGCTACTGCTGAGGGTTTGATGCGACGAACCAGTTCGGGAAGGACGTCCTGGGGGTTCGCTAAATTGATTGCGGCGTGAGGAGAATAGACAATCAAGCCGAGAACACTAAAGAGCGTTACAACAATAGCCTTTGAAACGATAATGCCCAGGTTCATTTTGTTCGAGTATAGCAATTCTTCTGACTACGCTGCGAAGCTGCTTTGCGATTCGTCGAAAGCTGCTTTGGTGGATTTGTTTGAACCAAAAATGAAGGTGCCGGTCTCGGATGTGAAATAGTGTTTCTCTCCCTGGGTGTCGAACAAGAACCACGACACGGCTCCATTCGGCCATGGGCATTTTCCCAACCACTCCACGCTGGAATTTCCAGGAGCAAATTGAATGTTGAGCGGTGTGCCATTGAGCTTCTCACCGACAAACGTAACGACACCTTTCGAAGGAACCAGTAGACCTGTGCCATCCCAGGGAAAAATCTTGAGCCAGGATCTAAAGCGTGGTTCAGAACAGTATCTAATTGCTAACGCTCTATTGGAGCCGATCATATGTCCGTAGGCGTTCTGGGTTCGTTCTCTGATCTTCTTTCGTTTGCTGGTTTGGTAGAAGACGTAGATGAAGAACAGTATGAAAGGGATCAACATCACCCCGAGAAAAAACAGCAGAGCAATGATTCCTACTATTGCTTCAACGTTGTCGTTCATTGGCGTGCTCGAATGACTTGACGCTTAGCTACCAGACAAAGCCAGCTTCTGAACCTGTTCGACTACGTTGGCCAATTTAACATCGACGGTTGTTTTTGCTTTTCGATCGAACAACTCAACCACACCGTCAGCAGCTTTCTTTCCGATCGTGATCCGATAAGGAATACCGATCAGGTCAGCATCTTTGAATTTGACTCCGGCGCGTTCGTCCCGGTCATCAAGGAGTACGTCCAAGCCCGAGCGCTGCAGGTCTGCGTAAAGTTTTTCTCCAGCTGCACGCAAGTCGTCCTGTTTCAGGTTGGTTACAGTCACAATCACGTCAAACGGCGTAAGTGATTTGGGCCAGACTATTCCGTCTTCGTCGTGCCTTTGTTCAACCGCCGCAGTAATGATTCTTTCCACGCCGATACCGTAACTTCCCATTATGATCGGCACGGGCTTTCCGTCCTGGTTGAGCACAGTTGCGCCCATCGATTCGGAGTATTTGGTTCCCAGTTTGAAAATGTGTCCAATCTCCATACCCTTGAACACTTCCAAGACCCCAACGTCACAACGTGGACAACCTTCGCCCGATTCAACAGTGCGAAGCGCAAACCATTCGTCGACGGGAATATCTCGTGCGATATCGACACCGCGAAGATGATGATCGTCTTTATTGGCGCCAGTCGTCATATTCCGCCGGTTCTTTAGTGCGGAGTCAGCGACGATCTTCAAATCTGTTTTTGCAGCGCGTGCTTTGTCCTTCGCTCCGACCCCACCAAGACTTCCGGCACTAGCGCCAAGAAGCTCTCTTATTTCGTCAGGCTGGGCTGGTCGAACTGCGGTGGCGCGTAAGCTATCTGCAAGTTTCGTCTCGTGCAGCTGATGATCACCACGCATGAGGACGAGTACCGGCTGAGATTGACCGTCCGCAGTAGCCATAAATACGAGCGACTTAATCTGTCTCGAAGCTTCGGCGCCGCCGGGAAACGTTGTGAGGTCTTCGATCGTACGAACACCGGGTGTAGGAAACTCCTCGGGCGCTGTTGGACCGATACCGTCTTCAACGACAGGTAAGCGTGACGTTGCCTTCTCCAGGTTGGCTGCGTAGTCACAGTTCACACAGTGGACTATCAGGTCTTCGCCTGCAGGAGTTCTTGCCATGAATTCGCTCGACTCGGAACCTCCCATCGCGCCTGATGAAGCCTCGACGATCAAAAACTGAATCCCGCAGCGAGTAAAGATCTTCTTGTAAGCCTCGCGTTGGTTGGCGAAAGATTGATCGAGACCGGCGCGATCGATGTCGAAAGAGTAAGCATCCTTCATGATGAAGGTGCGCAGTCTCATCAAACCGGACTTCGGTCGGGCTTCGTCACGAAACTTTATTTGGATTTGATACCAACACTGAGGTAGTTGCTTGTACGAGCGCAGTTCGTTTCGGGCGATGCTCGTGAACACTTCTTCGTGAGTCATGCCAAGACACATGTCGGCGCCCTTGCGATCTTTGAAGCGAAACATGTCGTCGCCGATTGCTTGCCAACGTCCTGACTCCTGCCAAATTTCCGCGGGATGAAGTGCTGGGAGGAAAAATTCCTGGCCGCCGATGGCGTTCATCTCTTCGCGCAGGATCTGCATCACTTTCAAGGCGATGCGTTGACCCAACGGTAAATACGAATAGATACCAGCTGCCAATTGCCGAATAATTCCGGCGCGAAGAAGGAGTTTGTGTGAGACGACCTCGGCGTCAGCCGGATCCTCTCGAAGAGTGGGGATAAAGTATTGTGACCAGCGCATAGTGTTAACGTGACTGACGTTGAGATGCGAATACTTTTGCATTCTCGCTTAGCAGAGACAACTAACGCAAACTAGAGTCGGCCACAGATAAACACAGATCGGACAGATCAGAAGAAGACAGTCTTTGTCGGAGAAATGATCCGTGGTATCTGTGATAATCCGTGGCAGATCTTCTTCAGTTTGCGGGCTCGAAAAGTGTGATGTACCATCGCGGTTGTTTCAATCCTTCAGTAAAGGTTCGTATTCGAACATGAGAATCGCTCTTGCCAGCGACCATGCGGGGTTCTCTGAAAAGGAGAAACTCAAACCGCTGTTAACTGAGCTCGGTGTTGAATACTTTGATCTAGGCACAGCTTCGGAAGAGTCCGTGGACTATCCTGACTACGCGCGAAAAGTGGCCGAGGAGGTCGCGGCCGGCAAAGTCGATCAGGGTCTTCTCGTTTGTGGTTCCGGGACCGGTATGGCAATAACAGCAAACAAGGTCCCGGGTGTGCGAGCAGCGGTTGCCTGGTCAGAGGAGGTTGCAAGACTGGCGCGTCAACACAACGATGCAAACATCCTCGCCCTGGGAGCGCGGACAACACCTCAGGGAGAAATTCCGAAGATCATTCGTGCGTGGTTCGAAACGGCGTTCGAAGGCGGACGTCATGCGCAACGAGTGCAAAAAATCAGCGCACTCGAACAGCAAGCGAAATCACAAACATCTAGTTGATTCTTAATATCAAACAAAGGCCAACATTTCACAATGTCTCAATCTCGCAACGCATCCCTATCAGAAGTTGATCCTCTAATCGCAAATGCCATCGATCACGAAGTTGCTCGCCAGGCGAACGGACTTGAACTAATTGCTTCTGAGAACTTCGTGAGTGAAGCAGTTCTGGAGGCGGCAGGCTCGGTATTTACGAATAAGTACGCAGAAGGTTATCCCGGCAAGCGTTACTACGGTGGATGCGAGTGGACGGACGTCGTGGAGCAGACGGCAATCGATCGGGCCAAGGAACTGTTCGGAGCCGACCACGCGAATGTGCAACCACACAGTGGCGCACAGGCAAACATGACTGTTTACCTCGCAGCGATCCAGTATGGTGATCAAATCCTCGGTATGAACCTTTCGCATGGTGGGCACTTGACGCATGGACATCCGATGAACTTCTCCGGATTGAGTTACAAAGTTGCGGATTATGGCGTGTCCAAAGAAACGGAACAAATAGACTACGACGAGCTGCAGAGAATTGCGGAGCAACATCGGCCCAAGTTGTTAGTTTGCGGCGCATCAGCATATCCGCGAACGATCGATTTCAAACGCATTGGCGAGATTGCCCGCGGTGTTGGTGCAAGAATGTTTGCTGACATCGCGCACATTGCCGGACCCATTGCTGCTGATCTTCATCCGTCACCGGTGCCGCATGCGGATTACGTAACAACCACAACACACAAGACGCTGCGAGGACCGCGCGGTGGGTTGATTCTTTGCAAGGAAGAGCACGCGAAGGAGATTGATAGAAAACTTTTTCCCGGTGTTCAGGGTGGACCTTTGGTTCACATAATCGCCGCGAAGGCAGTTGCTTTTGGCGAAGCTTTACGCGACGACTTCAAAGAGTATCAGGCGCAGATTCTCAAGAATGCGAAAGCGCTCGCAAACGAACTCCAGGAGCAAGGTCTGCGACTCGTGTCCGGTGGCACGGACAATCATCTAATGCTTGTGGATGTTTGGATGGATGGCAAAGGAATAACCGGGAAGGAAGCAGAGAAGGCACTCGAAGCGGCATTGATTACCGTCAACAAGAACACCATTCCATTTGATCAGAACAAGCCTTTCGTGGCTTCTGGCCTACGCATCGGCACGCCTGCTGTTACAACACGCGGAATGAAAGAGCCGGAGATGCGTGAGATTGGGCGACTGATTGCTGAAGTGATTCACGCACCGGAGTCTGAAGAAGTTCGGCACAAGGTTATTCGTGGTGTTGCAGAGCTGACAGCGAGATTCCCGCTGTATCCGAATCGGTTGAAGGCCCGTGCGATAGGAGGCGAAGCAATCGGGGCTGATTAGTTCGAAAGAGGAGGTATCGCTTTATGTTTCGAATGTTGTCTACTTTAGCTCTGGGCTTTTTGATCTCCCCTATATGTTTAGGTCAGGCCGTCTCTACACAGGTCTCTCCTTGTGAGCAGCGCAGTTCTGCAGCGAAAAGCACTTCAAACTTGGTTTCCCAACCTAATACCGCTCCAACAGATCAAAGCTCATCCACCAAGATCGACGGCAGTGCTGATCGTGTTCAAATTGAATCCGAAGGTCTCCGTGCGTTTCCGAAAGCTGACGTACTTATATCGTTCCGCGAGGAGCGAGTCTCGCTGGCCGAAGCTAAGGTTCCGTGCCAAGCCGACATCGATAATGCCAGTACCGCTCTGAAACGTCTGTTGCAGAATCGCGGCTACATGGATCCAAGTATTTATGGAACAGTTGTAGACGGTGTTAAGGTCGTTAGGTTTGTAATTCAAGAGGGTCCGCGATATTCCTTTGGCATACTTTCCTTTGAGGGCAACGAACGTATTTCCTCAGACGAACTCGCCTCCCCGCTTCGTGAATGCCTTTCAAATTACTCCGAACGGACAAAGTCAGGGTATGACCGTGAGGTTCTTGACTTTTGTCACCGCAGACTAATGACTTTCGCGACAAGTCGCGGATATCTTCAAGCCAAATACCTTGAGCCTAAGATCTCTGTTTCGGGAATGAGCGTGAATGTCACGATCCCAATCGACGAAGGGCCAGTGTATCGGCTGGGCGAGATTAAATTTGAAGGAGCCGAAGCGTTCTCGCCGGTTGAGCTTGAAGCTTTGTGTCCAATAAGGCGAGGCGAAGTGGCAGAGAGTGAGAAGTTAGCAAAGTGGTTGTTTGAAGACCTCCGTGCGGCGTACGGAGAAAAGGGATTTATTCAATACACCGCCGAGCCTCAGCCTATCTTCATTTCGAACCCTGAAGACAAGGACGACAATGTTGTTGACCTTAAGGTTACGATCGATGAAGGGAAGCGGTTTAAGGTTGGGTCAATAACGTTTCGCGGCGATACCCTGTCGCCAAAGGAATTGAATAGCATGCTTCTCTTGCGAGCCGGTGATTTCTATAACGACCAGCTATTTGCTGAGAGCGTCCGAAGAGTAAACAACTCCGGATTGTTTGAAAACGTAGACAGGGATAAGGATTCTGAATTTCGCACTGATGATGAAGGGGGTTCTGTAGCAATCGTTTTCACGCTCCATAGGAAGGCCAAACTTCCCTAGAGGTAAGATTTTTAGGGATCTTGCTTTTGTCGCGTAGCGACAGTTTGAATTTAGGACGGCATTTCAATGCCGGTAAGGGTCGAATGGAAGACGCGTCGCATCGCGACGCATGAATGCCCGGTATCTCAATGCCGGTAAACCTCACAACCCAAGCCTCATAATTCTTGGGGACAATGAAAGGACCTCACAATGGCGAATACCTATACCTCACTTAACTATCATGTAGTCTTCTCAACCAAGGATCGATTTCCCTGGATTGGGCTCGAGATCGAACAAAGCGTCTGGTCATTTATTGGCGGCATTGCGCGCAAACATCAAATGACTGCCATCCAAGTAGGTGGCGTTGAGGATCACATTCACGCTTTGGTAATGGCTCCTCCGACGATTGCGCCATTCGAAATTGCAAAGTTTCTGAAAGGCGAGTCTTCTCTTTGGATTCACGAGGAGTTTCCATGGCTGAGTCGGTTCAGTTGGCAAGTTGGTTACGCGGCGTTCACCGTATGCAAATCAGAGATTCCAGATGTAGTGCGTTACATCAAGAACCAACGTGAACATCATCGAGTGAAAACATTTCAGCAGGAATATCTCGAGTTCTTACTGGCGAATGGAATTGATTACGATAACCGATATGTCTGGGGATGATCGTGGTTACAAGTCGATGTATAGTGGCGTTCGTGCGATTCAAGCGTCGCTACGCGACGCGTTCGGTGATGCGACGATTACCGGCATTTAAATGCCGACCTAATTCAGGCGCCGCTACGCGACGCGCGGGCATTTCACGATGCGATCCCGGCGTTGAAACGCCGGGCTAAATTCAGGCGTCGCTACGCGACGCGATTCGTAATACCGAACATTCCCCGGCATTGAAATGCCGGGCTAAATTCAAACGTCGCTACGCGACGTGACGGCAGCAAAGCTGAAACAACATATTCCTCCATGTTAGAAATCTTTGGTCCTGAGGGCCTCATCGCTCAAGCACATCCGGAATATGAACATCGCCCGGGCCAGATTGATATGGCTCGCGCCGTCCTCCGCGCGTTCGAAGAACAACGCCACCTCATCGTTGAAGCAGGAACCGGAACTGGAAAGACATTGGCCTATTTAGTTCCAGCGGTCGCCTCTGCTCTTGCCGGTCGTGGACGCGTGATCGTTTCCACCGGAACGAAGAACCTCCAGGAACAACTCATGGAGAAAGACATCCCTTTTCTCCAGGGCATTCTTCCAAAGCCGTTCTCTGCGACCTACATGAAGGGTCGTAGCAATTACCTATGTCTGAATCGACTAGCACGAGCCGAGGGCTCTCCAATTCTTGAAGGGCTCGAAGAGGTCGACTACTTCGAGGAGGTTTGTGACTGGGCAAGACAAACTCAAATCGGTGATCGAGCTGAACTCGCCAACCTTCCGGAAGGCCTTTCCTTCTGGCGTCACATAGATGCGCGACCGGAAACGTGCCTGGGTCAAAAGTGTCCTGACTTTGATCCGTGCTTCATCACGCGGATGCGCGACCGGGCCAAGGAAGCAGACATCGTGGTAGTGAATCATCACCTCTTTTTCGCAGATCTCGCTCTCCGAAACGGTAACTACGGTTCTGTTCTACCTGACTACACGGCGGTAATTCTGGACGAAGCGCACCTCATAGAAGATGTAGCTTCTGAGTATTTCGGTTCCCAGGTTTCAAACTATCAGGTTGACGATCTCGTTCGCGACATCGGAATGTTGAAGCTTGAAGACGCAGGAGTAGATCGCGAAGTGACAAAGTCTGCGGCCCGAATGTCTCGGTTTGCCGACAATTTCTGGATGGGTTTTCGTGAGGGTCGTGGCGATGAAGGTCGTTATCCCATCGTGCCCGGTACATTCGCAAAACGAAACGTTAACGGGGCATTCGAGGCGACGCCGTTGGGTGACCTCTACAGCGCTCTGGACGGCGCAATCACACGACTCGAAACAACGCTCGACGCCATTCAAGATAAGACTCCTGACAGTGAGGGCATCGTCAGACGTTTGCGTCAGATCCGTTTTGATCTTCAGTTCATAGTTACCGGGGCTGATAAGAAATTTGTGTATTGGGTGGAACGCAGAAACAGAGGAATCTTTCTTCGGGCTTCTCCGATTGACGTTGCCGGTTTACTTCAAGACAAGCTGTTCGATGCCGTCCCGACCGTTGTGTTGACATCAGCGACTTTGTCGAGTGGCGGAAACTTCGCGTTTATTCGTGATCGCCTGGGATTGGATACTGCCGATGATCTGATCGCTGAATCCGTTTTCGACTATGAGAGTCAGGCAATTCTTTACTTGCCGTCGAAAATGCCTGACCCCCGCTCGCGTGAATGGTCGGATGCCGCGGCAGATGAAGTGATCAGGATCTTGAATGCGACACAAGGTCGCGCGTTTGTTTTGTCCACAAGCGTGGCGGGAATGCAGTCGCTGTTTGAAAATGTTTGGGCCGAGATTGAGTATCCATGTCTCGTACAAGGGAGCGCATCCAAGGGACAACTCCTGAATCGATTTCGCGAGACACCCAATGCGGTTTTGTTTGCGACGTCGAGTTTCTGGCAGGGTGTCGACGTTCGAGGGGAACAGTTGTCATGTGTGATCATCGATAAGCTTCCGTTCGCTGTGCCAACTGATCCAATCGTGGCCGCGCGCCAACGCTACATCGAAGACTCCGGGGGTTCCAGTTTTCACGAATACAGCGTGCCGCAGGCAATCATTGCCCTGAAGCAGGGGCTTGGTCGACTGATACGAAGCACTACGGACCGTGGCGTCCTGGCTGTTCTGGATCCTCGTCTTCGAACAAAACCGTACGGCCGAACATTTCTGCGAAGCCTGCCGCAATGTCGTGTTACCTCACACATCGAGGATCTCTCGGAGATATTCCAGCCGCAGAGGTTGGCTGCTGACCAAGCGAAGAGCTGAGCCCAGGGGTGAGCTTTCTACTCGACAACTTGCGTTGGTGGGATTCATTTTTGTTTTTACCGGCAGTTAATTTAGATTAGACTCCTCCCAACTATGCCAGGACAATTTGAAGTCATGATCGAACGCAATTTCTCGAGCGCGCATCAGCTACGCGGTTACAAAGGTAAGTGCGAGAACTTGCACGGACACAACTACAAGATTGAGATCTACGCACGCGGTCGTGAGCTCGACAACGTCGGATTGTTAGTGGACTTTGTTGAGTTGAAGGCGGCGGCTGATGAAGTGGTGCTTTACCTTGATCATCGGAACATCAACGAACTACCACCGTTTGATGAGCTACAACCGTCGGCTGAAAACCTCGCAAAGTATGTCTTGGAGCGGATCGCGGAAAAGGTTGGTAACGAGCGTGTGCAGATCTACAAAGTTCGTTGCTTTGAAACACCTACCAGTGTGGCGACGTATCAGGTGGACTGAGAAAATCTGAGCTTTGAACTTTGTGCTTGGAGCTTTGTGTTTTGACAAGCAAGGCGACGACAGAAAACGGAATCATCAAGCACAGAGCTCAAAGTTCAAAGTTCAAAGCACCGAGCTCACAATACTGAGCCCACTACAAGCTAAAGAGCCTCTTGCAAAGTACACGAGTTACTCGAATGGGATTTACTCAAAGTTTTCCTTCCTAAGCAGTTCTTTTCTTCACTCCGGAGGAGTGCGATGTTTATAGCTCAACGCGACTCAATAACTCTGCTCTGTTCGGAAGAGCGGCCTTCGTTCGATCCTACGAGGGATCGCCATGCCGCTCTTCCGAACAGAGCCGGAGGAGAATGGCTTGCTGGCTATAAACATGGCACTCCTCCGGAGTGGAGGCCCTGACATTGTTTTAATGCAGATCGGACAATCGCGGTTCGACTGTCGTCTCCAGGAGCGTTAGTCCATCCTGTCGTTCAGCACGCGGAGTCTTTGTGGTTTTGCGCGTCATGAACGGACGCTCGCAGAACCAAAAGAATGTCCAGGCAGCGAGGATTGTCGCTGGCAGAACAATCAGAAATACATTTTGGATTTGCCCCAACGCTGGGTTTACCCAACGCCAACTTTCCATGATCGTTAACTCGTGAGTCAGGTAGATTGAATATGAGAACACTCCAAGGGTGGCAAAGATAGAAATCAGAGAAGGAATTCGCGCTTGTCTAAGCCAGCTATCTTCCGCAATTACCGCGCGATTAACGACAATGAAGAAGCCAACTCCCCATATCGGATGCATGAGGAACCAACCGAGATCATGCCAGATGGTGTCTTTCGAAATCGACGGAAGGTAATAGGAGAGCGCCGACGCGACGATAATCAAAGGACAGGCTAGCGTAAGACTTCGACACCACTTAGGTAGCTTGATCAGTCCCAACCATGCCTCGACACTAATTGCACCAAGTGCCCAGGTGAACCAGTGAGACGCGGCGGCTTCAGGAACAGGAACTCCGATGCCGGTCCTTAACCAGACAAGGTGACTAAACACCATCCATCCAATCCGAGCCAGCAGGCACACGGTCAACGCCAAACTCCATCCCCAACGCCTGCGAAGAAAGAGTAATAGGAAGTACGCAAGGTAGAGTTGTTCCTCGATCGCGAGAGTCCAAAATACACCGTTGATGCTGTAGCACGTTTTCGGATCGAGATTGTGAAGCATCAGTAGATGCATCACGACGTCGTAAATCAAAAAGTGCGTAACCTTGAGGCCTACCGACGTCGTCGAAAAAAAGAAAAAGAGCGCTAAAGTGATCAAATATGGTGGATACAAACGTCTGATTCTTCGTTTCCAGAAAGCACCGAATTGAACCTGTGGTTCCTGCTCGTTGGCCCGAGCTCGTGCCCATTGCAGATGAATACAGAACCCTGAGATTACGAAGAAGAGAAAGACACCTATGTAGCCAAACGAAGCTCCTAGCTGAAGGAAACGAACCGGGTACTTGAGCAGATTATTTGGAACGACTTTATCGCTCTGTTCGATGGCGTGATAGAAAACCACTCCGAGAGCGGCTATTCCTCGGAGCGCGTCGATGCTTCGTAGTCGTGTCGTTGGGAGAGCTTTCATGCGGCACGAATTGAGTTGAACTATTTGCTCAAAAGAAAGTGGCCCGAAGAGCAGGGCCACTTGTGTTGAAGACTTTGCGGCATCTTTCCTAAGCAGACGCGCGGGCTGTTACATCGATATTGTACTTGCGAATCTTGCTGTAAAGTCGCGGCCTGTAGATTCCAAGAAGATTTGCAGCTGCTTGCTTGTTGCCACCTGTGCGTTGCAACGTTCTTTCAATCACGAGTCGTTCAATATCTTCGAGTGTCATGTTTGGTGGGATATCCCAGTCCGTGGTTGCCGACGAGCCTTCAGGCATCGTGCCGTTGTCGAAGGGTAGGTCGATCGGTTCGATCTTCGACTCCTTAGCGAGCAGTACCGCACGTTCGATAACGTTTTGAAGTTCACGAACGTTTCCGGGCCATGAATGTCCGAAGAGACGCTGGTACGCAGCCTGCGACACCCCGCCGATTGGGCGCTCATATTTCTGCGCATACATTTGCAGGAAGTGTTCGGTCAGAAGCTGGATGTCTTCGTTGCGTTCGCGAAGCGGCGGAACGTGAATCGTGATTGTCGAGATCCGATAAAAGAGATCATCACGTAAAAGACCATCGCGTATTGCGTCGGCCGGCGGGCGATTTGTCGAACAAATCAGACGAAAATCCACTGCGTATGTCTTTTCTGAACCTATCTTGCGATAGCTTCTTTCCTGGAGAACTCGCAACAGTTTCGGTTGCAGTTCAACCGGCATCTCCGCAATTTCATCCAACATCAAGGAACCGCCGGCGGCGTGCTGAACAAGTCCTTCTTTGTCTGCGTGCGCTCCAGTGAAGGCTCCCTTTGTGTGACCGAAAAGCTCCGATTCAATTAACTCTTTCGGCAACGCTGCGCAATTCACTTTGATGAATGGTTTCTTCGATCGCAGAGAGTTGTAGTGAATAGCGTTGGCTATCAGTTCCTTGCCTGTGCCGGACTCACCAACGATTAGTACGTTTGCGTCCGACTTCGCAACTGACTCAATCGTTTCGTAAATGGTTTGCATCGGTTTGGATGCACCGATGATATTGAAGTACTCGGCACGCGTTGACAGTTGCCGTCGCATGTTGGCTGTCTCAGCCACAAGCTCACGTCGTTCGAGTGCCTTTTCGACCAGCGGCTGCAATTCTTCAAAGTCAAAAGGCTTCTCGACAAAATAGAATGCACCGGCTTTGGTAGCCTCGACTGCCTTTTGAACGGTGCCGTAACCAGTGACCACGATCACCTCAGTTGTCGGACGGGCGTCCTTCATGTGTCTCATAACTTCGAGTCCGTCCATGTCCGGCAACTGCAGATCGCAGATGGCGAGATGGTGTCCGCCCTGGTCGAAAAGTTCGATTGCGGCCGCACCTGTTGCCGCCGTGTCGACCGAATAACCTTCTTCGATGAAGTTCTGCCGAAGCGAGTCGGCCATCATCGGCTCATCGTCTACCACTAGAATCCGAACGTCTTTGTTCTCCACCCTTTTTTCCTCCCTGGAAATCGCTGCGCTTTGAGGGCTCATTTTGAATGTTCACTCCTTTTCGAAGTTGGTTCACTGGGAGAGCGGTAAAGTGACTCGAATGCAACGGTCTTCATACTCTGCCGATCCTCCATGTGCTTCGACGATCTTTGCTGCTAGGGACATTCTGATCTCATCGGTTCCGACAAACGACCGGAAGGGATCGTGGCCGATGGGTGCCAAACCTGACCACTCAATCCTTGCCTGGTCATCGCGAGTCTCATCACGCTTCACGGACACGGTGATTTGGCCGTCTTCTTCCTCAGTACGACGATGTTTTAGTGCTACGGCTGAAATCCAGTTGAGTGCGTCAGTTAGTTTACTTGAGTCAAGGTCTCCCATCAGTGGATCGGGCGTAGACTCGCAAATCACGGGTAATGAACCAGCACTCAGCTGGGAACACATCGAACGGATAACCTTTTGAATATCGAAGCCCGGTTGCTTCTTGAGTTCGATTTCTCGTCCGTACTCCACAATAGTCGAGAGGTCACTTGCTGCTCGATCCAGGCCGGAGATGAGTTTCATGATCGTCTGCTGCTCATCTTCCGGCCGATCCCCTTTTTCGATTCGTCGACGCAGGAAGGTGGCATACAGTTTGAGACCGTTTAGTTGGTTCTTTAGGTCGTGCACAATCTGGATCGATGCTCTGCCAAGGTCTTGAAGCGTACTTCCGTCAGCTGTCCTCGTTGATAAAGGCTTCATTGGGCTAATCTTTCTTTACTCTTGGGGGCCGCCGTCGGGTTGGGGATCCCGAAGTCATCAGGCAAGTGTACGAATTAGAAGCTTTATACTCGCACTGATGTGTTGTATTTCAGTGCGGCATGTTAGCAAAATCTTCTGGCGTATTCTAGTGATACAGCAAAATCAATAACTTGGAGGGGGTAGCGCCACCTTAAGTGCGGAATAGGTTGAAGGTTCAAAATGGAAATGGAAAAGAATGAGAAGACTCTCCTGCTTGTGGAGGACACAGAAGACAATAGGTTCATGATGCGCCGCCTATTGGAAATGGAAGGCTACCGTGTGGTTGAGGCGCGAAATGGCGAAGAAGCAGTGAAGGTAGCCCAAAACGAAAAGCCGGCTCTCATCCTGATGGATTTGAGCTTGCCAGTTATCGACGGTCTGGCGGCAACGAAGCGCATAAGGCGAATTCCGGAGCTTAGAGACGTACCTATAATCGCCGTCTCGGCCCACGAAACTGCCGATTTTCAAGAAAAGGCACTGACCGCCGGTTGCAACAGCTACATTACGAAACCGATTGACTTTGGTGAATTGGAAGACTTGATCTCTGAGCTCCTGCCACACTAGCGATCTGTTTGGCCCAACTTCGGAACCCCTACAAGAAAATGGAGTCTAAGGACTCTTGATAAATCAGAGAGGTCGACTCCATTGCCAAACGATTTTTCCGTCTCTAAAATTCGACGCACCATGAACACACATGAAAAGCGTGCTGAGGCGCCTGCCGAATCGAGCAGTACGTTGATAATCATCGTGGCCGTTGGTGCTGCGATAGTGATCGCCGGGTTCTTCTATCTGCTACTTCGCTCGACACGAATAGCGCCGGGTGGAGAACCAACACTACAGGGCGCAATCAGATCTGGATCACCTGAGTTTGAGAAGGAAGTACATAACATCGTTCTGGATACGCCCGAAGCTGATGAAGCCAAGCGTCCACTTGGTGACATCGTGATGAGTCTTCACACTACCGTTCGAAATCTGACCGGAAAAACCGTGAATGGTCTGGAAATGTGGGCAGCCGTTGTCGATCATCAGGGCAAACCAGTTAAACAGCGAACAGTCGTCATCATTCCTACGCGTCAGCCTGAGCTTCCGCCGAACAAGACATTACCTGTTTCAATTCTTCTGGAAGGACTGAGTGACAAGGATGATCGGGCCGATATCAGGATGGCGGTGAGTGCGTTCAAGTTTAAGCAGTGACTGTGAAAGTTTTTAGCTTACCTACACTCAGTCGGGAAGAAGGGGCAAGCGCAGCGCGCCCCCGCAGGTTCCATAACATGACATCAAAGTTTTAAGTTTTGTCAGAGTTTCATCTGAGATTATTGATTCTGCGGGGGCTCTGCGCTTGGCCCTTCCCGACTCCGTGAGGATATAAGTTTCACTTCGGTTGGATCGTGGTTGGTTCGTCAAGAAACAGTTCCTCAAGAGATTGCTTGATTGGTTGAACGGCAACCAGCTTCCCGCCCGCTAGTCTCAACGCAGTCAATACCGCCTCGATCTCATTCTCAGCACCGATTTCAATCCTTAGTCCGCGGGGTGTTGGAGTCACGTTGCCGTTACTCAAATGCTTTTTCAGTGTCGCTGCGTCAGTTCCTGTTACCAGAACTTCCATTCGGTTCGGATCATTGTTCTTTTGTCGCAATTCATCGAGATAACCTACCTGCGCGAGTTTTCCTCGCTTCAAAATGGCGACCTGGTCGCACAGGACTTCAATGTCGGAGAGAATGTGCGAGCACATGAAGACCGTCTTTCCTTCATCTCGCAAAGAAGCAATTAAGTCTCGAACTTCGCGCCTTCCTACCGGATCCAGCCCGCTCATCGGCTCATCCAAAAACACAATCTCCGGATCGTTGATTAGTGACTGTGCTAGTCCGACACGCTGAAGCATACCTTTGGAGAACTTTCTGAGTTGCGTATCCCAACGCTTCTCATCCAGTTTGACTCTCGAGAGTAATGAGGCTGCCTGTTTCTTGCGTTCGGATGGAGTGAGACCAAAGAGCTGTCCGCAGTATTCAAGTAGTTCTTTTGCTGTTAGGTAATCGTAGAAGTATGGGTTCTCTGGTAGGTAACCGATGCGACTGTGCATTTTTACGACGCTAATGTCGTGACCCAGAATTCGTGCGCTGCCGCTTGTCGGAAAGATAAGACGCATCAGAAGCTTTAGCGTCGTTGTTTTCCCTGCGCCGTTCGCGCCGAGGAAGCCAAAGATTTGATTAGCATCGACCGAGAGTGAAAGACTGTCGAGTGCACGGACCTTCTTCTTCCGCCAGAAGCCGACTTCGTAATCCTTCGTCAAATTGTTAATTTCGATGACCTTCATATCTTAGGCGTCGTCTCGGCAAGCTGAAGCTTATCGAACATTCACCTGGCCGGTACTTCTGAAGTTGGACTTAGTTGCACCTGGCAGTTCGTTCCCAACACATACGGAGTGCCAGAAGGATCGACAGGCGCGCCCGTTGGGTCAATCGCCATGCGCGCTGTTCTCAACTCAAACTGGAGTTCCTTCCATCCTGAAGTGCAGCGGCCATTCCGAGTTTGAAACTCAGAGAGGACTTTCTGAAGAACCTCCATCTGAACCGCGGCATCAATTTCAAAAACGTGGTGCCGCGCCATCGTTCTAATGTTGTTGTCTGACGACTGTTCATACATTCGAAGGTAAATCTCGCGAGCAGTGGAGCGGCTGCCTCCGTCGGCAAGCATTCGAGCTTTCATCGCTTCCATCCATCTAGGTGCGCCTGGAATTTGAGCACCGTCCCCGTAAGCTTTGGCCGCAGATTTGTAGTCTCGTTTCTGCCAGTAGAGATAACCAAGGTGCTGATACAGTCGCCACTTCGAAGGATTGGCCACACTGCCCTTCTGCACAATACGAATGGCTTCGTTGA
>DATEXA010000207.1:0-5022 GCA_035257465.1 Pyrinomonadaceae bacterium | reverse complement strand
CCCCTGGCTATCATATTTCGCGCCGTTGGCGCTAGATCCCTGTAACGACTTTTGCAAGAGTCTCTTTAGCTTGTCGGTGCGAAGAATGCTATCCACAGACTACGCAGATTACGCAGAAGTACTTATAGTGATTGGGTTGGTTCGATAACAACTTGTGTACTCTGCGGATGAATAGTGAAGAGAACAAATCATGAAAGCAACTTGGAACGGCGAAGTCTTAGCCGAGAGCGATCAGACAATTGTGGTTGAGGGCAATCAATATTTCCCTCCCGATGCCATTAACAAACAATTCTTTCAGGAGAGTCATACGCACACGATCTGCGGATGGAAAGGCGAAGCGAGTTACTACGACATCGTTGTCGAGGGGCAAGTGAACAAGGATGCGGCGTGGTATTACCCGTCGACTAAACCCGAAGCGAACGAGATTAAGGGGTACATCGCGTTCTGGCGAGGCGTCCGCGTGGAACAGTAAGAATCGACCTTGAGCTGTGTAATTCTAGCGACAAGACCAAAGCACAAAGTTCAAAGTACAAAGCTCATTACTCCCCCGAACTTCTTTCAACTCTGACCGTATAGTTCACCATGTACTGCCCGTCCTGCGGTTCTGAAGAACGACAACTCAGTCAATTCTGTCGCGCGTGCGGCACTGACTTACGCATTGTGCGTACGTCACTCGAACGTCCTGATGAAATCACGGCCTCAGCAATCACGGCACGAGAACAGATCAGTAAAGCGTTTGCAGACCGGATTCGTGAACTTGATTCAGGAAGAGAGCTGAAACATGTGGCTGAAGATGTACTCCCACAGATGGAAAAGTTTCTTGAGTCCCCTGAGGAGAGGCGTCTACGGCGCATTCGAGCAGGCGTCATCACCGCAGCCGTCGGTTTGGGCGCGACGATCGTGAACTTCCTCATGGCGATGGAAAAGTCAGACTTCCTGCCCTTCGTTGGAGCCGGTTTCATCATGTTTCTTATTGGTCTCGGTGTCGTATTAAACGGCCTTTTCTTTACTGTTCCGAGGAAGAAATTGCCTGGCAGTGAGAAAGACGCGCTGGAGCAGGAACTACTCGATTCAACCTTGCAGTATCAAGCTCCTCAACTGCGAACGAAAACCAACGAATTGAGCGTGCCAGAAAAACCATCCGTCGGTTCCATCACCGAGCACACTACTCACCATCTGAATTCCAAAAGCTCTTAGGAGATCGAAATGGCCGTTACGTTGGAAGGCGGTTGTCGCGTCTCTAGAATGGACGAAGGCACGCCCCAGATCTCTGGCTCGATGAAAATCTGGAACCAGATCGGCCGCGCCACGGGCGCCCAGGCAATCTCATTGAGAGTGCTCGAATTTAACCACGGCGTCTCTCCGGTAATTCTCAACCGCTCGTCAGATGAAGTTTTTTATGCTCTTGAGCAGATCGAGAACGGACCAAGCACCAGTCGCAGCTGTAAAGTAAACATCAACGGTCAAGCTTTCGACGTAGAACCACAAACTGGAATATATCTGCGACCCGGTCAAACGATGACTGTTGAAAACTCGGATCAAGCACCGTTCATTCTGGTGAGCGCACAGTGTCCTGAGGCGACCGGTCTCGCGGAAGTTATCACACCTCTAACTCACGAAACCGAACCATCTACGTTTCCAGGTGTTCGTCTGTCAGATCGGTCAGCAATACCGACGGCGGATCGTTGGTACCGTGTACTGGTTGACGATGAGGTTGGAAGCGAACAAGTAACGCAATTTGTTGGCTCGATTCCACCCGGTCGCGCTCCGGATCATTTTCATCAATACGAAGAAGTGCTTTTCATCCTACGAGGCCAGGGACAAATGTGGGCGGGTGAGTCGAACACACCGATTGGTCCTGGTTCCTGCATTTACTTACCTAAGACCCAGGTTCACTGCGTTGAGAATACAGGGACGGACGAGTTGCGTCTGCTTGGAGTGTTCTATCCGGCGGGCAGCCCTAGCGTTCGATATGAAGCGTAGCGTTAGAAAAGATTTCATTTTTCATTAGTCATTTGACATTTCTCAATTGTCATTTGGGATGGTGACCTTCGGTGTTTTTCCCGTGGGTACCGCTATTAGTTTTTAAGACCTCAGACTCAAGACCAAAATGACAAATGAGAAATGTCAAATGACCAATGAGAAATAAGTTTTTTCCGCTACTCAAAGTCTCGAATATCCTTAAACGGCCTGTCGTTATCCGTAAAGTCTGGCCGGTAGTAGTAAGACGCCCCATCAAACTCCTGCACCCAACCTTCTTCCATTCCCAGTGTTTCGAGTGCTGACGTTGCCTTCATCCATTCCGACTCGCGAATGCGACGCGAAAGTAAAATGAAACGGTTGTTAGTTTCGGCCTGATGTGTTGGGTAGTACTGGGCCATCAACGAGATCGCAACACGCGGGCTCAATTCATCACGTATCCATTCAATCGACTCTTCAACGCCCGCCACGTCATTCGGCAAAACCAGCAAACGCACGACGAGTCCTCGCTTCAACAAACCAGTTTCATCGAAAACGAGATCAGGACCCGTTTGCCTGAACATCTCTTTCAGTGCGAGACGCGAATACTCTTTGTAGCTTCTGACCTTCGAATAAAGATACCCGGACTCGTCGTCTGCATATTTGAGATCGGGCAAGTAAATGTCGACTATCCCTTCAAGTAGCTGCAGAGCGACAACAGCGTCGTAGGCATTTGTGTTGTATACGATCGGCACGTGAAGCCCTTGCTCGGCAGCCAGCAAAATCGACCGGGCCATCTGCGGAGTGAAGTGCGTTGGAGAGACGAAGTTGATGTTGTGACAACCTTTCGCCTGCAACTCCAGCATCATCTCCGCAAGTCGCTTATGCGTTACTTCATTCTTGAGTTGCTCCTTGTGGGTTTGCGAAATCTGATAGTTCTGACAATAGACGCAGCGCAGGTTGCAGTTGCCAAAGAAGATGTTTCCGGCCCCGTGAGTCCCGACGAGAGGTGGTTCTTCGCCAAAGTGTGCAGTATAGGACGAAACGATCGGGAGTCTGCCCGAGTAGCACGCAGCGATCTCGTTCTTAAGCCGATTGTTGAGACAGTCGCGCGGACAGATCGTGCATTGCTCAAGGAGCTTCTCGAGCGCGTCGACCCGTTTTGGTAACACACCCTCGCGGAGCAAACGAAGGTATGAAGGCTCCTGGCAAGTGATTGTAGTTAGCTGTTCGCTAGCGCTTGTCATGTCGTCTGAAATGAACGAAGTGAGGCTTATGCTGCTGCACTATTTCCGCGGGGGCGACTTGTTTGGAGCGCTGCCAAATGAAATCCATCTCATGATGAATGGTGCTCAGCGCGAGTCGGGCCTCAAAAATCAGAAGGATGCTGCCGTAAAAAAGAAAGCAGGCTCCGATAATTCCAAGCGCGACCGGAATAATGTTGTAGTTCTGGTTGTGAGCGAATCCGAAGATGCCGATGCCGACGCTGGTCGCGACAAAGCTGCCCAGGCTCAAGTAGAACGCCACCATGCTTCTCTGTAGGACGCGGGCACGACTCGTTAGCTTATCGAGTTGTTGAAAAATAACGACCTGGCGTTCAGTAGCATCAGCCCCATTGTTTGGTTCGGAGTTCATTGTCTCCAATCGATCGGACAGCTGTCTCACACGATCCACAACGCGGCCCAACCGACTTGAAGTTGAAAGAATCATGCTACCGCACGCGGAGATTAAGACTGCGGGGGTGATCATCGCGGTCAGAACAGCAATAGCGGAGGCGTTGTCCATGCGAGGTCTTTTATAAAGAGAAAACCATCGAAGAGCAAACTTGGAGTGCGGTGCCCCCGCACCGCTTTGGTATGTTAGCAGCAAGAAAGAGGCAATGCTCTTACATCGTCGGCTATACCAAAGCGGTGCAGGGGCACCGCACTCCAAGGAGGTTCTTGTAGATGCTATGGTTTCGTTGCCTTCTCCGGCAACGTCTTGATGAAGTTCACGACCTGCCAACGCTCTTCCTCACTCATGCGCTTCTCACCGGCCGGCATGATTCCGTTGATGCCTTTTGAAATCTTCCAAAACAATTCACCGTCAGTCATAGCCGCCATGCGTTCTTTGTTAGTGAGGTCCGCAGGCTTCCGTCTCATCCGTGCAAGGGTGGCCTCGTTTCCTGAACCTTTGTCACCATGACAGAAAACACAGTTTCCCTTATCTTGAGCGGCGTAGAGTTCCGCCCCTTTCATGATCGACTCTTCTGATGAGGGCACGGGGTTCTTGGTCTTGTCAGCATCCTTGGGAAGCTCCCATGTGTTCTTCGAAAAGTCTGGCTGCGGCTGCTGAGTCTTGGGCATCATGATATCCCGATTTGTGGTGCTCGAACTGTTGGCGTTCTGAGCGAACGACGATGCGGCCGATGTGAATCTCAATACACCAGTAGCCACCATCACGCACAAGACCGCCGCAAGGAAAATTGCCGTCTTCTTGATCATTAAAATTGTCTCCTCGACTTTAACAGTGATTCATAAAACGTTATCGGCTCGAAAGCTACGTTGAGCCCTCCTTGACAGTCGGGCTACTGACCCGGACATTGGTCCACGAGCAGCTCTACTGATCGTCTGCTGTTGGGCGCGGACGCGGACCAGCACCGCCTCCCTCAGTTCGCCCCACTCCCAGGTTGTCGTAGTTCAGTGCGGCATTGAACAACAGGAAGAATTCGCCTTGCGTTTGATGGCGCCACATCGGATTCGTTGCAAACATCACAACGTGTCCACGACCAACTGGAACGTCTACAACTGCAGGCTTATTCACTAACTCGGATCCACCAGCCAGCATGCCGCTGATCAGTAAAGTCTTCTCGTCTGACCCAAACCGCAGGACGACGCGCGGTCGCAACTGTGGTGGAATAAAGAATGGACTCTCCCTCTGATCAGCTGCCGTCTGGTCTGCACCGGTGCGATCAGCTGGATCGAGCGGTCTCGGCTGAGGCATCGCCTGAATTATATCGGCGTCACCGACACCACCGCGTCCTGACGCTCGATTGGCACCCTGAGCCGCCGCTCCACCAGCTCC
>DATEXA010000206.1:0-2934 GCA_035257465.1 Pyrinomonadaceae bacterium | reverse complement strand
CACGGGCAGGCACGATGTAATCGCGCGCGCCCTCCGGTGTCGACTTGATGAGAATAGGAGTTTCGATCTCAGTGAAGCCGCGCTCCGTCATGTAGTTTCTGATCTCTGTCAGAGCGCGATGGCGCAAACGCAGGTTTGCCTGCAGCTGGGGTCGCCGAAGATCGAGATAACGATACTTCAGCCGCAAGTCCTCACTTGCCAAATCGGATGTGGCGTCCAACTGGAACGGCGGTGTCCGCGCATCATTGAGGATGTTCAACTCGCGCGCGTGTACTTCGACATCGCCGGTTGAGATTTTAGGATTGCGAGTGTTTTCGTCGCGCGTGACCACTTCACCGAAGACAGCAATTACGTATTCGCCTCTCAAGTCCTTGGCCTTCGCGTGAGCCTGCGACGCATCTTTCGCGTTGAAGACAACCTGCGTTAAGCCATCACGGTCACGCAGGTCGACAAACGTAAGATCGCCAAAATCGCGGCGTTTGGCCACCCAACCCATCAAGGTTACTTGCTTGCCAATATCTGTGTTTCTGAGCGCACCGCATGAATGGGTGCGCTCAAGGTTTCCGAGGTTATCTAGCATAAGCCTGTGGTAGTTTTTGAACTTTGTGCTTTGAGCTTTGTGCTTAGTGATCTTCCTCAAAGAACAAAGTACAAAAAACAAAGTTAAAAAAACAAAGTACTAAACTCAAAGGTTTATCGCTCCGCTATCTCGAGTCGATTTCCGCCGGGATCGCGAACGTAGAATCGATTCCAGCCAGGCGTTGGTATATCGTCCGGAAGAATCTCAATTCCCGCATTGCGAAACCGTTCTTCTGCCGCTCTCAAGTCACTTACTGTGTAACACACATGTCTCTTGCTAACGCAGCTCTCACCCAGTCCGTCTTCAATCGAAAGGTGTAACTGTAGTTCTCCGAGTTGATACCATGCGCCGCCCCGACCACGCGACCCTGCCGGCTTCGGCACTTCGGTCAAACCCATCACAACGCCGTAGAAGTTCTTCGCTGCATCTTCGAGCGCCTTTGGGACGGTAACGTTTATGTGGTGAATGGAAGGGTTCATGTTCACTCGATCTCTGCAGGCTATTTGCTGGGACCGCAGGCGTCCGCGTCTGCCTCGTAACCACTTACGTTACTAAATCGAAGTCAGCAGGCGAGGACGCCTGCGGTCCCAGCCCCACTACTGCTGTCTCTTCGAAAAATCATCGACTGCATCAAACTGCTTTTCTCGGTCCGCGGTTCGATCACCACTCTCATCCAAAAACTTATTGAAGGCAGCCGAGCGATTCTTTGGAATACTCAACGACTGCCACTCCGAAGACCGGAAGTGTTTTGCCAGAAACACTATTTGCCCGATGTGATACGAGTAGTGCGACAGTTGCCGGTTGATAGCTTGAACAATGGAGTGTTCTTGTCCACGAATCGTCACCCTGCGCGTAAAATCAGCAGGCGTTAAGGGCTCGATTGCATCAAACACACATTTCCAACCTCGCTCCCAATACGAAATCACATCGTTTCTCGTCGTGTTCGATTCGATCCCAAATTCCATGTCGCGATTGCGATCCGGTTTTTCTCCATCACTGGTTAGAAAGTCGGTCCAACGCGAAATCATGTTGCCTGCCATGTGCTTCATGACGACGGCAATGCTGTTCGATTCTTCATCGAGTGTCACAAACAACTCTTCGTCTGTGACCTGAGCGATCGCCTTGTCCGCTAGTTTCTTGTACGCACGAAAAGAGGCAATCGCGTCCGCAAGATATTCTTCTGCCAGTGCTTCATTCATGGTAGTACCAGTTTCCGCCTAAGCTCCGCGGCAACGCTCGCGCGTCTAATGCTTTGTTGCTCGCCTGAACGCAGGTCCTTGATTGCAACTTCCCCACGCGCTCGCTCCTCATCGCCTATAACCGCGACAAAAGACACCGCTCGTGAAGATGCATATTTAAACTGCTTACCGAGCTTATCAGCCTCCGGATACAAATCAACTCTTAAACCCGCGGCTCGCAGTGCTTGCGCAAGCTTCAACGAATCAGCCTGTGACTCTTCGCTCCAAACCGCGACCATTACGTCGGCCCCTGCCGTGCCGATACTCTCAGGAAACATTCCGCGCTCGCTCATTACGACAAGAATCCGCTCAAGTCCGAGTGAAAAACCACACGCAGGAATGTCGTGACCAGCGAACATGCCAACAAGATTGTCGTAACGACCGCCTCCACCAAGACTGCCCGCAAGATCTTTAACGCTGATTTCCATAATCGCGCCGGTGTAGTAACTAAGCCCACGAGCCAGGCTCGGATCGATCTGAAGCCGATTTCCGATTCCCGCCGCACACGCATAATCAACAATGGCCTGCAACTCGTCGACGCCTCGCGAACCCATCTCATTGTCGCCAACAAACTCAACAATGCGACCCAGTACAGCCTTGTTTAGTGCCTGTTGTTTCGTTTCGGGATCTTCGCCTGCCGCAATTTCCGCCGCATGATCGAGCTCAGTCAATTCAGTAAAGAACTTGAGTAAACGATTAGCGGCATTCGCCTCAACGCCGCGTGCGAGCAGTTCTTTTTCAACTCCATCACGACCGATCTTGTCTAATTTATCAAGCGCGACCAGGGCCGCATCGTGCAGCTCAAGCGCGACGCCTGCAACACCCAGGATCCCCGTAAGCACCTTTCGATGATTGAGTCTTATGTTGAAATCGTTGAAGCCGAGTCTTCTTAATACCTCACTTGCCGCCGCGCAAATCTCAGCTTCCACTAACATCGATCGCGAACCTAAGACATCAAGGTCACACTGGTAGAACTCGCGAAAGCGGCCGCGCGCCGGACGGTCGGCTCGCCACACCGGTTGAATTTGATAACGCTTGAAAAACTTCGGCAGCTTGTCGCGATACTCGGCAACGACGCGCGCGAGTGGAACCGTCAAGTCATACCGCAAAGCGAGG
>DATEXA010000205.1:0-2383 GCA_035257465.1 Pyrinomonadaceae bacterium | reverse complement strand
CCCCAAACTGGACCAGCACCGCCTCTTTTCGCGTTTGACAGAGTCCGAAGTCGTGACGTTTTCCAGGCGTTGGCCACTATTAAGTGGAGGTGGATTTCATGGTCGCCGGAATCGTTATGCGAAGCTTGGACGACTTCATCGCAATTGAAATCAACACGGAGAGCGTGCGCTTGCGGCAGTTACTGCGATTCGCGAAATGGAGCAATGAGTCACGCTTCATCAGGAATGCTATCGATGCCGTGCTCATTCGTCAGGCGGCGCTTGAGGCCAGCATTGAAGTAACTGATGAAGAGGTCCAGCGGGCCGCTGACAGTTTTCGGACAAAGCGTGAGCTCTACGACGAGAAGAGAACAGAGCGCTGGTTAGCCAGAAACTATCTCTCCCACGCGGAATGGGAGACTTTACTCGAGGATGAAATCATTCGGCTAAAGCTTCGAGACGTTCTAACGACAGGTAGCGTTGAAAAGTACTTCGCTGAACAACGTCTCTCGTTTGATGCCGCAACGATCTCACGAATTGTTGTGAAGGAAGAAAACGTTGCTAAAGAGCTACGCGCTCAAATTGTTGAAGACGATGCGGATTTCTATAGCCTGGCGCGGAAACATTCGATTGATTTGTTGACTCGACCCGCCAGTGGTTATTCGGGACGTGTGCGACGGACTGAGATGGAACCAACGATGGAGGCTGCGGTATTTGGAACCCAACCCGGCAGGACGGTTGGCCCAATCAAAACTTATGCCGGTTGGGAGTTGTTGAAAGTTGAGGCAATACATCCTGCCACCCTTGATGACTCACTCCGCGAAACGATTAAGTCGTTATTGTTTGAGGATTGGTTAGCAGGCGAACTACTCAAGGCGCAGATTAGCATCCCGTTGTTTGAGAATGATGAAGGGGGACTTTGAGATTTGAGCTTTGTGCTTCGTGCTTTGCAAGGAGCAATGTCAATTAGTGATTAGGAGCGTGAAAATGACCGAGAACAAAATACAAAGTTCAAACTGCAAAGTACAAAGCACAAAGGACACTACAAGCATCCCGCTCCCCTTGCTTTTAGTTACTCTTCTGCTCGCAGGTTGTTCAGCACAGAGCCAAACCCGCGTGCCTGAGAACAGCAAGACGAGGGCGCTAACACCTGTCGTAGTTGTACACGTGTTTGACGTTCAGCCCGATCCGCATCTCACGAATGGAGATCTCTTAATTCCCGCAGCGGTCTCGGCGGATGACACTGCCATCGTACTCGCCGAACTTGAAGGACACGCTGTCAACGTGACTGGAGAAGAGGGTTCTCGCGTAGCAAAGGGTGAGATCCTCGCTCAATTCAACGACGAGGAGCAACGGAACCAGCTTCGACAAGGCGAACTTGATATAAGTCGCTTGAAAGTTGAAGCGCAACAATTACAAGCACTCGTCAAACTCAACCGCAGCGAATTGGATCGTGAATCGCTGCTCGCGAGTCAGGGACTTGTCAGTAAGGGAGAAGTTGAAAGGGCGCAGTACAAACTCGAACAGTCGGTTCAGGAACAGGAAAAGACTCGACTAGCTACGGAAAGCGCTATGGCAAAGCTCGAAGTCGTAAAGCTTGAAATGCAAAAGACCACTGTTCGCGCGCCTGTGGCTGGAGTTGTTACCCGCCGTTACATTGCCCCTGGAACAAATGTCGCGAAGAATGACAAGCTGTTTGAAGTCGCACAACTGTCAAGAATTGAGCTCAGGTTCAGAGTTCCCCAAACCGCCGGAAATCTGCTTGAGTGTGGACAGGTGCTCGGTCTCTCGACAGACGATCAGGGTCGTGTAATTGCTAAGGCGCGAATCCGAAGGCGCGATCCTATCGCCGACGCAATAAGCAACACATTTGGCTACGTTGCAGAGATTGTGGGGCCGGGGAACCTGATGCCGGGGCTGACGGTGTATGTTCATCTGCCGCACGCTGGCGATGAAACGTTTTGGTTGCCACTTACCGCGTTCCCAACAGGATCTGACTTCAAGAAGGGCGACTCCAGCACAGTATTTATAGTTAAAGGAGAAAGAGTGTCCTCTAGAGGCGTCGTGGTTAAAGCAATCGAAGGCGATCAAGTCGAAGTTGAGTCAGGGCTTATGAAGGATGACCGCGTAGTTCTTGCGCCACCGGCCGGACTAAAGGATGGGGATCAAGTTGTGGTAAGCCAATGATCTCTGTGAACACAGAGAAGCACAGAGAAAACCATGCATGAATAAGCAGCAGCTTTTTGGCCCAAAAGTCTTATAATGGCGGCCTCATTTTTGATGACCTCGAACCTACTCGCTTTTTCAGGAGGTCTTATGTCAGGCCCGACCATTTGCCAACACCGTCAGCTTCTTTTGGTTCACGTGTCCTCAATTCTATTGTCGTTAATCCTCGTTCTGTCTC
>DATEXA010000204.1:0-6726 GCA_035257465.1 Pyrinomonadaceae bacterium | reverse complement strand
ACATCTGCGCAATTTATGAAGTTGGCGAAAGCGATGGGCAAACGTTTATCAGCATGCAATACGTAGCTGGTGAGACGCTTGATACATTTGTCAAACAGAAGACCATTGATCTTTCGCTTGTACTCAGCATTGCGATTCAGGTGGCAGACGCGTTAGCTGAAGCACACAGCCTTGGCATCATTCACCGCGATATCAAGCCGGCGAACATCATGATTACGCCTCGCGGCGGAGTTAAGGTGATGGACTTCGGACTGGCAAAAGTTTTCCAGTCTGGAGAACCAACGCAAAGTGAAGCTGAAACTGTCCAACTCATCAGTACTCAGGGTGCGATTATTGGAACTCTGCCTTACATGTCGCCGGAACAAGTGCGAGGAGAAGCACTCGATGGTCGCAGCGATATCTTCAGTTTTGGCGTAGTCCTGTACGAACTACTCACAGGCCATCAGCCGTTCGCACAAAAGAGTACGGCAGCAACTGCTTCCGCAATTCTTACTTCTGAACCACCACCGCTCGCTCGCTACTCGAACGAATTACCAACCGAGCTCGAAAGAATTGTCGCAAAGACTTTGCGCAAAGACGCGAACGAACGCTACCAAACCATCAAAGACTTATTACTTGACCTCAGAAGCCTTAAGGATGAGCTGGACTTTCAGCACCGATTGGAACGTTCATCATCTTCAGAAGCGCACGATTTCAAATCTACTTCCGGTGGCGAGCAAGCTGACACCAATACATCAACGGCTACGATTAAACGATCTGCGATACCAACGGTCGCGTCCGCGACAGCTGTAACAAGAGGCGAGAGCGAAAAGAGTTTCAGCAGGACATGGGTCATAGCTATTGCGGCAGTCGCAATCCTGAGCCTGGCTGGCTGGTTTGCATGGCGTATGACAAACGCGCGTTGGGCCAAAAACCAAATCCCACGCATCCAGGAACTCACCCAGGCAGGCAAGTACTTCGAGGCATATGACCTTGCGGTTCCTGTACAAAAGTATATCGGCGAGGATCAAACTGTCAGCAGTCTCATGCCCACTATCTCCGAAGTTATTTCAGTGACGACTGATCCGGCTGGGGCACAGGTTTATCTGAAGCGCTTTACGACGGACCTGGCAGACAAAGAGCCCAGGCTTCTACAGGGAACGACACCCATAAAGGATCTGCGCGTCGCGCGTGGCGACTACATTCTCTACATTGAAAAGGACGGCTACAACAAAACCGAGTTAGCTATTTCCGGCACAATCCTGCACAGCGGTAATCTGGTTGTGCTTCCGCCACCCATTAGGATCGAACAGAAATTGTTTCGCCCGGATCAGATCCCAAACAATATGGTGTTTGTTCCTGGTGGTGACTATCGCCTTGCCGCCTGGGCCCGACCCACCGATACGCGCGTGCACCTTGTTGATTTTTTTATCGATAAGTACGAAGTAAGTAACCGCGAGTATCAGGAATTCATTAACGCAGGTGGTTACTTAAAGAGGCAGTATTGGAAATACCCTTTCATAAAGGATGGCAAGACCCTTTCCTGGGAAGAAGCCACAAATGAGTTTAAAGACCGCACTGGTTTGCCGGGCCCACGTAGTTGGACAAACCAGAATTTCCCTGACGGCAAAGCTGATTATCCGGTAACAGACATCAGTTGGTACGAGGCAGCAGCTTATGCCGAGTTCAGAGGAAAACAGCTGCCGACAATCTTCGAATGGGAAAAGGCGGCACGCAACGGTCAGTCGTCAGCACTCGCCAACTATATGCCATGGGGATACTTCTATCCTGGTGATACCGTTGAACAGCGAGCAAATTTTGACAGCAACGGTACAACCCCAACTAACGCAATGCAGTTTGGAATGAGTCTATTCGGCGTCTATAACATGGCCGGCAATGTTTCCGAGTGGACCAGGAACGATTCGTCACAAGGGTTCATCGCGACGGGAGGCGGATGGGGTGATCCTATCTATACCTTTGCCCAGTATGGAATGTTTCCCGGGTTCTATAGTTCCAACAAACGCGGTTTTCGCTGCGCCGTTAACGCTCCAGGTACCGCTGGCGATCAAGGCGCCGCGCGAATTGAAATCGATCAGGAGATCCCTGTCTACACAGCTTCCAGTGACGCGGACTTTCGTAAGTGGGCCGCAGCTTATCATTACGACAACACGCCGTTGGATGCGCAGATTGTTGAAGTCAAAGAAACTAATGAGTGGCGTCGTGAAAAGATCACGTTCAATGGTGCTGGCAATCAACGCGCAATCGCTTACTTGTATTTACCGAAAAACTATCTGCGACCTTTACAGGTAATAAACATTGTGCCCGGCGGCGACGTCGCAAATGGGCTGCGTTCCTTATCGGCGTCAATTGAGGATCGACTCGGACCAATAATCAAATCAGGTCGGGCAGTGTTTGGTGTGGTTCTCGAAGGTTATATCGAACGACTCAGGCCAGCCGGCTGGGAGCCACCGGATCCACGTACGGTTGAATATCGCGAGATGATTGTCAATCGAGTAACAGATATGCGGAGTGGTCTGGATTACCTTGTTACGAGAAGCGAGATAGACCGGAGCCGCATTGGGCTTTTTGCGCCGAGTGCGGGAGCACGCATTGGATTGATATTAGCTGCCGTGGAAGACCGTTATGGTGCTGTGTTGCTCCAAGGTGCCGGGGTCGTGAAAGACGATTTGCAAAAACTTCCAGAAGCGAATCCGATCAACTTTGCTCCTCACATTGCTGGAAAGAAGCTGATGTCGCACGGGCGTTATGACGAAGACACGCCACTCAAGACTCAGGGTGAACCATTATTCAAACTGTTAGCTGAACCCAAACGAATAGACGTCTACGAAGGTAGTCACGTTCCCACGCAGGAAGTATTTGTTACTTATTTCAACAGCTTTATGGATGAAGCGCTGGGGCCGGTAAAACGAGAGTGAGTGTGTGTCGCGCTTAATAGAAGTGTTTAGCATTTGGCCAGTTCGCGATCGGTCTTCCGAACATCTCCCTTCTGATTTATCCAGGTTGATTGCGCTTTCCGGTGCTCAACAGCGTGCAGGCATTGTCTTCATTTTTTCGATGCCTTAGTACGAAATCCGATCGGTTTTCTTTTCGCGGCGGGCGGCGCCATTAGTTGCTCCAACGCCTTGAAGACAACTCTAAAATTCTCGTCGTAAGTAAGCTCAAGATCATCCAACCGCCGTCCAAGCTCAGCGTTTGAAGTCAGCATCTCGCGCAGTCTTACAAACGTGCGCATGATTTGAATGTTCACATGAACAGCTCGTTCAGATTTTAAGACGCTCGAAAACATGAGTATGCCGTGTTCTGTAAATGCAAACGGCCGATACTTGATGTTCGTTCCGCGAGGTGTTTTCTTCAAGGTCACAATTTGTGACCTTAAACGAGCGCTTGGTTGCGGCGCTAATACTGCGTTTGCTTCGTCCATTGTGAGTTGGAACATGAAGTCTTCCGGGAACCGGTCGACGTTTCGTTTGACTGCCTGATTGAGGACTTTTGTGGAGACACCATCTACGATTCCCTATAGGTTAGAATGCTGCCTCACAAGGCACACTAAAGTTTTCACAACACAGGCAACGAAGGAACAAACTATGCCGTCCCGCGCGGTTTACCCGGTCATCGCCATCGTTCTAACTCTGCTCATCTTTGGCACACCAGCCGAAACGCAACAGCAGCCTCCGTATCTGAATCCGTCTCTTCCGATTGATCGCCGCGTCGACGACCTCGTCTCGCGCATGACACTCGAAGAGAAGGTTTCGCAGATGATGAACGTCGCGCCCGCGATCACGCGTCTCGGTATTCCTGAGTACGACTGGTGGAACGAAGCACTACACGGCGTTGCTAATTCCGGCGTCGCGACAGTCTTTCCGCAAGCGATCGGACTCGGCGCAACTTTTGACACAAGACTCATGAGCCGCGTCGCGACAGTGATTTCTGATGAAGCGCGCGCGAAGTATCACGAGGCGCAGCGACTCGGGAACCACAATCGATTTTATGGTCTGACTTTCTGGTCGCCCAACATCAACATCTTTCGCGACCCGCGCTGGGGTCGCGGACAGGAAACCTACGGCGAAGACCCGTACCTAACTGCGCGACTCGGAGTCGAATTCGTTAAAGGACTCCAGGGTAACGATCCGAAGTATTTAAAGGTTGTCTCAACACCCAAACATTACGCTGTTCACTCCGGCCCCGAACCCGAACGTCACCGCTTCGACGCTGCGGCTGCCGAACGCGAACTGCGAGAGACATACTTGCCTGCCTTTCGCGCAACGCTCACAGAAGCGCGCGCTGCATCAGTGATGTGCGCTTACAACCGTACGAACGGTGAGCCTTGCTGCGCGAACACCCATTTACTTAACGACATCCTGCGAGATGAGTGGGGCTTTAAGGGTTATGTTGTTTCCGATTGCGGCGCTATCGACGACATTTATCAGCGGCATCACTTTGTCAAAACGGCTGAAGAGGCATCGGCCCTGGCTGTGAAGCGAGGCACTGATCTGGAGTGTGGCGAGACTTACAAGTCACTCGTTAGCGCAGTGAAGCAAGGCTTAATTTCGGAGGCCGAGATTGATCGCGCAGTGAAGCGACTCTTCGAAGCTCGCTTCCGACTCGGGATGTTTGACCCGCCAGAAATGGTGCCTTACGCAAAGATCCCGTTTTCCGCCAACGATTCAAACGAACACAGGCAACTCGCACTCGAAGCCGCACGCGAGTCTATCGTTCTACTAAAGAACCAAAACAACACGTTGCCGTTGCGCAAAGATCTGAAGTCGATTGCAGTAATTGGTCCAAACGCCGACGAGGTTCCAGTGCTGCTGGGTAACTACAACGGACAACCATCGCGCGCTACGACCGCACTCGCTGGCATTCGTCAACACGTTTCGGCGAGTACGAAGGTTTCATACACCGTGGGTGCAACGCTAACAGAAATTTCAGTCGTGCCTGTGCCCGCTTCTGCATTGCGTACATCAGGAGACAAACCGGGCCTTGATGCCGAGTACTTTGCCAACAAGAACCTGGAAGGACCACCTGCTTTAAAACGTGTCGATGAATCGGTGAACTTCGACTGGGGAATGTCGAACCCTGCACCCGAATTGCCCGCTGACAATTTTTCGGCGCGTTGGACCGGCAAAGTCATTCCCACAGTTAGTGGCAAGTATCGCTTTGGTGCAATTGCAGATGATGGTGTGCGGATCTATCTGGATGGAAAGTTGATCGCAGAAGATTGGACTCAGCACGCTCCGACAACTGTTACTGGTGAAGTTACGTTAGAAGCGGGCAAGAGCTACGAAGTGAAGATGGAATACTACGAGAGTCAGATCGGCGCGGTGGCTAAGCTCGTCTGGCAACCTCCGGTCACGAATGCGGGTTCACCTTATGCAGAGGCTGTGAAGCTTGCGAAGGAAGCAGACGCGGTAGTGCTTGTCCTCGGCATCTCGTCTCAACTCGAAGGAGAAGAGATGACTATACGTGAGCCCGGCTTCCTTGGCGGCGATCGCACTGACCTGAAACTCCCCGCGCGTCAGGAAGCACTGATGCAAGCAGTCGCAGCAACTGGCAAACCGATCGTGGTTGTATTGATGTCAGGCAGCGCGCTCGCTGTGAACTGGGCCGACGCGAACGTGTCTGCAATCGTACAGGCGTGGTATCCAGGCGAAGAAGGCGGCGCTGCGATCGCGGATGTACTGTTTGGTGACTACAACCCTGCGGGTCGACTTCCTGTTACGTTCTACAAGTCAGTTGATCAGTTGCCGCCCTTTGAGACGTACTCGATGGACGGGAGAACTTATCGATTCTTCAAAGGGCAACCGCTATATCCGTTTGGCCATGGGCTAAGTTATACGCGATTTAAGTACTCAGGTTTCGCTGTCTCTTCGCCGCGCTTGTCAACAAGTGATCCAGTAACAGTTAGTGCCACGGTTGAGAACGTAGGAGGCAGGGAAGGTGACGAAGTGGTTCAACTGTACGTCACAGATCTCGAAGCATCTGTCCGCGTACCAATTCGTTCTCTCGCCGGAGTTGAGCGAGTCCATCTGAAACCCGGTGAACGTCGCGTTGTGAGTTTCACAATCGATCGGCATCAACTCGCAGTGATCACCGACGACGGCCGCACAGTGGTTGAGCCCGGTGAGTTCAAAGTGACAATCGGCGGAAAGCAACCCGGCTTCACGGGCACGGCCGACGCATCAACGACTGATTTTGTTGAAGGCCGCTTCACATTGAGCGGCGCTGTGACCGAATTGAAGCGCTAATCTTTGTGGATAAGACGTTCGCGAGTAACCTTCGCGCTGCTTGAGAAATTCCTTTCGAATTCTTCTCGATTAGCGTCCAGTTATTAACTGGATTGCTTCCTTTAGGTTTTCGCGCACTTCTTCGAGAGTATCGCCCTGAGTATTGGCTCCGGGAAGTTCAGCAACGTAGCCAATAAAACCGCCTTCTTCAGCCTCTTCGAAAATTGTGGTCAGTGTGAGTTCGGTCATAGATTGATTGATAATACAGTGTGTCCCACTACTCGACATAGCGAGCTAGCTTCTCAAGTGCCGATTGAGTCCCAGCCTGATTATCCTCGGGTCGTATGCCATACGGTATATTCTCAAACTCGATGGTAACCTCGGTCGCTCCCTCTCTCTCTTCAAATGTCACCACCATGAACATTTCTCCCGAGAAGGCAGGATCCACCGAGTCAAAAGATATGGCCTCAACGATTCTTATCAGCGGTGTGAGTTCAAAGAA
>DATEXA010000203.1:0-4313 GCA_035257465.1 Pyrinomonadaceae bacterium | reverse complement strand
TAATCCGGTGAACAAATCTGTGCCAGCTCCTGCCGCCAGCGTTGAAGCGAACGCAAGCAAAGAAGATGTCAAGCTTCCAGTGTTACGGGTTTCTGAAGAGGTCCTCAGGAAGGCAGCGATCGAACTTCCGCAACCGCAGTATCCCACGAATGCAGCGCTGGCGAGAGCCGTCGGCCCGGTTGAAGTGCTGCTAATTATCAATCAGAACGGAGAGGTAATCAGAGCACAACCCGCTTCGGGTGATCAGTTGCTGTTCGACGCAGCGACTTCAGCTGCAAGCAAAGCTCGTTTTTTAATGTCGGCTTTTTCAGATCACCCTACTATGGCGTACGGTGTTCTTACTTACAATTTTGCACAACGAGCCGAACTGACTTCGATTCCCCCTCCCTCTTCGACCACCATTGACTCCCGAGTGGAAAAAACAACTCCACCAAAAACCAGTGCAGCCGTAGCTTCTTTACCACTTAGTGAAACTACCGGAACTCCCCTAGTAGGGCCTTCAGTCTCGAATAACAATTCAGCCGTAACCGACACGAAATCGTTTGCCGGCTATTTCAACAAAGGGATTACCAGCCTCGCATCCGGAAAATACGAAGACGCAGTGGAAGCACTCACGCAGGCTATAAAACTTAACCCGCAGGATGCGATTGCACAGACAAAGCTTGGGCTCGCGTATTCAGCGCTCGGCGCGCATCAGCGAGCCATCACAGCTTTCAAACAAGCTATTAAGTTAAACCGTGCGTTTGTTGATGACGCATCTTATTTCAGACTCGGTAGTGCTTATCTGGCATTGTCTGATTACGTCTCGGCGATCGAACCCTTGAAGCAAGCCTTAAACGGTGTCAGAGCGAACCTTCTGGAGGGCATAACAAATTCTTCCGCTGGGCCTGGAGAGGCGGAAATCAATTACGCCTTGGGTCGCGCTTATTACGGCGTGGGTTCTTATCGCCAGGCTGTGAAGGTGTTTGAAACTGCCGTTCAGCTTGAGCCCAACTTCGTCTCAGCGCACTACGGGCTTGGGCTGTCGTATCTGGAAATCGGGGACAAACATTCAGTTGAAAAAGAAGAACAGCTTCTGCGCAAGTTGAACTCATCCCTCGCAAATCGTTTGAGTGGAATGCTTGTCGTGCCTGCAGGTCAAAGAAACAAAGTATTTTAGGTCTCCTGGGATCTTCGCAGAATGAAATCATTCGATGCAGAGACTTACTACCCTTACTACAGTAAGCTCGCAGCTACTTACAAGACGAGATTGATCGTAAGGCGTGGAGGACTAAAACGTAGTGCATGTTACTGAGTATTTGTTTCTCCGTTTTACTGCTGTTTTCGGCCGCCTTCAAATGCAGCGACCGCAAACACACGAAGTTCTGCTAAAGACATTGACTGTAGACCTCCCATTTGTTAGCGAATGAGAATAGTTTTATTATGTGGCCTCTTTGGTTGCGAGGTTTTATGTGAGAGCAATAACTTTTTCACTCTTCGCGGCGCTTCTGTGCCTCAGTTCGACGTCCTTGGCTTCTGCTCAAGTCGCTCCGGAGCTCGCCAAAAAAGAGAAAAATGGGACCAATGATGCGTCCAAACTTGCGTCCGACGATCGTTCTAACGCACCTAGTAAGAAAGCCGATGAGCCTGTTGCCTGGATTTATCTTGTTGATGGCGGACGGCTGGAAGTTGAAGAGCTAAGAGAAACCAGTGAAGGTATTTGGTATAAGCGTGGTAACGTCACGACATTGCTCGATCAGAAACGCGTCGCACGAGTTGAACGGCCCTCTCAAAAACATCCCGCTCCTCAATCGTCAGCTGCACCAGATTCCCTCAATTGGTCTATAGCGGACGCAACCAAAGTCGAGAACTTTTTCCTGACCAATTTTGGACGGTCCTTACCAACAACGGCTTTCGGCCAGTCAAGATTGCATACTCGGTGGGGACTGGACCATCGACAAGGAATGGATGTCGGATTGCATCCAGATAGTCCGGAAGGTATAGCCCTTGTAGAATTCTTACGAAATGAAAAGATACCTTTCCTGGTGTTCCGCAATGCAGAGCCGGGCGTTGCCACTGGACCGCATATTCATATCGGTAGAGCCTCGCACAGATTCATGCCGCACTAGGACCGAATTCTCGATTCAGAGAGCGTTCTAGTAAAGCTCATCACTGTTAATCGGCATCGGTGGCAGTTCGACCAACTGCAAATTTGATGATTTTTCCGTGACTCGATACGCCTCCCTAATGGCGTTCCTCCGAGTAGCACCAAGCTGCCAGCTAAATTGGTAGAAAGCTTCTATTGTCCTGCCACAGCTTGAGGCATAACCTAAACAACTGAGCGGCGATTAGGTCAGGGGTTGAAGGAGACCTTGTGACCTAGCTTGTTATTAACCCGACTACGAGGCGGGAAGCTGGGGACGGTTTCCCGCCTTAATGACGTCCTAATAAAAGTTTGAGAATGTTCCTGACGGACTTCAATGGAAGCATACAGGACACTGGCGAGCATTACTGCTATTGTCGTCTAGTACAATCGATGAAAAGAAGGTGAATGATTGAAACTAACACCCTTCCGCACTGCTCAACTAGCCGCCGCAATCATCGGTGTAGTGCTGGCTGTAATTGTATATGCAATGAATTGGTAAGCTTTATTTTGTTGCTGTGTTCTGCGCTGAGAGTCCTTCTAACCAGGCAATGGGCTTGGATTCATAGTCCCCAATCTTTTCTGTTAAGAAAGACCAAATAATAATTTAAGAAACCCTTAAGGACTTAACGCTCTTGATCCAGAATGCGCCCGAACCCGAAAGGCTTTACCGGGGTGAGGAACTGAGAGGCTAGCTCCGGCTGGCCTTTTGAGTTTTAGCTTGGCCCACTGCCGCTATTGCTTTCTTCACCTGGCCCACGTTCCACTTGGCAACCTTTAGGTGAACCGCAGTGAGCTGGAGATCGCGCTTCTGTAAACAGGCTTCAGCGTTGGCGAGGTTCTTTAATAGAGCGTTGGGTGTCTTCAACGCCTCACAATAGAGCGTTGGGTGTCTTCAACGCCTCACGTAGTTGTTCAAGTTCGTGATGTTAGGCGCTGTTCTCTTCCCCTTGTCGCGCTGTCACTTTGCCGACAAGGGACAGCCCCGGCGGTCAAACATCCGACTATCTGAAAATTGTCTCTCTGATCACGTCGCGTCAGTTTGTGATTGTGACAGGCCCCATAGGACTTTGATTCGTTGCTGGGGCCATCACTGGCAGATCTGGTCAAGCAAGTAGAACTGGCCAAGCAAGCAGAGCTTCAGTTTTACAAAACGAGGGCCGACTCCATCATGATGCGGTTGCAGAGATTGAGCTGAAAACCGAATGTCTGGTTGTTCAACCACTTCCTTCCCACAGACATCACAAAGCCAGTAGCCGTCGGCGGTGAGATGTGGTTCATAAGTAAATTTCCGGCTGCAACTTTCACAACGAAAAGGTTTGTCAGGCAGCGTAAGAATGAGTTGGGAGGCCATTGGGAGGTTTTCCTTCTGGGCGAGCTGGGAGTTGAAGGTTAGGAGCAAGCGGCTTATATCACCAATGCAAAGCCAATATCAAGAAATTCTCAAAGATGGAACCTTGAGAACGAATTGAGGACTCCCGGGCCTTCAATAGAATAGACTCCAAGTATTTCAACGTGGGTGAGGAATTAAAGGGTCGGCTTTAACTGCCTTTTGGTTTTGTTTGTCCAACGACCGCGAATCGCCTTCCTAAGCATCGGCAGACGATCTCAAACATTTGAGGAACTCGGGCCACAGGTTGTCCGTACGTACCAACGAGCTATTCACTAGAAGGAGTAGAAGTCGTGATCAACCGCGGTCGAACTCTTTCTCTCCCCATTCTGATCGCATGCATTTTGTCGGTCGCTTGTTCGTCAGTACCTACGACTTCTGGCCTTTCCTTACCCTACCGCCGTCACACCAGAAACATCGCAACCCCTATTATCTTCGAGGGTCGAGTTGTGGGCGTTCAAGACGGCGATACGATCACTGTGCTGGACGCCGCTAATGCAAACCATCGAATCCGCCTTGTTGGCATCAATGCACCGGAAAACGGCCAGGCTTTCGGCACCAGAAGCGGACAGAACCTTTCGCAGGCGGTCTTCAATAAGGTTGTCACGATTGAATGGTCCAAGCATGACAGATATGGACGGATTCTAGGGAAGGTAATGTTGGGTTCGCAGGACGTGTGTCTTGAACAGATCAGCGCGGGCATGGCGTGGCATTACAAGTATTATCAGGACGAGCAGACTCCAGAGGACCGGAAGCTATACGCGGATGCTGAAGACACTGCTGCCGGCGACGATCGCGATG
>DATEXA010000202.1:0-26992 GCA_035257465.1 Pyrinomonadaceae bacterium | reverse complement strand
CGCCATCACTGTTCTGGGAAGACTTGGTTACCGCCAGGCCACCGCTGCTTTGACAAAGGTTCTTGAGAAGGACTCTTCAATGAGAATTGAAGCGGCGAAGGCACTGGCCAGAATCGGTGATGAGAGCGCCCTCGATCCTTTATTGAGAATGATTGGCGATACAGATAGTGCCGCTCGTCAGGCGGTGGTGGGAGCGTTGAACTCAATCGGCTCGGCGAAAATGCCGGAGCGGATCAAACCTCTCCTGCAACACGATGATCCGCTTGTTCGCGAATCAGCGGCAAAGATCGCAGGTTACTTTGGTTACGCCGACTGTGCGGAACTGCTGCTCCAGTGTTGTGACGACGAGAACGAACGCGTTCGCAGGGCCGCGGTTGAGCACTTGGCCTATCTCGAAGACGACCGCGTCACGGATGTGCTTGCGCAAAAACTCAGGACAGACACACCAGTAGTGAGAGCCGCTGCCGCAGTAGCCATGAGCCATTTTGACGGAACAGCACCCAATCTGATCGAGGCGCTCAAAGACGATGATCCGTGGGTTCGTTACTTCGCGGCAAAGTCTCTCGGCCGCTTGAATGACTCGAGCGCGATTGACGCACTTGTTGAGGTAGTTGAAAACGATCCTTTGAACCATGTACGGATTGCGGCATTGGAAGCACTCGGCAAACTCGGCGGAAACAAAGCGGTGCACGTGATTAGTGCTTATGTGCGCTCAGATGATAGGGACGTGGCTCGCGTCGCCGGCGAGGCCTTAGAAGAAGTCCGACTAAAAGTAACTGAAGAACAAGCGTAATGGATCTTGTAGCCCCCAACTGTACAGAAACTATCTTGCGTGACCTGGTGCATGAGCGAACCGGAATGCTCTTCAACGATGAAAAGGGCCATCTGCTTCTCGATAAGTTAACACCACTGGTCATAGAACGCGGGTTTCAATCATTTCTGGATTATTACTACTTGCTGAAGTACGACGAAACAGCTGGCGATGAATGGCGACGCGTCCTCGATGTCGTCGCGGTACAGGAAACGTTCTTCTGGCGCGAGATGGATCAAATACGCGCGCTCGTTGATATCCTCGTACCGCAGTGGGTCGAACGACACCGAGGAGAACCGTTACGTATCTGGAGCGCAGCCTGTGCAACTGGAGAAGAGCCGTTGACAATCGCGATGGCACTATCCGAGGCCGGTTGGTTCAGAAAGATTCCAATTGAGATCCAGGGAACAGACGGAAGTGAAGCCGGTCTCAAAAAAGCGAAGTGCGGATTATTTCGAGAACGGGCCCTTCGCAATCTTCCGCTGGCAATGCGAAATAAATACTTCAAGCAGGAAAGCGAAGGATGGCGGATCGATCCGGAACTTCAGTCACGAGTGAAGTGGGACGCTGCAAACCTCGTGAACGGATCGCAGGTTTCGATGTATGCCACTGTTCCATTTATTTTTTGCCGTAACGTTTTTATCTACTTTTCCAATGAGATGATTCGACGAGTAGTGCACACATTCGCTGATTACATTCAGAGTCCAGCCTACCTCTTCGTAGGCGTTTCTGAATCGCTGCTAAAAATTAGCAACGATTTCGAACTACTAAACATTGGCGAGGCTTTTGTGTATCAGCGATCGGCGAATCGAGAATCGCTATCGATTTAACGGATCAAACTGTGAAGCGCGAAGTTTGAAAAATGAGTCAAGTCAAACGAGTTTTGGTAATTGATGATTCTGCATATGTCCGGAAGGTCGTAACGCAGATACTTTCTCGCAGTCCGTTCCTCGAAGTCGTGGGCACGGCGCGGGACGGTAAAGACGCGCTCGAAAAAGTTGAAGCACTAAATCCAGATGTTGTTACGTGTGATCTAATAATGCCCGAGATGGATGGGGTGCAGTTCGTGCGTGAACAGATGAAGCGGCGTCACGTGCCTGTGATTATCATGAGCATCGCCAGCGAAACTGCTGAGATGGCGCTAACCGCACTCGAGGTCGGCGCAATTGATTTTGTGCAAAAGCCCACGGCACTGGCGACGGAGAAGATTCTCGAGATTTCAGAGGAGCTGATCGCGAAGGTGAAGGCAGCGGCGGATATTCCCTCGAAGCGACTCCCGGTTATTGAAGCGCCAAAGCCCGCGAAGCTAACAGTAACCAAACCCCGGAAAGAAGTCGTTGATATTGTCGTATTGGGAATTTCTACAGGAGGGCCACAAGCTCTTCGTTACCTGATTCCTCAACTTCCGGCAAACTTTAACGTTCCACTTGCCATAGTCATGCACATGCCAGTGGGCTACACTGAAATGTACGCGAAAAAGTTGAATGAATCCTCCCACCTGGAGTTTTGCGAAGCGAACGACGGAGATGTATTGGAGCCAGGAGTAGCCCTACTTGCACCGGCGGGTAGGCATCTCACTTTCAATCGTAGCCACGAGGGGAAAGTCGTGGCACACCTTGATGCGCGACCGTTTGAAACCCAGCATCGTCCGTCGGTTGATGTGCTTTTCCGATCTGCTGCCGAAACATACGGATCACGAGTTCTTGGAGTTGTAATGACGGGAATGGGAACGGACGGTAAAGAGGGAGCGTCATGGATCAAAGCACGCGGAGGCCTGATTTATACGGAGAGTGAAGACTCCTGCGTAGTTTATGGGATGCCGAGGACAATCGTGGAGGCCGGATTAAGTGACAAGTCCGTCCCGTTAGACGCGATGGCTCAGGCAATTTGGGAGGTTGTATGAATTTTAAGATTCTAGTCGTAGACGACTCTGCGATGTCGCGTCGATCGCTCAAGCGTGTGCTGGAATCTGATGGCTATGCAGTCGTTGAAGCCGAAGATGGAATGAGTGCACTGGAAACCTATCATCTCGAACGGCCGGATCTCGTATTACTCGATATGCTGATGAAGGGTATGTATGGTTTGGACGTTCTGGCAAAACTCCGGGAGATGGATGCTAATGCTCGAGTAGTTATCGTGACCGCTGACATTCAAAACTCGACTAAAGAAATGGCAATAGAAGGCGGCGCTTTGGGCTTTGTCAACAAGCCATTCGCGGCCGGCATTGTTCTCGAGACCGTAGCGGGAATCCTCGGTGAGTGGAGTCAACAAAATGGTATTGACGGAACATCAAACTGACGCCCTTACCGAGCTCATCAATATCGCCTTCGCGAGAACCGGCGCAGCTTTATCAGATCTCACTGGTCATCGTGTACTGCTCGAGCCGCCAACCGTTGCGCTGCGTTTGACCAGCGAATTGGATGCTGAACTTTCCAGATTTCTTCCCGGCGAAATTGCCTGGATTCACCAAGTCTTCGAGGGACCAGTCGCAGGCGACGCGCTTCTCTTGCTCAACTCCGAGGGCGCTGTAGAACTAACCGAACTACTCACTGACAATTCTAATGGCTCACACAGGCTCGATGAGTCTGCTCGTGAAGTACTGACCGAAGTGGGAAACATCCTATTGAATGCGTGTCTCGGTGTTTTTGGCAACGTGCTTCACGTAAAAGTCGGTTTCTCAGTTCCTCGACTCCGGCTTGATAACATGAATCAACTGGTCCAATGGCTAAATTCCGGTCGTGGCGAACTTCGGTATGCTTTGGTTATCTTCACGAAGTTCCAGGTCCGGTACAGCGAAGTCAACGGATACCTTGTTCTGGTACTAAACATGACGGCGTTCGATCGTCTCGTAAACGAAATCGATCATTGGATGGAAGAGGACGGACGAGCTTAATTCGTTGAGGCTCCCCGACACAGCTTCATCTAACCCCTTAAACCTATAAGTGGATCCGGATACTGTGTGACCGCAAAAGTCGACATGAAGAATACGTCAGATCAAATTAACGAGGCGATGCTTCGTTGGATGAATGATCATGGCGCCCAGGGAATCATAACCACCGACGCCGAGTTGCGAATTCGTGGGTGGAATCGCTGGATGGAAACCCGTACTGGAAAGAAGGCCGAGACGATGATAGGTCATAGTCTACTCGAAACCTTTCCTCAACTCGCCGAACGCAAACTCGACAACTACTACATACGCGCACTCGAAGGACAGAGTGGTGTCCTGTCACAGAAATTTCATCGCTTCCTTCTGGAGATGACTGCCACCGGTGCTGACGAAACCGAGCCGATGTACCAAAGCGTTCGGATTTCACCACTGGTTGAACGAGGCGTCGTGATTGGCACAGTCACAGTTATTGACGACGTAACGGAACGAGTTAAGCGAGAGGCGGAACTTCAACTCCAACTCGAACAAAGAGCTCAACTACTCGCTGGAGAATCTGCTGCTCGAAGTGCCGCAGAGTCCGCGAGCCGCCGCTTACGTCATTTGCAAATGGTGACTGATGAGGCTCTGACTCAAATGTCTCTCGATGATTTGCTCACCAGCAGCGTCAGAACCATTCGCAACATAATCGGTGCGGACTCCGCGGGGATTCTGCTGGCCGAGCCGAATGGTGACCTGATCGTTCGGGCAACTGACGGAACAACGATCGATGTTAGTGGTGTGCGAGTTCCGGCCGGTACTGGTTTTTCCGGGCTCATTGCACGCGAGCGCAAAGCACAGACAATTGAGGGTGATTTGCCACCCAGTCCCTTTACCGACATCATAAAAAAGGAAGGCACGCAAGCTCTTTCTGGAGTGCCGCTTCTGGTAGATAAGCGATTGTTGGGTGTGCTCTGTATTGGAAGCCGGGCGATTCACGCAATAACCGAAGATGACCTTCGTTTTCTGAGTTTGGTTGGAGATCGAATCGCTGTCTCGATTGAACGTGTCCGTCTCTACAATGCTGAAATAGATGCGCGCGCACAAGCCGAAGAAGCCAATCAATTAAAGGATCAGTTCCTCGCTACAGTTTCCCACGAACTACGAACTCCATTGAACGCCATTCTGGGTTGGGCGCGAATGTTGTCGTCAGGTCGCATAGACGAGAAGACTTCCAAACATGCAATCGAAGTGATTGAACGAAACGCCAGGTCCCAGGCACAACTCATCGACGATCTGCTGGACGTCTCTCGAATAATATCTGGCAAGCTTCGACTCAATATCTGTCCAGTGGAACCATTAGTGATCGTCGAGTTGGCCCTGGATGCTGTCAAACCAGCCGCTGAGGCTAAAGACATTAAACTTCATACTGATCTGGATCCGACGATAGGAACGATTCCTGGAGACCCAGATCGTATCCAACAAATCATCTGGAACCTGCTGTCAAATGCAATCAAGTTCACACCAAGTGGTGGCAGCGTAGATCTCGAGGTGAAGCGTGAACCTGCATACATCGAATACAAAGTGACAGATACCGGTCAGGGTATCAGTCCTGAATTTCTGCCATTTGTCTTTGAGCGTTTTCGACAGGCAGACGCAACCGTCGCCAGAGCGCACGGTGGGCTCGGTCTCGGTCTCGCGATAGTTCGACACCTTGCTGAACTGCATGGTGGTACCGTCAGGGCTGCAAGCGAAGGCGCCGGAAAAGGAGCGTGCTTTAGCGTAAGACTCCCGATTCAAATTGGAATTTCGGTTGCGGCAATAGCCGATAACATCAGAAGCGAACCTCAAGACGGCTACGAACTTGGCTTCGAGTGCCCACCTTCGCTCGCTGGCCTGCGCGTCCTTATCGTGGATGATGAAGCTGACTCTCTCGACTTAATGAAGACGGTCTTAACTCACTGCGACGCACAAGTCACTACTGCCCGCTCGGCTGCCGAAGCATTTGCTGCAGTAAACTCCAATCCTCCGGAAGTCTTAATTTCTGATATTGAAATGCCTCACGAAGATGGCTACAGCTTAATCTCACGAATCCGAGCTCTTCCAGGAGAAGGCTCCCACAAGCTGATCGCAATAGCCCTGACCGCACACGCTAACGAGAAAGATAGAAAACGAGCCCTGACTGCCGGCTTCGATGTTCACGTTCGGAAGCCAGTCGAACCAGTCGAGCTCGTAGGAGCAATTAGCAGCCTCATTCGAAGCCACGCCACGACCGAGTAGATTGCGGCGGCCGCACCAGTTACAATTCATCCACTTTCAATGCCACGTTCCCAGGACTTACCGTTGGCGGACACAAACCCAGGATGTCTCCCTACACCCCAGTGACGTTACCCAACTGCTCGCTGCGCGGAGCGTCAAACAGTTGAGATCAGCAAAGTCTAGAAAAAGATGAATCCGTCCGAGATTCGCACACGGCTCGCCAACAGCGGTGATGCAGAGAAGATAACAGCGCTTATCAACCTGGCGTTCAAAGGCGCGGAGAACTTTTTCGTGGAGGGGGACCGAATAGACCTCAAAAGCGTTCTTGAGTTACTTGAAAAGGGAGAGTTTGTAATCGCCGAGAGCCAGGGTGTCATGGCAGGCTGCGTTTACATCGAACCCCGCGGCGACAGGACATACCTCGGCCTACTTTCCGTTGAGCCGTCACGACAACAATCTGGCCTGGGGTCCTTACTAATGATGGCTGCGGAAGAACGTTGTCGTGCAAGAGGCGATCGCTTCATTGATATGCTCATCGTGAATCTTCGCGAGGAGCTGCCTGGTTTCTATAAAAAGCACGGCTATGTCGAAACCGGAACGTCTCCATTCCCCGAGGACGTCGAAACCAAACTGCCCTGCCACTTCATCAATATGTCGAAGGAATTGTGACTATTGCTTGAGCAACTTAAAAAGTTCCTGGGCCATGGCGGGATTCATTGTTTTCAACAGTTCGTACTCATCCATCGCTTGTTTCCGATCACTGACGGCGAAGTAGGTAATACCAAGATTGTAGTGGGCCTGGGCCAGTGTTGGACGAAGCTTGATAACCTGCCGGTACGCTTCTATTGCTTCTGTATATCTTCCAGCGTTGTAGAGTGTGAGTCCCAAATTAAAGTGAGCAGATGCATTCGTCGGTTCGATTTCAGCCGCACGTTTCAAAGCATTGGCTGCATCCTCGTAGCGGGTCATTCCGTTGTAAGCGTTGCCTAGATTCTTGTAGGCATACGAAAGAGTTTCACTTCGTTCCTGAAATCCCTGTCTATACGCCTGGCCTGTATCTCCGAGCAACTTGATTGCGGTGAGACCAGCATCGACAGCTTCCTGATAACGATTCGTGTGATTGTATGAGAAGCTTAAGTTGTTGAGGATTTCGGGATTGGATGGCTCGGCCTTTAGCGCCTCCTGGTAGATCTCAATAGATTCCTGATAGCGTTCCAGGCGGGCCAGGGAAAATGCCAACGGCAGAAGCGCAGCGTTGTAGTCCGGCTTCACTTTGAGCGCTTGCTTGTAAGCATCTGCGGCGTCGGCAAAGCGTCCTTGATCGACAAACACATTTCCCAGGCCTGCAAAGGCACGCGCATCGTCAGGTGCAACCTGCGCCGCTAATCGGTACTGTTCTTCCGCCTCTGCATAACGCGGTTTCGGTGCACTGCGGGCAGCGTTGGCGCGAGCGATTATTGGATCCTGCTTTCGATCAACCGGTTTTGGTGGCGGTTGTTTCTTGTCCTTTGTCTTTCCACCACCCGCATTCTGAACCGCGCTGGCAATGTGAACCACAGGATCCTTTGGAGCGCGAAAGATAAGAGCTGCCCCACCTGTAATGTCTTTTATCAAACTCCCGCCGCCTGTCGGCTCCTGTCCAAAGAGAGATGCGGACAAGATGAGGCAAACAGTTGCGCAGACAGGTAAGGCACGAGCTAAATTACGACCACTCATTCGAATCGACCCTTTCCCAAAGAGCTCAAGATGGTAACCGACTCTGATCTAGCTTCGGTCGGTTTGGGAAGCACTGCTAACTTGAAAGCTTAGCAGATCAATGGCCGATTGGAGTTACGAATTTGACGACGTTAATAAGCTAATGTTGGTGCGGCGTCACAAAGCCGCTGGCGAAAACTTTTGTGCGACATGGTTTACGCTGAAGGCGTTGGCCAATTCCAGCCCAGGGTTGTTACAACCCTGGGATCTCGATCTCCGAGTTAATCTTGACGCAACCCCGATTGATCGGGGTTGCTAGCGGGAGCGGGACTGTGTCATCGCCAACGAATCACGATGGCAGCAGCGCAACTCCTTCAGAGTTGCGCCATGATTGTATGAACTGAATCCCAGGGTTGTGCCAATCCTGGGCTGGAATTAGCCAACGCCTTCGGCGTAAACAAATGCTCTCGTGCGCAACACTTAGGGTTCCACTCACTGCAGCGAATCCAGTTGCAAGCCGATCGGTTCGGCTCCGCTTCCTTTGAGTCCATCGATTACGCGAGCAATTTCGCCATAAGAAAGAGAACGTGGCGCCTTTATAAAAACTGTCTTTTCAATCCGCTCTTTGTCAGGAAGGTCGGAACGTGTTGCCATGCTGTCGCGATAGACGTGATTTTTCAGTCTCTCCTCGAACAACGAGACAAGTTTCTGGTTCAACTTCGACATGTCATCAACGGTTCCCATATCTGTAAGGCCGTTCAGCTTCAAGCTTCGGTCAATATCAATTGATACCACCAGAGTCCTTATATCGGGAGGTAACACGCGGTCATCTGGAGGCGACGGAAGTTTCGCTGTAAAACGATGAGGCCTCAAAGGAGCGGCTACCATGAAGATGATCAGTAGAACTAGTAGGACATCAATCAAAGGCGTGACGTTGATCGATGGTGCTGTCGTTGTGTTGGGGTGAGTGGTGTCCATTGCTCCTCCTCGTCTTATCGAATTGAGGAGTTAGACAACGAGAGCAGGAAAAGGTTCCCAGTGCCGGGACAGCGGACTTAACGTTTCTTAGCTTCCGTTCTTCTCGAAGGACCACGCCAGCAAACTGCATAAAGCAAAGCCAAGCGAGTTGAGAAGACCATGAGTCATTGCCATGTGTGGAATGTCGATGATGAGGGTGTGGCTGACAATGCTGTAGGCGTATAAGCATGCAAGCACCATTGCCGCACAACACGACAATGAGCCGGCCAGCAGAAAGACTCGGGCGATTGGTGAATTAATCAATGGGCTGACAAAGCTGATTACAACCACTCCCAGTAGAGTCAAACCAAGCGTCACAACAAGCGCGCCAACTAAAGCCACAGTTGGCGACAAGGTGATCCCGGCAGCAACAATAGGTGTTCCTATAACCGTTGCTAAAGCCGCAATCGTCACTGCTCGCGAAGCTGCAGTTCGATTTAAAACGGCACGTCCTGCCAATCCAGTAAGAACTGGCGCTGCAAATCCAGCAAAATGAAAATGGACGGCCGTCAGCAAGACAATCGTGTCGCCGAAACCGAGTGGCTGAATTCCAAGCCGCGATGCGAGAAACCACGCGCCACCAATCGGTAGGTACACCATACCCACATTGATCGATTGTTCGTTAGTCAGTCGTGGAGTTGAGAAGGCGAGTCGCAGAATTCCTGCGAATGCAATCACCACTGTCAAAGCCAGCCAAAAGAATGCGAGGATTCCGGCGACGATTCCCTGGGGGATTAAGAACGAAACAAAACAAAGGGTCGCACTGATCGGCTGGGCCCAGGCGGCGATGCGTATAGCAATGCGATCTTCGTTCGGAGAGATGAGTGACAGCGCGAGCGGCACTATTACGAAGGCTGCCAACAAAAAGATCTTCTGTATGAGATCCGTCTCCGGCGAATCACCGGTTCGAATCAGAAGCGCAGCAATCCAGATCAAACCACCCACTGCGGCACTTGTTCGAGCGAACTGAGATGTCGCAACCATCAGCTGACGGGGTCGAATAATAAAGGAAAGAACTGCCCCTGCATTCTTTTGCCGCTGGGTATTGCGGGTACGCCGGCAAGAGGCGGTTCGTTGGAGTCGGAAAGGACACCGTCGGCAAACGCATTGATTACTATTGCCCGCCTCGGCCTTTCAGTCATGTTTGCAAACGACCCATGAACCATTAACGGGTGATGGAAAGAGGCTTCGCCCTTTTTAAGTTCGATCGGCACAGGTTGAAATTCATTTTGCTGCTTTTCACTAAGTACGGTTTGAATTGAATTCATGTCGTTAGCCAAACCGGTTATGGGCAGAAGTTCCCATTGATGGCTTCGAGGAACATAGTGAACGCAACCGTTTTCGATCGTCGAATCGTCGAGGCCAATCCAACATGACAGATGAGCCATTGGCCTGGTTCTTGTCCAATAAGAATAGTCCTGGTGCCACGCGACAACCCCACCATGCCGTGCCGGCTTGTAAAAGATCTGGTCGTGCCAGAATCTCACCGGTCCTCCGAGCAACTGCGACGCAGTCATTACAAACGCCGGATTCCATAACACATCATGCAGACCAGGCGTCACGCGCCACGCACCGAGCGCATGAAAGAGAACTGTGTTTGGATCTGTAGACTCGTTTGAGTTGTACTCGTAGAAAAGTTGACGACCAGGGTGATTTGCGTTTGTTAGTTCATCGACTTCGGTGCATAGCGCTGCGACTTGTTCGTCGTTGAGAAGCCTGATGCCGGCCAAATAGCCGTTCTGCCGATAGAATGAGACTTGATCAGCGCTGAGCTTAAAAACTTGCCACTCAGCCTCGCTTCGAGGCCACGTGAACAATCTGCCAATAAGATGATGCTTGCTTGAGAGGTCCTGAGCCATCTTACGTAGTCGAAACGTTCATTTCATGTTCTTCAATCCATCGATGACGACCCGGGCAACAGTTGGAATAATTTCCCTATCGTTTGCGTGTTCTGTAGTAAACGTGACGAGCACAAACTTTGAACCATCAGGCATCTCAACGTAGACCGCGTCGTGACGAGTCGTGCTTGTCCATCCAGCTTTGGACCAAAGACGCGCGCCTTCCACGCCCTGGAGGGCAATTCCGGTGAAGCCTCGCGCCTGGTTATCATTATCGTCAGTCTTCACAGTGTAATCGCGCTTTAGCAAATCCATCATCAACTTTGTGCGCGCCGGAGGTGCAACTTTGCCGGTAACAATCTCCATTAGCAAACGAGCTGTGGCATCCGTGGTCAGTTTGTTCCGGTTCTCTCCGTTTGGCCCGCGCGAGACTCGTTCGCGACCATATGCGTCTTCGCAAAAGGTCTTTTGGTTGACGTTAATGTTCGTATAACCGAGCGAAGCAAAATATCGATTCACTGCATTACGCTGATTCTGCCATTCTTCCATTTCCTTTGGCGGCAGTTCGTAACCGGCTGTCGTGTGAGTGATGACATCAACCACGTATTGCGTAGCTTCGTTCGATGAGTCGACGATCATGTCGTGAAGAGCTCGTGTGAGCTCAGGTGTCTCCTCAATCTTCTTGTCTTCCAGCCAGCGCTGCGCAGCTGCAAGGTAGAACAACTTCACAACGCTTGCCGGATAGATTCGTTCGTTTCCGCGAAAGCTCGCGGTCACTGGACGCGAGGCATCGCGTAAGTCAATTAACGTGATCGACAGTTGTTTCTCGTCGAGCTTCTTATCAGCGAAACGATCCAGTGTGGTTTTCGCCGCACGGTTTACTAGATCCTGAAGGGCGGCACTTTTTGTTGATTCCTGGGCGGTGGCGACGTTGATTGTTAGTAGAAGGAAAATGATGGTAATGCAGAAAGTTTTAATCGACATTGTTCATCTGTGATAGCTGAATTTGATTGTGGAGCTGGTGGTCACAGCCTATACGCCTTGAACAATTGGAGCAAGCAGACATCAGTTTAGTGGTCTTCTCAAATTGTGACACTCAACTACAAGAAGTCTGGAAGGGGCAGAGCTGAAACTCTTACACTCACCTACACGCGGTCGGGAAGGGGGCAGAGCGGCTGGTTCTCTAGACTTTACCGAGACAAACCTAGCGCGCCCCCGCAGAATTCTCTTTCAATAGATCTCAGATTTGGATCCTTAGCCTCTCACTTAACCTCAAATGTGTCCTATCCTGCGGGGGCGCGCTGGGGTTCGAGTAGGTAAAGTTAGAGAACTGGCCGCTCTGCCCCTTCCCGACCACTTGTAGTTGAGTGTCAGAGTTTTTGATTCTGTCCCCTTCCGGTGAGCCTCAGAATTTGAATCTTATAAATCCTTTTCCGAATCCAACTGAATTTTGCTATAAGCCTTCCGCGTGCAGAAAACAGCCCAGGATGGTTTGATCCGCGGAATACGCCGTTGGGATCTTGTGGCCATCACAATCAATGGAATCATCGGCGCCGGAATTTTCGGATTGCCGCAAAAAGTCTTCTCCCTCATCGGCACCTACAGTCTCTTTGCCTTTGTCGCGTGCGCGCTTGTCGTAACACTCATCATCCTTTGCTTCGCAGAAGTGGGAAGTAGATTTGATGAGACTGGCGGCCCTTACCTTTATGCGCGCACAGCGTTTGGCCCAACTGTCGGGTTTGAGATCGGTTGGTTGATGTGGTTAGCGCGGCTTACGGCGTTCGCCGCGAACTGTAATCTGCTGGTCAACTATCTGACTTACTTCTGGACGGGCGCTGCGTCAACATTTTGGAAACCGACCATCATCGTCTCTGTCGTCACTGCCCTCACAGTCATTAACATTCTTGGAGTACGACAAGCTGCGATTGTCAGCAATGGATTTACGATCGGGAAACTCGTTCCTATGATCATATTCGTTGCCGCAGGTCTTTTTTTTATTAATCCCTCAGCGTACGTCCTGGGTCCGCGCCCATCTACCGGTGCCTTTTCGCAATCTGTTCTTCTATTGATCTATGCTTTCACGGGTTTTGAGATGGCTGCTGTGCCGGTAGGTGAGGTCCGAGATCCACAGCGGCACCTTCCACGTGCTTTAACAATCGCACTTCTGGTTGTCGCAACGCTCTACATTCTCATCCAGGTTGTTTGTGTGGGAACTTTGCCTGAGCTGGCTCAATCAACAAAGCCACTCGCCGACGCAGGCTCTCGCTTTCTGGGCGGCGCCGGCGGCTCGTTGATTTCTGCAGGAGCCATCATTTCTATCATTGGCAACTTGAATATTCTGGTTCTGGCAGGATCGCGGATTCCATTTGCGATGGCCGAGCAAAAGGAACTGCCCGCATTCATCGCCAAATTACACAGTCGCTTCGCAACTCCCTACACTTCGATTCTCGTGACATCCGCAATCATGTTGCTCATGACTCTCAAGAGTTCGTTCGTTGCGGCACTCACCATCAGCGCAATCGCGCGTCTCGTGACTTATGCTGCAACTTGTCTGGCTTTGCCGCTTCTTCGACAACGAACGGACACACCCAAAGCTCTGTTTCAGCTTCCAGGCGGAGTCGTGATAGCAGGACTGTCGCTGGTTCTAATAGTCTGGCTTCTGGCAAACAGTACAAGGCAGGAAGCGATCACCGCCGCAATCGTTGCTGCGGTTGGTCTGTTGATCTACTTCGCCCACCGATTCTATTCGCGCTCTTCATAAACCACTCGACCGTCGACAACGGTAAAGTTAACTTTCACGTTTTCGATTTCCTTCGGATCAATCTTGAAGATGTCACGAGACAAAATCACCAGGTCTGCCAGCTTGCCGGCGCTGATATTTCCCTTCACTGTTTCCTGAAACTCGGCATACGCAGAGCCTACGGTGTAGGCACGCACTGCCTCTTCAACTGAAATCTTCTGCTCCGGAATCCAACCCTTCGAATTCTTGCCATCGAGTGTTCGCCGTGTAACGGCCGCATAGACAGTCAGCACAGGATTGAGCGGCGCCACTGTCCAGTCAGTTCCAAACGCCAGGGTTGCTCCCGAATCAAGCAAAGACCGAAACGCGTACGTAGTCTTCGCGCGTTCTTTGCCTATTCTCTTTTCTGCCCAACGACCATCGTCAATTGCGTGGTATGGCTGCATCGAGGCAATCACTTTGTCGCGCGAGAAGCGTGAAATGTCTTGAGGTCGCAAGTGCTGCGCATGCTCAATTCGAAAGCGACGATCGCGATCGCCGTTTTCTCGCTCGACTTGTTCAAAGATAGTCAGGATCAAATCGTTAGCCCGGTCGCCGATTGCGTGAATCATCGTCTGCAACCCGGCCTTGTCGGCATCTCTCACTCGCGCGAGCATGGCGCCTTCGGGGTACATCTCGTCTCCCGCAATTCCACTCGTTCCGGAATCATCACGATAAGGCTCGTAGAACAGCGCGGTAGTTGAACCAAGGCTTCCATCAGCGAATCCCTTTAATCCACCGACTCGCAACATCTCGCTACCAAAGTGTGCGCGCACTCCCGTTCGTGCCAGACGCTCCCAGGCCGGCAGAGGAGAGACCGCATAGATGCGCGTCTTCAGTTCTCCTCGATCGAGCAAGGTTTGATAGACACCGACATCCACTCCCGCGGACATGTCTTGAATACTGGTGACACCAAGGCTTGCTGCGTAATCAGTCGCTGCACGAGCGGCCGCTAGTTTCTCCTCAAAGCTTGATGGCGATATGACCTTCCATACAAAGTTCTGTGCAGCATCTTTCAAGATGCCTGTCGGTTCGCCTGTCTTTGGGTCGCGCACGATTACACCGCCCGGAGGGTCAAGCGTTTGCCTCGTTACGCCCGCAAGTCTGAGTGCAAGACTGTTGGCGAGAGCCATGTGACCATCGAGACGACTGACGAAAACGGGAGTGTCTGGAGTAAAACTATCGATGAGCTCTTTGGTGGGTAACTTCGCATCGGGCCAGCGTTCGTGGTCCCAGTCTCCGCCTTTTATCCAGCGTCCTTTTGGCAACTTCTCTGCGAAGGTCCGAATTCGTTCTGCGAATTCTTGCGGCGAGTTTGATGAGCGCAAATCAACACTCGAGAGCTGAAATCCGCCACTCATGAAATGTGTGTGGGCGTCGTTAAAGCCGGGCAAAACTAACCGCTTTTTGGCATCGATAACACGCGTGTTTGTAGCGGCAAGTTTTCTGATTTCCTTCGTCGAACCAACAGCCATGATCCGGTTGCCATAGATAGCCACTGCTTCGGCAGTCGGTTGGTTGGGATCCATCGTGTGGATAACAGCATTCACAATGATCAGATCAGGAGCAGTCGTTGATTTGTCGGCGTGTGTCGGAAGGGTCATAGAGGTAAGCGTCGAAAGAATAACAAGAAGCACCACAGGGCCTAGTCTCATATTTTGCTAAGAATTGGTGAACGTCAGATTTGGCGAGCACAGTTATTCTAACCGCACTAAGTAACGGTCGACTACGTCAACCATCGAGCCTGCGATACACCACTCTGCACAAGAAGTACGAAGTCCCACTACAAGGTCGGGAAGAGTTAGAGTTTAGTCCTGACACTCAACTACAAGCGGTCGGGAAGGGGGCAAAGCGGTAGTTTCTCTAAACTCTAGTCAACCAGACCTAGCGCCGCCCCCGCCGGTTCCCTTTCAATAGATCTCAGATTAGAGCTTGAGACGCTCAAACGCCTCTTATCCTGCGGGGTCGCGCTAGGTTTGAGTAGGTAAGGTTCAGAGAAACTGCCGCTTGCCCCCTTCCCGACCGCTTGTAGTTCAGTGTTAGATTAGACTCTACCCCTTCCCGACCGCTTGTAGGGTGATTCCCGACTTTTTGTACAAGGCCTGCGGTACACTGTGATCACATTTGCAAGAGGCGGTCCTCCATGACTGCCGATACAAACTAACTTCCGAGTGGACACCTTAATAAAAAACCTCAGTGCAGTCGTCGGCGCCGAAAACGTCCTTTCACAACCGGACGAACTTCTCGTCTACGAATGTGACGGGTTACCGCAACACAAACACAGGCCTCGCGCAGTTGTCTTCCCTGCCTCGACTGAGCAAACCGCGTTAGTGATGAAAGAACTTGCCGAGGCAAAGGTCCCTTTTACGCCCCGGGGTGCAGGCACTGGGCTCTCAGGCGGCGCCCTGGCGCTTAATGAAGGTGTGGTCGTGGAACTCGCGCGCATGCGAAAGATTCTGCGCATCGATGCCACAAATCAGCTCGCCGTGGTTCAACCTGGTGTCGTCAACTTACAAGTGTCACGCGCCGTTGCACCATACGGTCTTTACTACGTGCCTGATCCATCAAGTCAACCAACCTGCACCATTGGCGGCAACATAGCTGAAGGCGCCGGCGGAATTCATTGCCTGAAGTACGGCACTACGACTGATCACGTACTGGGTTGTCGAGTTGTTCTTGCAGGTGGAGAAGTTGTCGACCTTGGTGGTGCAGGCATTGATGCTGAGGGATACGATCTGCTGGGTACGTTCATCGGCTCAGAAGGTACGTTTGGAATTGCAACTGAAGCAACGCTCAGATTGTCCCAGAGTCCACCCGCAGTTCGAACGCTGCTGGCGGAGTTTGTTGAAGTCAACGACGCAAGTCACGCAGTGTCAGCGATCATTGCGGCAGGTGTTATGCCGGCTGCGCTCGAGATGATGGATCACGAAATTATCCGAGCCGTGGAAGCGAGTGTGTTTGCTGCAGGGTTACCGCCGGATGCCGGAGCTGCATTGATTATTGAACTCGACGGCATTGAGGCGGGAATTGACGATGAAGCGGCACGCATTATTGACATCTGCATGGAGTACGGCGCGCGCGATTGCCGATTAGCTCGTGATGAATCCGAGAGAAAAAAACTTTGGGCTGCACGTAAAGGCGCGTTCGGCGCAATCGGTCGTATCTCGCCTGATTCGATGATTCAGGATGCGGTTGTTCCACGTTCACGACTGCCTGAAGTTCTTTCATCCGCTTATGAGATTGCTCATAAATATGAATTGCGCGTAGCAAACGTGTTCCACGCCGGGGACGGTAATCTTCACCCGCTTATCTGTTTCGATTCGCGCTTCCCCGAGCAGGTTCGGCGAGTGAAAGAAGCCGGTCGTGAATTGATGGAGGTCTGCGTCGCGGCCGGCGGCACAATAACCGGAGAGCACGGTGTCGGTTTAGACAAGCGTGAACTCTTGCCGCTTGTGTTTTCGGATGCAGATATGACTGCGATGCTTAAGGTCCGCGCTGCTTTCGATCCGCTAGGCCTCTGTAATCCAGGGAAGATCATTCCAATGTTGAGAGGTTGTGGAGAAGGCCGCGCAGTTTCACTAACACCGGATGTCATTTCAGAAATACCTTCCGTTCGTGCTCCACAACCACCTACTGCCAGACCAGTCAGAACAACGCAGTTTAGTTCTGAGAAAGTGGCGCATCAGTTAACAGGAATAGTCGGCAGCGATCATATAACCGTTGATTCAATTTCCGTGACAGTTGCACCGGCTTCGACTGACGAGATAATCGAAGTAATAAGATGTGCGTCAATGGAACGTTGGACAGTCGCACCCGTTGGCAGCATGACGTGGCTCGATCGTGCGTCGCCAAACATCTTGCTCAGTACCGAGCGGTTGAATCGAATCATCGAACACGAACCAGCCGACTTGATTGCCGTTGCCGAGTCAGGTGTAAGACTCAAAACTTTTAATGACACCCTCGCTCAAAACGGTCAATGGTTGCCTCTCGATCCGCCTGATGATGGCCGGGCAACACTGGGAGGTGTCGTGGCGACGGGGTTAGGAGGACCGCAACAGTTTGCCTATGGAAGGCCACGCGGATCCGTAATCGGTATGAAGGTAGTACTTGCTGATGGCATCTTGATAAAAGCCGGCGGCCGAGTAGTAAAAAATGTGGCTGGTTACGACCTCTGCAAACTTTTTACGGGGAGTTACGGGACGCTGGGAGTCATCACTGAACTTAACTTCAAATTGAGGCCAAGAGCTGCGTGCAAACGTACGATTGTTGCGGCTGGCCCAGCAACGCAATTGATATCAAGTGCACGCGCAATTCTTGAGTCACGGTTGTTTCCCGTGGGACTCGAAGTCGTCTCCGCTCAAGTGGCAAAACACTTAGGCTTTTCAATCGACGAGAAAAGTTCGGTTTTGCTGGTACGGTTTGCAGGCAATAAGAAAGGTGTCGAATACCAGAGCCACCAGGCATCGGAAGAGTTGCGTTGGAGTAAGATTGAAATCATCGAACGAGATGAATCGCTCTGGCAGACGTTAACAGCAATTCCCCTTCACGAATCATCAGCCGTCAACTGGCGCGCCAGCGTCTTACCGGGGCAGATTCGGGACCTGCTTGAACAGGTGCAAACAATTTACGGAGATTCGTTCCACTCGACGCTATGGCAGCTCGGTGTTGCTGACGGTCGGATGCGAATGATGAATAACGAAGAGCATCGCCTTAACGAGTCGCGAGAGGCGACTCGCGTGCTCGGCGGCACGTTCGTCAGTGAAACTGAAGGCGCTTTGTATGTGGGATCAAGTTCAGGAATAATGCACCGCATAAAGCAACAGCTCGATCCGCAAGGCCTGTTTCCGATGAGATGGAACTAGAGGACACGATCATGATGAGACGAAATCGCAAGCTTCAATACCTTCTGGCATTCACCATTAGTGTTTCCTTTATCAGCGGTTCGTTATCGCAGTTTGCTCCGTACGCAGTTGCCGCATCACGTGAGCCTGTTCGCGCTAAACACGGAATGGTAGCTTCAACAAATGAAGTCGCCTCGCAAGTTGGCGTGGATGTCATGAAGCGAGGTGGTAATGCCGTTGACGCAGCAATCGCAGTCGCATTCGCACTGCAAGTGACGCACCCGGCTGCGGGTAATCTCTGCGGTGGCGGTTTCATGATGATTCGACTTAGCAATGGGAAGACGACCGCGATCGACTACCGAGAAATGGCCCCCGTAGCTGCCACGCGAAATATTTATCTCGACAAAAACGGAAACGTACTCAAAGGCGAAGGTGGTCCTCTGGTGGGGTATCGCGCCGCCGGTGTGCCAGGAACTGTTCGCGGCATGGAACTGGCACTGAAGAAATACGGCTCCGGCAAACTCACCTGGTCGCAACTTATTGAACCGGCTCGCCAGCTCGCTGTTAATGGATTTACTGTGACCAATTCTTTGTCGAGCTCTCTGCGAAGCAACGAGGGGTATCTTTCCAAGTATCCCGAGACCAAACGCATCTACCTGAACAGTGGAAAGTTTTACAACGAAGGAGATGTTTTTAAGCAGCCCGAGTTGGCCACAACGTTTTCTCGTCTTCAGCGAGAAGGCCCAAATGAGTTCTATCAAGGTCTAACGGCGCGATTAATCGTCGATGATATGAAGCGCAATAATGGTCTGATGACGATGGACGACTTACGCGGATACGTCGCCAAAGAACGTTCACCTTTGCGCGGCAACTATCGTGGCTACGAAATTATTTCGATGCCGCCACCGTCCTCAGGCGGAGCTGTGTTACTGGAGATGCTGAACATCCTGGAAGGCTACGACCTGTCGAAGCTCGATCCGAATTCCTCTGATCGATATCACTTGATGGCTGAAGCAATGCGACGTGCTTTTGCTGATCGCGCCGAGTACATGGGTGACAGTGATTTTGTAAAGGTGCCTGTCAGCGGATTGATCGATAAGTCGTACGCGGCAACACTTCGTTCTTCGATCAGCAAAGAGCGAGCGTCGACTAGTGCGGAGGTTCGTGCCGGCAAACCAGCCGGATATGAATCGGATGAGACTACGCATTTCACCGTCGTTGATAGCGAAGGTAACGCCGTGGCTAACACATATACCTTGAACAACTCATATGGTTCAGCTGCAGTTGCAAAAGGCACAGGCATGTTACTGAATGACGAGATGGATGACTTCGCCGCGAAACCTGGAACGGCAAACATGTACGGACTCATTCAAGGCGAAAGAAACGCGGTGGCCCCGCGAAAGCGTCCGCTCTCTGCGATGACACCAACTATCGTGCTGCGCAAGGATGGCAGTCTTTGGTTCACGATTGGCAGTCCAGGTGGACCGACTATCATCAATACAGTTCTCTGTGTGATAACAGATGTCATTGACTTTGACATGAACATTCAGCAAGCGATTGATGCGCCTCGTTTGCATCACCAGTGGTTACCGGACGAGCTGGTCGGCGAGCCTTACGGGTTCTCGGGTGATACGCAGCGGGCACTCAACGCGCGCGGGCACACGCTCGGCAAACAAAAATATCTTGGCGATGCCGAAGGAATTATGATTGAAGAGAAAACGGGGATGCGATTAGGCGCGACAGATCCGAGAAGAAGTGATGGCGCAGCAATTGGGTATTGATCCATGAAATAATGATGCGAGTAAGGTCGAAAGCGTGTCGAACTGATCCAGTCAACCGGCCTCTGACCACTGTTGACTAAAGCCTTCACTTAACATCACGGGTGTTTGTACCAGTCCTCACGAGGTACCTAAATGAGATTCAATGAATTGGTTCGCCTCCTGGAGAAGCACGGTTTCAGTATTTGGAGGGAAAAGGGATCCATTCGTTACTAAGGGATCCATTCGTTACTATTGGAAACCCGGCCATGACAAGTTCATCCGAGTTGACTATCATGGCTCGAAAGAAGTTCCCACTGGGACATGTCGTTCTATTCTTAAGGCAGCTAACATCACTAAAGGTCGATGATAAATCTCAGGTACTCACTCATTATCGAGGCTACTGACGATCCGAACTTTTTTGGATTTTATTCTCCTGAGCTCGAGGGTTTTTCAGGTGTCGGCAGATCTATCGAGGACTGCATAGCAAAAAGTCGGGTAGCGATGGAAGAGCATGTAACACTGCTTGAGGAAGCGGGCCTGCGGGTACCAGCAATCAATCCAAATCCAACTGTAATCGTGCAGAACTCCGAGCGGATTATCCCTGCAGCGTAGTTTCCCTTCTGGTGCTTTCTCAACTCCAAAACACCCTCGCACACGAAGAGCAAAAACTTCTTGCCTGCATACACTGCGGCCTCTGTCTCGAAGCCTGCCCGACTTACGTAATCACCGGCGACGAAAACGACGGTCCACGAGGCAGACTCTATTTGATGCGTGCCGTCGCCGAAGCACGCCTACCAAACACTTCCGATTCATTTAGCAAACACATCGATCGCTGTCTCGGCTGCAGAGCTTGCGAGCAAGTCTGTCCTGCCGGAGTTGAGTATGGTCAGTTGTTAGAGGCAAGTCGACAGGAGTTGCTGGATGCGCAGCCCAAACCAGGAATGACTCACAAGCTATTACGATTTGCGCTAAGACATGTCTGGACTTCGCCGGCGAGATTACGAATATTTTTTGGCGCTTCGAGAATATTCCGCGACCTTGGACTCGCAAAACTTTTCTTGAAGTTGCGACTTGCAAGAATAGTTTCACCACGCGCTCATTTTGCTCTCGCACTTCTCGAAAGCTCACGAGCGCAGTTGAGTGGAAGTACAAAAGCAAAGAGCCAGGTAAGGCGGACAACTGATCAGCCGGGCGAGTCCGTAATGTTGTTCAAAGGATGCGTCGGGGAGGGACTATTTGCGCGAGTCAACCATGCTACGTCACGCGTGCTGCAAGCAAATGGTTTTGTAGTTGAGGTTCCCACCGATCAGGTCTGTTGCGGTGCACTCCACGCGCATGCAGGAGATTTGGAAGGCGCGCGAAAACTAGCACGCCAAAATCTTCAAGCATTCGGCTCTTCAAGTGAGCCTATCATTACGAATGCAGGCGGGTGCGGGGCAATGTTGGTCTCGTATGGCCACCTCCTGCACGATGAGCAGGCATACAAATTCAGCGCCAGGGTTCGCGACGTTGGTCGACAACTCGCCACTCAACAGCAACGCAGAGGCGCGGACATTGGCCATGGTCGAGCGACCTACGATACTTCGTGCCACCTGTTGTACGGACAAAAAGCCGGGGAGGCTTCGTTGAAGATGCTCGACAGTATTCCCGATCTTGAGTTCAGATCTCTCGAAGGAGCTGAAAGATGTTGTGGAGGCGCAGGTATCTACAATTTGTTAGAACCAGAGATGTCTGCGCGTGTGCTGGATGAAAAACTGCGGCAGATCGAAGCGACGGGCGCTAAGGTGTTGGCGACTGGCAACCCCGGTTGCCAGATGCAAATCGGCGCAGGCGCTTGTTTGAATGGAATGTCCTTGCGGGTATGTCATCCGGTTGAGCTTTTGGACGAGTCATATCAGAAAGCCGGGTTCTACTCAGAAGAACCTTAGACAATAAATGAGCGGCACAAAACTCAACCGTACCGTCTTGTCTATCTTCGCACCGATATTGATCCTCACGGGGATTGCCGGCTTCTTAATACCCGAACAATACACCCTCACGAGCGGGGCTGCTCCTTACAATATGTTTCATATCGTATTCGGCGCCATCGGACTGTTCATTGTTTCAACTGGTGAGTCGCGGTTTCCAGTTTTCTTCAATATCGGGTTTGGCCTTATCGATCTTTACCAGGCGCTCGCGAGTTTCTTCGGTCTCTGGCCCATACAGTATTTCCACTGGACTTCCGTAGATGATCTCTTGCACGTCACTTTAGGAGTGGCACTCATTCTGATCGGCTGTTATGCACTGCGGACCCAAAGGGCAGAGTCAAACTCTGCCTTTCCCAACTTGTACTAATAATGCCGGAGCTTGACTCTCTAGGGTTCCGCTCGCAGAGCTCGCTCCGCCCTAGGCTATGCGCTTTAGCACCGCTTCGCGGACAAAGAAACCTTACGGCTCTGCCGCGCTGTGTGATCTGCGTAATCTGTGGATGGGTATCTCGACGCTTTGTGCAAAGCCGCCTTATTTAATTTTTAAAAGCAACCTGGCCACCAACGATCGACAGTTTAACGTTTCCATCAGGGTCCATGGCGACGAGATCAGCTCGCTTCCCTTCTTCAATTGACCCAATCTCATGGTCCAACCCAAGCAACTTCGCCGGATTGAAAGAAGCCATACTGGCGACTTCAACGTCGGGCACGCCAAGTGACTTCATCATGCGAACAGCATCAAGCATGGTGATGACTGAACCGGCAATACTTCCCCTCGCATTGCTGGTTTTTCCGCCGCTAACCTTGATTGTTTCGCCCCACACCTCGTAATCACCATCTCCCTTTCCGGCGGCCGAAATCGCATCACTGATCAGACACACGCGACGCGACCCTTTTAGTTTGGTCAACATTCTCAATGTGTAAGGATCAAGGTGATGCCCATCGGCTATCATGTCAAAACTCACATCATCTGACATGAGGCCCCAGGCTATCGGTCCGGGACTGCGGTGATGAAGTGGCGCCATCGCGTTCATGAAATGTGTCATGTGTTTTGCGCCCGCCGCGAGGGCCCGGTCGAGTACGCGGACATCTGCGCGCGTATGACCGATAGAAGAAATCCATCCTTTGCTAAACAAAGAGCGGGCGAGTTCGACACCGCCCTCAACCTCCGGCGCAAAAGTCATCATCATTTTCGCGCCTCTCACTCGCAGGAGAGGGAGTTGGTCCAACTGGTCCTTATCCGTGTACCTTCGGAAATGCGAGACATGTAACGCTCCACATTGAGCGCTGTTAACAAAAGGACCTTCGTAGTGGGCACCAAGTATGCGAGCGGAAGCTGATTGGTCCAAAAGATTTCCAACCTGTAGCTTGATTGCCTGATCTATGGCGGCAATTGTTCTTTCGTATTCCTGTTGACTCGCGGGCACGAGTGTCGGAAGCCACCCGGTCACTCCTTTGGATGCTAGAAAGGCGGCAAGTTGAAGAAAGTCCTCAGGAGCGCCAACCATTGTGTCGACGCCCGCAGCTCCGTGTATGTGCACGTCGATCAAACCTGGCATTAAAACTGATCCGGTCAGGTTGAGGGTGGAGTTCGGGTCGGCTTCAAACGTCTGACTTGCATCGGATAATCGCGCGATCCGACCATCTTCTATCAACACCGATCCGTGTTCTATGACGAACTCGGATCCAATCACTCTTGCATCACGTAGCAGTAAAGAGGCGTTTGTATTGGGCACGTCGATGTTGCTCTCCGCTCAGAAAGAAAGCCCGCAGCGCCTGAAAAAGCGCCGCGGGCAAATAGCAGTTCGAAGGGAACGAACTAGAAGATGAACTTCGCCCCGAATTGCATCGTGCGCGGATCGCGCACCCCGGTCACGTTTCCATAAGTAGAAGCTGTAACATTCAGGCTCAGGGTGGTGAAGTTCGTATGGTTGAAGATGTTGAAGACCTCCCATCGCAATTGAAGACTACGCGACTCGCCGAAACGAATGTTCTTAGTCAACGTCGCGTCGAATCGAGTCGTGGACGGTCCCAGAATGACGTTGCGGGACGCGTTTCCGACTCGATTCACTCCCGCCGGCGGATTGGCGAAGCAGGCCGTATTGAACCACTGCAGGAAAGTATGCGGGGCATTAGCATTCGGATCGCAAATGGCGTCGGGGCGAGCGCCGGAAGGCGAAGTACCGAGGAGTCCCAGTCCAGCTGGATCATTCGAGGAAGTTGCGGGGCTGAAGCCCAGTCCGGTGAAATAATAGGTAATGCCCGAAATTTGCCAGCCGCCGAGCACCTTCTCTTTGAAGTTTGTCTGGCCGGTAAAGAAGGGCAACTCGTAAATATAGTTGACGCTCAAGACGTGACGCCGATCCAGATTAGCTCGCGCGTATTCGTCGTGAAGATTAAAGGAGTTCTGCGGCGCGGTGGCAGATTCGTTCTGGCTGTTCGTCATGTTTTTCGACCATGTGTAGGCGACATTTAGCTGGCTGCTCCGAGCAAATCTGTGCTGCCCACTCACCTGAAGACTGTGATAGTTCGAATTGAACCTCGTCTCCAGCATACGAACTGCTCCGTACCCCCTGAAAGGTCGAATCTGGTTGAGAATTAGCTCCTGAGTCGAACTCGTAAAGACTTGTCCCGGTGTCTGGCAAGGACCAAACGTTGCGGGGGTCGTGTTGTTGGTTCGACAAGTTTGCGTGAGCGCAAATCCTGGCGGCAAAAGATTCTCGTCGACCAAACCTGATAAGTGCGTGCCTCTCGAGCCAAAATATCCTGCCGTCACGATCGTCTTTGGGCCAAGTTGGTGTTGGACATCAAGGGACCAGCTTTGCACGTAGGGAGTCTTGAAATTCTGGTCAATGCCTCCGACATCCGCAACCGAAAGGTTCGTTGCTGTAGTTCCTGCCAAGGGATTGTCGAGCGTAGCGGGATTAATCACTATTTGTTGTTGGAATGGAGGGTTTCGTGCGACCAGATCCGTCTCGGCAAAGCTGAAAGAAAGCTGATCGAAATACATGCCGTATCCAGCCCTTACCGAAGTCGTCCCTTTCTTAAACGGATCCCAGGCAATGCCCACTCGCGGAGCGAAGTTGTTGCGAGTCGGTGCGACAGCCTTGCCCCAGGGTGAAACGGTCGCACCTGGGACCGATACCTGGCTGTTCACCATGATTCCATTTAAGGGATTTCCAGTACCAGCTACGCGATTACCATTCGCTAACACCTGGAAAGCCTGATTAGGATCGTAAGCCGCTGGATTGAAGCTAGTCATACGGCCATTGCGATCCGAAGGCTGACCAAAGCGGGAAAAACGCGCCCCGTAGTACAGCGTAATGTTCGGCTTATAGCGCCACTCGTCCTGGGCAAATCCTTCAATGCTGCTGGCACTAAGGTCAGCAGTCAAATCAAACTGATTTTGCGTGTAGACCTGAAAATTGCCCAATAGGAAGTTGGCCCAAAGTTGATTAGTCGTGCTTGTCCCAGTGGGCCGGGTCGGCGTTGAAGATACGGCGCTATAGCGAACTTCGTTAAAGCCGCCGAGTGAGTTTTCATGTTTTCTGATTCTCGCGAAATTCGCACCAAATTTGGCCGTATGAGCTCCGAAGACCTTTGAGAAAGTCGCAAACAATGACTTGTTGGTTGAGAAATCACTGTATGGGCCAAACGTTTGAAGAGCCGTAAAGCCGTTTCCCGTAATCGTGGGCACACGACCCCTGGTTACGGGGAAGCTGAACTGCGGCAGGTGACCGGCGACGTCCGGCGAATTCTCGTTAGCCAGCAGCCCGATCACTTTACTGGGAACATCCCCGAAAGAGTATGAGCCGCCGAACTCCCACACCGCAGTAGGCGATTGCACAAAAGTGACCCGCGCCACATGCGTACGTCCCGGAGAGTTAGATTGCGTCGTCGAAACAAACGGCTGGCCGCCGCCCTGGCCGAAAAGGCCGATTGGATCAATTGTCGGTATTGAGTCGTTTTCAAACCGATAGTACGCCGAGAGTTTGTCACTGAACTTGTGATCGACTCTGATCAGCTCTTGCCTGAAATTGAAGATGCCTCGAGCTGGAAAGAACAGGTTGCCGGCAGCATCCGCGGGGAGCGGCAGCTTGTTGTAAATGTCCTGTACGTAGGCTGCGGCCAGGGGACTCGTTAGATTTTGAGGAAGTGCCGTTCCAGCTGGAAGAATTGTTCCGCATGGATTAGCGACCGGCCCGATACATACCGGTTGTGAGAAGATTCCCTGACGCTGGGCTGCGGTTGGCACCGTAGTGCTAAAACTCGGATAGACGATGACTCGTCTCAACTCCTCCGAGAAAAAAAAGAATGTATTTTTAAGCGTCCTATAAGCAGGTCCACCTTCACCAAATCCAGGTACCACCACGGGGCCTCCGAACGTACCTCCGAAGTTGTTATACCTAAAGGGAGCGCGTTTCGCCTTTCCGTTCGAATCGAGTCCGAGAGGGGCCGTTCTGTTTGAGGTAAAGGTGTTGGCATTCAATATGTCATTGCGCACGAACTCATAAACAACTCCATGATAATCCGCTGTGCCGCTCTTCGTAACAACATTCACCTGGCCACCCGCGCTTCGACCAGACTCGGCTGGGTAGAGGCTACGAAGAACAGAGAACTCACCAATTGCGTCGATTGACGGATAGGTTTGTACTGTCAGATTGGCTCCTCTGTCGGTTGTATCAGCGCCGTCCACGGTGTAGGTATTGGAACTTGACCGAACCCCATTAACGGAGATCTGCAATGCGTTCGACTGGGCGTTTGGATTGGTGGAGCCTACATAAATTTGATCCGCTATGTTTGCCGAAACCCCGGGTGAGAGCGTGATAAGTTGTGCCCAGTTGCGGTTATTCAATGAAAGCTCGCGTACTTGATCGCCGTTGATAACGTTCGAGGCTGCCGGAGTTTGGGTATTGACCTGAATTAAATCCGATGTCACGTTGACTGATTCGGAGATGCTGCCGGCCTCCAACGTCACATCGACGGTCCGACGCTCATTCACATTTACCTTCAAACCATACTCTACGTGCTTCTTGAAGTTTGCGGCTTCTACGCTCAGTTCGTATAGTGCGACAGGGACAAGGGGCATGGAGAATTCTCCATTATCACTCGTACTCACCGTGCGTACGATCACCTTCTTTGCGATATCCGTTATTGTCACA
>DATEXA010000201.1:0-14142 GCA_035257465.1 Pyrinomonadaceae bacterium | reverse complement strand
GGGGCGATCGGTTTGATAAAGAACGCACTGACATTCTGAGTCTACAGGATGCTGTTGCAACTCAGATTGCGGAAGCGCTCAGAATCAAGATGACGGCGGCGGAACAATCACGCGTCTATCGTCGCTACACAGACAACCTCGCCGCGTACGAATTGTACTTGTTAGGCCGTTCAAAACTAGCCCACTACACAAAGGAAGAAACGCTTGCGGCCGTAAGAGCTTTCGAAGACGCATTACGTCTCGATCAGAACTACGCTCTGGCGCACGTTGGTCTTGCAGAAGCGAGTGCTGTCATGCGTATTCGCTTCGCAAAAGAGGACGAAGTAAAAATCTGGGACCAGCGGGCAAAGGAGGAAGCTAATCGAGCGTTGGAATTGGATCCCAATCTGGCTGAAGCGCACGAAGCATTGGCAGCTGTTTATCGCAGTTCTGAGTTTAATTGGGATCAGACCATCGTTGAGAGTGACCGGGCCCTCGTGATGAATCCTAATCTCGAGCAGCCACACTATTACCGCGCCGTGGCGTTCTATCATTTGGGTTTGTTAGAGGCGGTTGAAGCCGAAGTGACGGAGGGTTTAAGGATCAACCCTGTGAACAAGCTGGATGCGCTTCGCGTGCGTGGGAGTACAGCCCTTATTGCTGGCCGCTATTCGGAGGCTGTAGCACTTCTTGAGGAAGCGCGCGGAGTTAGCTCAGCGCCGGTGGTCGATTGGTACCTGGCCCAGGCGTATTATTACGAGGGAGCGCCAGATCGGGCGGAGAAAATCCTTACTGATCTTCACGGAAGTGCCCAGGCCGAGCAACGAGCAAAAGCGAGCCTCGCAAGTTTTCTCGCCGCGCGGAATGAAAATCAGCGTGCAGAAAAACTGATCGATGAAGTTCTCGCCGGTTCTTATCAGGATCACCACGTTCACTACAGTGTTGGAGTGGCTTACGCGCAACTGGGCGATCACTTAAATGCGCGGCAATGGTTGGCACGTGCGATTGCGACCGGGTTTCCCTGTTATCCATGGTTCGAGCGCGACCAACTGCTGCGTCCGTTGCAAGGTGATGCGGAATACGAACGCATGCTGGGTGAGTTGAAAAAATCCTGGGAGGGAGCGAAGGCAAAATACAAATGAAAGTAGAACGCCGAGTGCTAGGACCGCAGGCGTCCCCGAACTTGTCGAACCGTCCGTTTTTAAGGAGCCGCATTTATGGATGAAGCTGCACAACCTGCAAGCTCCACTGCGTTAGCAGGCAAATAGGTATACCCCGCCTCTTCCCAATGAATATTGAAGAACTAATCTCAAATCCACCTGTAATTACAAAACCTCGGGAGAGAACCGACTTACAAGACCTCTTGCTCAAGCATGTCCGTGCGCTGAAGGAGAAGCTAGATAACCTGAACACTTCCGCATAATAACTGACATTCATCCACAGATTGCGCTGATTAGGAACTAATGGTCTGTCTAGTCATTTAGCGAAAGAGCTGAACCGCTTCACCGGTTTCACGCGCCACAACGCATAACTTGAAATGAAAAAAGCGAACGAGCGTCGGGGTAACCTGCGGATGAGGTGTAAGGAGCCGAGTCGATTCTGCTGCTAGTGATTTTTCTTCAGAGTCTCCGCAGCCGAATAGATCATCGCGGCCTTTCCCTTGGGGTTCTCTAACAGCTCCGTTGTGTGTTCCGTCACACTGAGCAGCGACTCTTCCACTCCTGGTTGAATAAGAGCTGAAGTGGCAGGGTTCTCCTTAAGATGCTTTTGTTTCTCTTGTGCTGAGCTCTTGAGTGATGCCAATCCAAGACAGACAAAACCAATGATGAGTCCGGCCATGAAAGTGAAAAGGAGGCAGCCAGCCAGGAGTGGCATGTACCCAACTACCATCAAGACGACAATACCAACCAACAGTGCAATCAGGGCCAAACTGATGGTGCTGAGAACGACAATGCTGCCAACGAACTTTAGGTTTTGCGGATTGAACCGACGATTATCGTGAGATTCCAAGCTCTCCGGACCAGCCTCTTGAAGTAGCGCTGAAACCCCGACCAGTTCAAAGCCGCAAGAACGACAAAAGTGTTGTTCAGTTGTTCCGTCGTGTCCACAGCGTGGGCAAAACATTTGGTACCCTCATTTCGGCCTTACAAGTCCCAAAGTATTTTACGAATGAAACGGCTCCAGGTTTATTTTTCTTGGGCTAGGGATCCGCAGATTTGTCTGTTCACATATTCGAGGTTGTGCAATTGATCCTGTTTTCAGAAATGATCACAGAAGTGGTCGTAGGTGAAGTACGGCATCGCAAGCGTGAAGTTAAAAGTTAATTTCCGGCACGTTGGACGCCTGCAGGACTTCATCTGCCCGAGAATACCGGTGACCAACCATTTGAGTGATTCTCGTCGAATTAAGAGTAGACCAGTTAAGAAGACAGCTAAAAACCTCTCGACCACTGCTAGTGCTCCCAAGCAATAACAGTAGCCGTGAGGAAGAGTAGAGCCGATGCTATAAACATCTCGCCCGGCCGGGGTGAAATCGCCAGCTCCTCGCTCACGTCTGCACAAACGCGCAACAGCAAGATGTTTGGCAGTAGCTCGACCGTGATGGAGGGCTCAACGATTGATACCGGGACGACCCCTCCTGAACAGTCGGGTTACTGCCCAAGGCTATGTACCCTCATCCTACTTGCCCGTATTAACAAGTTGAATGCAGTCACCTTGGTTTTTGAACGTGTACGGGAAGCTGAAGTTTTGCCATCCGCCGTTCTTGCACTGATCCTTATTTGTCGGGAGAGGAGTAAACGCGATGTCACCTACTCCGCCAAAGCCTGTCAGCCCGAGAAATGTTTGTTCTCCATCTTGTGACAACGTGTAGATGTCGCTCGGAAAACCGCCCGAGGCGAAAATCACTCCATCCGTCGGACGCACAGCTAAGCCACCAACATGAGCAGTTGTGAATGGGGCGGAGGTCGTAAGCACCTCGGCAGTGTCGGGATCGAGAGTATTCAGGAAACCTCTGATGAATTCTCCTTCCTCCGTAAAGTCCGCGCTCGTTTGGTAGAGAGTTCCGTCGGGACCGAATGCAATGGTCGCTCCCAGAATCCCTGTATCACCTACAAAAGTCGCAAGCGCTGTGGTTTTGTCGATAGTGTAGAGGTTACTGCTACCTGTGTTCAAGTTGAGCGCGTTACCAAACAGAACGTCAGTGCCCGGCTGCACGGCGAGATCGACAATTACCAGCGGAGTGTTATTGGCGAGATGAATTGTTCCTACTAAAGCTATCTGCGCTCCGGTCTCAGGGTTAAGACGTATCAATGTACTTTGCGGCGAGCCACCAAAAAGAATATCGCTGATCGTTGAGGCAAAGAGATCCCCGGAGGTATCGAAGGCAAGGCCGTTGATTCCCACAGCTGGGTCAGCTGCACCCACTCCGACAAAAGTTCCGTGGCCATTTGCTTGATTGATTGTTATGAGCGTACCTCGATCTCCACCAGGACCTCGACCAACGCCTCCATAAAGCGTTGTTTGTCCGCCTGAGAGGGTCATGCTCGCGACTGCTGGAGGCGCGACAAAATTTACGGTCAACGCGGTCGCAGTTAACAAGACGGCGGCCATGAGTAAGCATCTCATGTTTTTGCTCCTTGAAAGGTCTACGTTGAGAAGTGCCGGCACAAAGGCTCTGGAACCTAACGTGCAGGCTGGAAAGAAAGGATTTTTTATGGTTTCTGGGCGGAAACTCTAGCCCCGTTCCTGAGGCTTGTCAACGAGCGTGTGGCCCGTTTCAGTATCGGATTTTTCCTTGGACCAACGTATGATCGGACGATTGTAAAGGAGGGCAACCGCGAACATCACTACTTCGTTCGTACTGCGAAGCTCTTCGCTGCAGAGGAGCAGTAGCCCGCCTTGATCTTTCCCTCCGCCAGCCGTGCTCGGAATGGACAGCTCAGGTACACTTCATCGCCGAGTTCGCCATTTCATAGATAACAGAATACACAGTGTCTTCTCTTCTTCCACCCGGCAGCAAACTCTCTTCTTATGAAATTCGCTCGCTGCTTGGCAAGGGCGGGATGGGCGAAGTTTATCTTGCTCAAGACAAACGACTGGGCCGGCTTGTTGCATTAAAGGTTCTTCCCACCGGGCTAACGCAGGATCAGGATCGTTTGCGACGCTTCGAGCAGGAAGCACGTGCCGCATCCGCACTGAACCATCCAAACATCATCACTATCCACGAGATTGGCAACGTCGACTCAAACACCTTCATCGTCACCGAGTTCATTGAAGGTGAATCACTGCGCCAGCTCATGCAAGCTGGACCGGTCAAACTCTCCACGACGATCGATATCGCCATACAGATTGCGGGCGCACTCTCTGCTGCCCAGGCAACGGGCATTGTTCATCGAGACATTAAGCCTGAGAACGTAATGATCCGCGCTGACGGCATTGTGAAGGTGCTGGATTTCGGCTTAGCAAAACTCTCCGACAATGCAATGGCAGATCTTGAAGCGGTAACGAGGGCTTTCGTTAATACGAGTGCGGGAGTTGTGATGGGGACGGCGAGTTATATGTCACCCGAACAGGCTCAGGGGCTCACGGTCGACACACGATCTGATCTCTGGGGTCTTGGTGTTTTGATTTTCGAAATGGTTGCGCGGCGACCACCGTTCGAGGGTTCCACACCAATGGAGGTGATTGCCAGAATCATTGAACGAGAAGCACCTCGGCTTTCCAACGTCGGCCAAAATGTGCCGGCTGAGTTGGATCGGATTGTCGCAAAAACGCTCACCAGGGATCGCGACGAAAGATATCAAACCGCCAAGGACTTACTCATTGACCTGAAGAGATTGGGAAGACAACTCGAATTAGATAGTGATACCGGTCGGGGCAGTAGCCCGACTGTCAAGGAGGGCTTTAGTGTCGCTTTCGATGCGGCAAGGACTTCTATCCTTCCGAGCCCGCAAGCCACAGCAGAACCAACATCCAGCGCGGAATACCTCTTCAACAAAATCAAGTACCACAAGTTCGCAGTACTCGCGGTTTTGTTGATTGTCGTTGCAGCCGGAACAGCACTCGCACTGTACCTTCATGCGCGCAACGCCAACTCTGCTATCGACTCGATCGCGGTGTTGCCGTTTGAAAATCAGAACCATGATCCTGAAAGTGACTACCTGGCCGATGGTCTAACCGACACGATCATCAACAATCTCTCGAACATCTCTTCGTTGCGCGTCAGCTCACGAAACTCTGTCTATCGATACAAAGGAAAGCAAACTGATCCTGCAGCGATTGCTAAAGAGTTGGGCGTGCGTGCAGTACTCACTGGGCGGATCCTCCAACGTGGAGACAGCGTAGTTGTGAGTGCTGAGTTGGTTGACATGCGCGATAACAAACAGGTTTGGGGCGATAGCTACAGTCGGAAGCTGGCAGACCTTCAAGCTGTTCAGGGTGAAATCGCCAGCCAAATAACTCAGACGTTGCAAAGACGTTTGAGCGGCGAAGAGCAAAGACAACTCTCAAAGCGTTACACAGAGAATTCCGAAGCCTACCAGCTCTATCTGAAGGGTCATTATCAACTGAACAAGAGAACGGTAGAGAGTCTGACAAAAGGTATCGACTACTTCCGCCAAGCAACTGAGCAAGACCCGGGTTATGCGTTGGCCTATGCGGGGTTGGCGGATGCGTACAACCAACTTGGATATTGGGCGCGGCTGCCACCAGTCGAATCGTTCCCGATGGCCAAAGCTGCTGCCGAAAAGGCTCTGCAATTGGATGCGAATCTCGCCGAAGCACACACGGCGATGGCATTCTTAAAATTTCAATATTACTGGGACTTCGAAGGAGCAGAGCGCGAGTATCAGCAGGCCATAAAGCTGAATCCGCGTGACGTTGCGGCGCGCGAATGGCATGCATACCACTTGTACCTGGCCGATCCCAATCGCTTCAGCGCGGCGATGCAGGAATTGAAAACTGCGCAGGAGATTGATCCGCTTTCACTCACGGTTAATTTCAACGGAGCCGCATTGTTGTACTTCAATCATCAGTACGATGAGAGCATAAACCAACTTCAGGCGATCCATGATCAGGACCCCGGATTCACCCTCGGGTATGGATTACTTGGCGTTATCTATACTCACAAGAAGATGCCCGACAAAGCAGTTGAGGCGTGGTTGCAAGGATCAGCTTTGGAAGGTGAAGGACATTCGGCGGATGTTGAGCGAGGTTTGCGTGATGCTTATAAACAAGGCGGCATTGAAGGATACTTGCGCAAGCATATAGAGGTGCTTCAGGAAGAGAGCAAACGAGGCTATGTCTCTCCGTACTTCATCGCCAATGACTATGCTCTTCTGCGTGATAAGGAACGCGGGTTTGAGTGGCTCGAAAAGGCGTACCACGATCGCTCGAGTTGGCTCGTTGAAGTGCGAGTCGATCCACTGTGGGATATGTTGAGGTCGGATCCGAGGTATACGGATCTGCTGCGGCGGATGGGCTACAAGGTCTGAGGGAATGATCGTGTTGGGATGTCGGGCCCGCTTGCTAGAGGTCGGCACGAAGCAATTGGTACGGTGAACTCACGCGCACAACTCTGGCGCGCCCTGGGGAATGGGGCTAAAATCGTGCCCGTCTCAGCTCACTTCTATCACCCCCCTTTTCAAACTCATGAACCTTACTGCGGGGAGCCGACGCGGTCCGTACGAAATCGTCAGTCCCATAGGCGCCGGTGGAATGGGGGAAGTGTATCGTGCGCGCGATACGCGACTTGGTCGCGAGGTCGCGCTGAAAATTCTTCCTGCTTCTTTCGCGGATGACAAAACCAGATTGACTCGCTTCCGTCAGGAGGCATGTGCCGCTGGCGCTCTTAATCACCCGAATATCTTGGCTATCTACGACGTCGGAACTGACGACAGTTCACCATATGTAGTTTCAGAATTATTGGAAGGTGAAACACTTCGTCAGCGAATGGGTGGCGCCGCATTGCCGCAACGTAAAGCAATCGACTACAGCCTACAGCTTGCACATGGTCTCGCCGCCGCACATGAAAAAGGCATTGTTCATCGAGACCTCAAACCGGAAAACCTATTCATTACAAAAGACGGCCGCCTCAAAATTCTGGACTTTGGTCTTGCCAAGCTCACGCAGACCGACAACGGTCAAACACAAACAAACGTTCCCACTCGACGAATCGATACCGATCCCGGCGTGGTAATGGGAACAGCTGGCTACATGTCGCCAGAGCAAGTGCGAGGGCAGGTAGTTGACCATCGTTCGGACATCTTCGCCTTCGGCGCGATTCTTTACGAGATGCTTTCCGGTAAGCGCGCGTTTCATGGCGGTTCTGCCGCCGAAACGATGAGCGCGATCTTGAAAGAAGACCCACCGGAACTCTCGGCGACAAACAGAACTGTGGCACCGGCACTCGAGCGCGTCTTGCAACATTGTTTGGAAAAGAATCCCGAAGAGCGCTTCCAGTCAGCCCGTGATTTGGCTTTTGACCTGCAGTCTCTCTCGGGCACCTCAAGTCAAGCGTTGTCAACTTCACCGCGCGCAAAACGCTTTTGGAACAGACGCTGGGAACGAGTGGCTTGGTTCACTCTGACAGGTATCTTGTTATTGGCGGGGTTGGCTTCAACCATTCTTTATTTACGCCGCGGATCACCGGCTGAAGTGCACGCCATGCAATTTCTGATCTTTCCACCAGACCAGTCGAATATCCTCGGCACTGCATTGATTTCTCCTGATGGCCTGCGAATAGTCATGCGTATTGCAGACTCGACAGGAAAAGTCGCTCTGTGGATACGTCCGCTTAATTCGCTGGCAGCCCAGATGCTTCCCGGAACGGAGGGCGCCGGGTCTTCATTCTGGTCTGCTGATAGTCGTTCGATCGGATTCTTTGTTGCCGGAAAGCTGAAAAGAATTGATATCGCAGGAGGCGCCGCTCAGACTATTTGTGACTCAACAGAGGGCCGGGGCGGCACATGGAATCGAGACGGGATAATTATCTTTTCGGCTATCGGTGCAGAGGGACTGTTTCGCGTTTCAGCCGCCGGCGGAGTACCGACTCTGATAACAAAACTCGATCACTCGCGCCAGGAAACCTGGCATCGTTTGCCATACTTTCTGCCGGACGGCAAACACTACCTGTATGCCTCAAATTCCGCTCGTCCCGAAAATTCAGGAGTCTACGTAGGGACACTGGATTCAAATGAAACGAGGCGGTTATTCGGCTCAACCACAAACGCGGTGTATGCGCCACCGGGTTACCTGCTCTTCGTGCGCGAAACTACTTTAATGGCACAGCGATTCGATGCCACAACTCTTCAACTCTCGGGTGAGCCGCAACCTCTGGTCGAACAGGTACAGGTTAACCCGATAGGCTCCAGCAGTTATTCAGTTTCCGACGATGGCGTTCTCGTGTGCCTCAACTCCGGTGCCCGAAGCCAGCTTACCTGGTTTGATCGTAGCGGCAAATTATTGAGTTTGGTGGGAGCTTTAAGCTCTTCAAGCAATATCTCCCTCTCGCCTGACGAAAAGCGCGTTGCGATGGCGACTTGGGATCCGCAAACCGGCACTCGCGACATTTGGATCATCGATACGGCGCGGACAACTTCCACGCGCTTTACTTTCAATGGTGCGGAAGATTTTCTTCCGATTTGGTCTCCTGATGGTGCGAATATAATTTTTGTCTCTGACCGAAATGGCATTGGCAATTTGTTTGAGAAGCCTACGAATGGAGCTTCCAATGAGGAAGAAATTCTCAAGACTGATGAAAGAAAATGGCCCAGTGATTGGTCCAAAGATGGGCAGTATGTAGCATTTATAAGTTTCAATCCGCAGACAAAGTTGGATTTATGGGTGCTGCCTATGTTCGGAGATAGAAAACCGATTTCCTTTCTGCAAACCCCTTTCAATGAGGATGGTCCCAAATTTTCACCCGACGGCCATTTCATAGCTTATTATTCTGACGAAGCCGGACCTTATGAAGTTTATGTCCAGCCTTTCCCTGCGTCGGGTGCTAAATGGCAGATCTCAACAGGCGGTGGGATGCAGCCGCGTTGGAGACGCGACGGCAAAGAACTGTTCTACATGGCCCCCGACCGAAAGCTGATGGCTGTGGATGTGAATTTGGGTAAGGGCACGTTCGAGGCAGGGGTGCCTAAAGTGCTTTTTCCGACCAGTAGTCTCGGATATGTTGGACCGAGAAACCTCTACGAATGTTCCGGCGATGGCCAACGCTTTCTGATCAACTCACTTAAGTCCGACGATGTTTCAATTCCCGTGACCGTTGTAGTTAATTGGACCTCAGACTTGAAACGATAATTCTCGGCTCCACGTCTCACTTTCAGCTTAAGCACTCATAGGAATGATGCCAGGCCAACGAGAGTTTGGTCAGTGGATAAGATCATTTTGCCGAGGCCTCAAACAGCTTTGCATCTACAGCAACGCCGTGCCGAATCTCTGTCGTTCTAAAGACCAAAGTCATTCCGGGAAAGATCTGGGTGATGTTGAACGGAAACTTGATACCATCCACCGACTGCCAATCATCAAGATACACTTCCACGGTAGCTGTATGGAGTCCATTCGTGCGAACAGCGTTTAGACGAACTGGGAGATACGTTTCGGCGTCAAGGTAAAGTCTCTCATTCCCCCCTGAAGTTGGTTGCAACTCGAGCACATAAACTTCGCGATACCCAATCTTGCTCGTTCCCAGTAAATTGATTCTTGCAAAGTTATTCTTGAGTCTAATTGGTTCGTAAAAGTCAGAGTCACGTTGGAACGCACCCAGCTCCATCCCTTTGAGTGGTCGAAATCCGCTGGCCGTCTGAATCCATCCGCTCAGTCCGTTAAAGCCTACTTTTATTGTGCCCATCCCGTATGCCTGCATCACCGTTAGAGTCTTGTTCGGAGCCAGACCGTAGATCTCAAAACTGCCATTTCGGCTGACACCAACCACATCCAAAGAACCCTTGATCATACGACTGGTTACCGCTTTGATCGCGTCTGCACCACCGAGCGCTTCAACATACCGAACGAGTAGTTCATCCACGTTCGGCATTGAGCCTGAAGATTCTATTGTTTGTCCGTCCCTGATTGTTCCACTCGTTGTTGTGCCTCCCACAATCGTACGCGACGAGCCAGGTTGTACGGGATCGGCGAGCACTGTCTCGCTAGGAATGATTCGATTGCCGCTTCCCGAAGAGTCTCCTGCCATTCGTTGGTTGCCTGATTGAGTCAGACTGTCGAGCAGTGTCTGTGCCTCCATTCGCACCTTCGCGTCGGTGTCTCTTGTTAGTGACTCCAGTATTTGTCGGGCAGCATTCGTGTTGGACCGCCGCAGATAGACATGGGCCAGCAACATTGAATAACTTGCCCTGGACGGCTCAATTTGATGCGCCTTCTCGGCCATCACAACTGCTTCGTCGAGTTGTTCGTCCGCAACCAGTTCTACTAAGGCCAATAGGTGATAGGCTGGGGCAAACTGCGGCGACAGTTTGATTGAGCGAAGCAACTGGTCGCGCATAGTCACAACACTATCGTGCGAATACCCAGTGACCCGACCAGTTGGCCCGGCTGTTTCGCGACTTAAGACATAGGCATAGAGATAATGAATCAAATATGTCTGCGTTGAAGTAGCAGCTTTCTGCAAGTATTTCTTTGCTTCCTCATAACGTCGTTGGCTTACCCGGAGGAGTCCCATTGAGGCATAGGGAGGAATAAAGCCCGGCTCCAGCGATATGGCCTGCAGAAAGTAACGTTCGGCATCATTGCCACGATTGATGTGTAGGAGCAAATCGCCGAGGTAATAGTTTGCTTCACCTTCAGAAAGTGATGTGCGTTGCACTGCGGTGTAGGCCGTATAGTCCTTTGCGCTATCGCCCAAAGTCAGGCGTTGCGCCTGGAATTCTCCGCGACGAACGTATTCTCGGAGTTTCTGCTCGGCTGTGACCAGGCTCATTCCGAAAGCGTCTTCAAATGTTTGGTCTGTGGCATCTCCGCGCGACACCGATTGCAAGAACCGTTTGAATTGCTCCTGATGCCTGCCCCCGTCACCTTGGATCAAGTAGTGGACCAGCGCCCACGACTCCCCATAAAAGATCCCTGACTTGTCTCGTTCATTGTAGTGGGGCGAGTTCGTACCAATTGAGAACAGCGTTTTTAGCGGCAACATCTCTTGACTGCCCAGAAGTTGGACGTAAGCGGGTATAGCTACACCCAACTCTGCCTCGGAGCCCGCGAATTGTATTGAGCTATAGAATTCTGCCAATCCTTCGTTGAGCCACAACGGTGCTCCCGGCACGTTGTCTCTGAGGTGGAGATGGACATACTCGTGGAAGACAGTGCTGAAGTGATCTCTTTGACCCGATTCGAGAGAGATGGCGATGTAATTCACCTCCTCACCGGGTTGAAAGTAACCGGAAACATTTGCTGGCTTGCCCTGGTAGAGTGGTTTGAATGGTAGAAACGAGGCTTCGTCACGAAAAACAATAACAGTGGTGGGCACTGAGGAATTGATTGTCGAGCGCGATGCCAGACGTGCGAAGGCGCTATGAAAAAACTCCAACCAGACGGCGACTTGTCGAAGGCTTTCGGCGTCGGCATTGCCGATCACAAAGAGATTGTTTGTGCGAACGCTGCGCCAGTTATCCCTTGCTTGTGCCGCGCTTGCTGTCGGGGAGCTGGCAAACAGGGTCGGCAAAGTTATAAATAACGACAGTACGAGCGAAACAAGAATTTTCATAGATGACAGCGAGGTACGATTTTGTCGGGGGGAGAAAAAATGAGGAGGCACGACTGGTTTCGCACGGACCCGCAAATCCAAACCGCTAAGTGACTATAACCCAACTTAAGTCAGCATGTGAATCACGCCAACCAATCAAGCACTGTCAGGTGCTACAGACTCACTCCAATTGGAGTGAAATCCGTGTTATCCGTGAAAATCTGTGTAAAGACAGTCGCGAAGCCACAAGCCTACTTGCGTGTATTCACAAGTTGAATGCAGTAACCCGGTGCAGTAGCCCGACTGTCAAGGAGGGCTCAAGCCTAGACTCACCACCCGTACCTTTTCTGATCAACTCACTTAAGTCCGAGCAGTTTCAATTCCCGTGACCGTTGTAGTTAATTGGACGTCAGACTTGAAACGATAACTCTCGGATCCACGTCTCATTTCCGCTCCTGGAGAATCTTGACTCTTTAACCGCTTCTGAGATAGAACCACGCCGCTCTCGCATCATTACACTTCCAAAGGAGCTCGCTCAGAAATGAATAAAATATTCGTCGCAGTTCTCTTCACCATCTCCCTCGCATCAGCCGTCATGGCCCAGGATCCCGTGAAAGTTGATGCAAAGCATTACACGGTGGAGTTCGAAAATTCCCAGGTGCGCGTGCTGCGTATTAAGTATGGCCCACACGAAAAGTCCGTAATGCATCGGCACCCAAACGCAGTCGCTGTTTTTATGACTGACTCCAGTACTAAGTTTACGTTTCCCAAAGGCGACCCACAGGTTACCAACAGTAAAGCAGGGGAGACACTTTGGACACCGGCAGGACTTCATCTACCCGAGAATACCGGCGACCAGCCATTTGAAGTAATTCTCATCGAACTAAAGAGTCCGCCTGTTAAGAAAGCGGTTAAAAAACCTTCGCCTCCACCTGCAGCTCCCAAGCAATAAACACTAGCTTCCAAAGTCGGTGTAGTAGCCCGACTGTCAAGGAGGGCTCAAATCGATACCGCAGCCCTCCTTGACAGTCGGGCTACTGCCCCGAGGCTCACCAAGGATCTACTACTTCAGTCATCAAAGCTGGGCAGGTCATCACCTTGACCATTCACTACATAGTCAATCGCTCTTTCCACATGTTTCTCCTTCCACAGATACGGTGTACTCCCATGCCTTGACCACGGCTTGACGTCGCGAGGGAGCAATTCCTTTTCACGGAGTTTCCCGTGTCGCGTAGGCTTGGAAGGCTTGCAGTATCGGCTCTGGCTTCACTTGCGCTGAGACAACAGTATGAACGTGTTGTGTCCTTACGTTGATCGCCAGCTGTTTATAGCCTCGATTGTCACACACTTCACGAATAGCCCTTTCGACTACCGGTCGTTGATATGCGTCGAGCGTCACTGGTGGGTGCTTCAACAGCTTTCGTTCCGCACACTGCAAACGCGCGTTAGGCACGATACGTGGAGTACCATACTTGTTCTGTTTGCGATCGACGGACCAACGTTCGTCGCCATGAAGCCAGGTTCCGTATGTGCGAAAGGAGATGAAGTACGCGAGCGGAAATTCGTTATCGTCAAAATCTCTAACCATGGACGTGAGGCGTCCTTTCTTTGTGAGGTTGTACCGACATTGGCATCATCGCGATGCCACACTTGTTGCGAGGTCTTGTATCGGTGCAGTAACCCGACTGTCAAGGAGGGCTCCACTCCCAGTTGATAGTCCTATTCACGCGAGCACAACGATTGACGTCGACCAGTAGAGCCGGGGCAGTAGCCCGACCGTGAGGGAGGGCTCAACTATCGACACCGGAGCCCTCCTTAAGAGTCGGGCTACTGCCCCGGTTTATAGTTACAACTGTTAACGCGTTGCTCCTCTGTAACCTGATCGCTACAATCGACCTGTATGGCAACTGAGACTGACAAGCTGCTTGCTGACATTCGGGCTCTCCCAGAGGAAGAAAAGGTTCGCCTGCTTGATGTGATCCTTACGGACCTTGAAAACACCTGATCCGACAATCGATGCTGTTTGGGCGAATGAAGCTCTTAAACGTTGGGAAGCTTACAAGGCTGGCAAAATCGGGACTGTTGCTTATGATGATTTAATTAGAAAATACAAAACCTAGTGAACGTCCGTTTGCTCACAATCGCGGAACAAGAAATTGATGACACATATCATTGGTTCGAAAGGACCGAAGGTTCAAGGGCTATGGGACGCGGTCCGTTTTTAGATTTGTCGGCCGATGATTTGGCGCGCTTTGGACTCTCCTTCGGACTCTTGGGAGAGCTTCCGTTCTGACTATTTCGAGTTCTTGTTCTCTTCTTCATTGCAACTTGAGAATACGCGACTCCGAAACCACGAGGCAATGGTGGTTGTGAATTTGGTGTTGACGTGCGCGCCTCAGTTTGTCATTACCACAGTCTTCGACGCGTAGCGTCGGCTGAATTTAGCCCGGCGTTTCA
>DATEXA010000200.1:0-8194 GCA_035257465.1 Pyrinomonadaceae bacterium | reverse complement strand
GCGGGACTCTGGAACGGTGAGGAATCCACGGTCCAGTTCGAGATCGAGCCTTTATTCTGGCAGACCTGGTGGTTTCGTCTCTCCTCCGTAATGGCAATCGGGCTTGCCATACTATTCTTTTACAGGTTAAGGCTTCACCAGTTGACGCAACAGATGAATGTTCGATTTGAAGAACGACTTGCCGAACGGACACGGATTGCCCAGGATCTGCACGACACTCTCTTGCAGGGTTTTCTTAGTGCTTCGATGCAATTACATGTTGCCGCTAAAAAACTACCAGCAGAGTCTCCGGCAAAACCTTTGGTCGCTAGAGTTCTCGAACTGATGGACCAGGTTATTGACGAAGGCCGCACCACGTTAAAAGGCTTGCGCTCTACCAGTGGGGACTCATATGACCTCGCACAGTCATTTTCCGGTATTAAGGGGGAACTATCTTCCGAGATTCGGACTGATTATCGAGTCACCGTAGAAGGGTCGTCCAGACCGCTGCATCCTTTCATTCGCGATGAAATCTATCATATCGGACGTGAAGCACTCTTAAATGCATTCCGCCACTCACAGGCAAATACTGTTGAGGTGGAACTCGAGTACAGGCTCAAACAGTTTCGGATTCTGGTTCGCGATGATGGTCTCGGGATTGATCCACAAGTGCTTAGGTCAGGACGCGAGGGGCACTGGGGTATACCTGGAATGAGAGAGAGGGCGGAAGAGATCGGCGCCAGCTTGAAGGTTTGGAGTCGGCAGGGTGCCGGCACGGAAGTCGAATTGTCGATACCTGGGCCGATTGCCTACGAAGTACAATCTACGCCACGACTCGGTAGCTGGTTCGCGAAACTGTATCATCGCAAACCACATCATGACGGCAGGAAGTGAGATCATGAAATGAGTGAGTTAACCCCGATCCGTGTACTCTGTGTTGATGACCACCCATTGTTGCGTGAGGGGATTGCCACTCTCATCAATAGCGAAACAGATTTGCAGTTGGTGGCCGAGGCCTCGAGCGGACGAGAAGCATCCCAGAGATTTCGGGAACACAAACCAGACGTCACTCTGATGGACCTCAGACTCCCCGACATGAGTGGCATTGAAGCGATGATAGCCATCCGCACCGAATTCCCGGAAGCGCGCATAATCATGCTCACTACATTCGAAGGCGACGTTGAAATTCAACGGGCACTCGAAGCAGGCGCCAAGGGCTATCTGCTCAAGAGTATGCCCCCGTCAGAGCTACTGGATGTGATTCGCCAGGTTCATGCGGGAAAGAAGCGCATTCCTCCGAGGATCGCATCCCAACTTGCCGAACATTTGGGTGACGAACCGCTCACCGAGCGAGAGACACACGTGCTTCGCGAAGTCGCCAGCGGAAATCGAAACCGGGATATCGCGCAAAAACTATTCATTTCAGAAGAAACGGTCAAGGTCCATGTGAAGCACATCATGGAGAAGTTAGGGGCGAGCGATCGAACTGAAGCCGTTGCCATCGGCGTGCGTCGCGGGATCATCCAGCTCTAACCTGCTATTCCGAAGAGGCAAAAGCAATAACGGCTTTCCACAAAAAGTCCTAAATCCCACCAACCGCAGTTGGTGGTTTTTTTGTGCAAAACCAGGTAACACTAAAGGGGTACTCAAAGTTACCCTAATCTGTGGATTCGTTCATCGAGTAGCTCCAATAACATACATTTGGCTTCTGCTTTTTTAAGAGGCGATTAACTTGAAGGAGAACAAGTCTGCAAAGATTATTTTCCACGTTTCCCGCAGGCTTACCCGGTGTGGGCCTGTTTCTGTTGCGAGCAGTAGTTGGACTGACACTATTGCTTCAAGGTACGGGCTATTTCACCCATCGGAGCAGCTTGAAATTCGACACGGTTGCAGCCGTCGTGCTGGCTGTTTTCGGTGGCGTGTGCTTTCTGGCAGGAATTCTAACCCCCATCACAAGCTTCATGGTGGTGTTGTGTACCATCGGATACGCAATCTCCTGGCTTCCCTCTCCGACTCCCAATCTGCTCGACAGCAAACTCACAATCTTATACGTGCTCACGACAGCTACTGCGATTTTCTTTTTAGGTCCAGGTGCGTTTTCAATTGACGCACGACTCTTCGGTCGCCGCCAGATTTTAATTCCCAACACTACTCGTTCCACGAAGTCCTGATATATCCCACCGCTGCTTTTTCCTTAATGCTAGATCATCCACAGATTACGCAGATTACACAGATTTCTTTCTTGGAACAGTTGGGCCGTACCTCTTTCTCAAAGAAATCTGTGTAATCTGCGTAATCTGCGGATGGTCTTCTTAAACAGTCCAAGCATGTCGGCCACAACCAAGACAACCAAATAAAAGAATCCGGCATTTCCGGCATTAATGCGGTGCTCCTTCTCGAAATCTCGTCACCCAACCAGTTTTACGTTCAGTGTCAGTTTGGTATGCGAGGTGCCCTACGTGAATGGTTATGGACACCAGCGTGCCAACAGTTGAATTGCCGAATTTCCCAGACCAACACAGTTGGGAGATAAAGACAGAATCTCAACCGAATCGGTTTGATGCGGCAAGTCTAGAGCGGAGAAGAGCGTCATTGAGCGAAGCCAAAGATATTGCCCGAGCGGAGATGGCGCGGCGGAGACGCAGATTGGGCACGCTGACACTCGAGCAGGAAATCGAGGTGGAGCACCTGCTGATGTTGACAGTTACTAAAGTTTCGGAATTAGCAGGAAGGGTTTTGGACTCGTTGCCACTGATGCCCTAACAGCGATGTCTCATTCGGTCTAGTTCGTTGCGAGTGTGTAGCGAACATTTCGGTGTGAGAGTTGAAAGCAATATGAAAGTGAACATGGAAAACTCAAACAGTATCAGCGCCTTCGATATTCTGCGCCAGCGACTCAACCTTCCGGACCCGTGGATTTCAACAGAACAACCCGCACTTTCGAAACGACAGATCGCGTCACGCAGGGTCAGCAGGATATTTAGACGAATGTTGGTGGGTGTCGGACTGGATTCGGTTGCGACTGCAGTCAAGAGGAGTGATTTTGGCGGAGTTGTCGACAGCACGAGGAACGTTTTCGGAAGGTGATAGGTGGGTTCTTGATTACTGTTTGTTGAATTCGTCACCTCACTCGAAAATCTCAAGCTGAATGAGCACGGAGGTAAGTGTTCTCCGGTGCTCGACGTGGGTGGACTTCCAAGTATGGGGCAGGAGAGGAAGCCACCCACTCGAATTTTGTCGCCTCAGTGATTGGCTTTACGCAAAAGTCAGAAATCCCACAACTGCAGTTGGTGGGATTTGTTGCGTTACCCTCGCGTTGGCTCTTGGACAACCACGAGGCCTACCTGATTAGTTGTCGGAGTTCCCCTCCGACAACCAGGACAATCCACCCGTCACTTCCGACAACATTTTCTTCCCCGCTTTCAGATACCTGACTTATTCAGCCAGATCCCAGGTCGATACATCTGGTACATGCGTTGCCCTGTCAGGAGAGCGTTTAGGAAAGAAACGAAATGGACACGACACACAAACAACAATACCGGACACACCTCGTAATGAACTCACCCCGATACGGTCGACAACCAATCATGTGGATCGTAAGGCTGCCAGCGAGTTGCAGTTTAGAAAGCCTGGAACTTCCAAGAGCGCTGACGCTAACAGAAATAGAGAAAATAGCGGACGGGGTTGATCGATACGTATTGCAATGGGGAGCCAAGACCCAATTACGATTTCTAAGAAGCGGTCACTAAGGACAACATATGGCTGATGCGATCGCAGTTCTGAACGCTGGCTCATCAAGCATTAAATTCTCTCTCTTCGTTACGCGTGGCAGGGATCTTGAACTCGAACTTCACGGTCAGATCGAAGGGATCTACACGGCCCCGCACTTCATTGCGAAAAAACTCGACGGGACGAAGGCAGCGGAAAAGACATGGGACGCGGGTTCGAAGTTCGGTCATGATGGCGCACTTGACTACCTGATCACGTTTTTGAAGTCTCAGATCGCAGACGATCATCTTTTCGGAGTGGGACATCGAGTCCTGCACGGTGGCATTGACTACAAATGGCCAGTGATTGTTGATGAGCGAGTAGCGAGCGCAATTGAAAAATTGATTCCGTTAGCTCCCTTACATCAGCCACACAATCTCGCACCAATCCGCCGGCTGCTCGATCGCGTGCCCGAACTACCTCAGGTAGCCTGCTTCGATACTTCTTTCCATACGACCAACCCAAATGTCGCACAGCGGTTCGCGTTGCCCGAAGAGTTATACGAGGCGGGCGTGCGTCGCTACGGATTCCACGGTTTGTCCTATGAATACATCGCCTCAGTGTTAGGCGAGTTTGATGCGACCGCCGCTTCAGGCAAGGTCGTCGTGCTGCACCTCGGCAGTGGTGCAAGCATGTGCGCCATGGAGTCGGGACGCAGCGTCGCGACCACGATGGGCTTTACGGCAATTGACGGCCTACCGATGGGCACTCGAACGGGCACTCTTGATCCCGGGGTGGTCCTGTATCTAATGGACCAACACAACATGGATGCGAGAGCGATCGAGAAGCTCTTATACAACCAATCGGGATTGCTCGGCGTGTCGGGCCTTTCCAGTGACATGCGCCAACTTCTTGACTCAAGTGATACACGGGCAAAGCTCGCGATTGATCTTTATTGCTATCGCATTCGGCGCGAGGTTGGGTCGCTTGCTGCAGCGCTTGGTGGGCTGGACGCGATCGTATTCACCGGCGGCATTGGCGAAAACTCGGCTGCTATCCGCGAACGAGTGTGCCGCGATGCAGCATGGCTCGGCGTTGAGCTCGATGCTTCTGCAAATACTGCGGGAGGACCCCGCATTAGTACATCTGGGGCACGAGTCTCAGCGTGGACGATTCCAACCAACGAGGAACTGATGATCGCCCGGCATACTCGCCGGCTGCTTAATTAGGTTGAAGCCCCAATGACCTGTTTACGACCTATATATAAAGGAGAGCGGAATGGCATTCGGCCTAAACTCGCGCCAGTAACAGCTTTCGGTTCGCAACAACTTACCTTGACCGGGGAAATACACAAATGAGAACAGCCCCGACACTACAACACCGCTTTACTCAGCAAAAGGAGAATTAGAAATCATGGCGACAGTAATAAAGGACATAAGTCCTAGTGACGAATCAATCTCAGCTTATGGGCAGGCTCGGTCCACGGTTAAGGGAGCTCCGCTGAGCCCCAAAGAGTTGGACAACATTGACGCTTACTGGCGGGCAAGCCTCTACCTGTCCCTTGGCATGCTTTACCTAAAGGACAACCCTCTGCTGCGCGAACCGCTGACGTTGGACCACACGAAGCCCCGATTACTGGGCCACTGGGGATCGGACAGCGGCCAATCCTTTACCTATATTCATTTCAACCGGCTAATCAACAAGTACGACTTGAATGCAATTTTTATCTCTGGGCCTGGTCACGGTGCCCCGGCGGTACTGTCCAACGCTTACCTCGAAGGAACGTATTCTGAGATCTATCCGGACAAAAGCGAAGACGTCGCCGGAATGCAACGCTTCTTCAAACAGTTTTCTTTCCCAGGTGGGATTGGCAGTCACTCCACTCCCGAAACACCCGGCAGCATCCACGAGGGCGGCGAACTGGGATACAGCATCTCGCACGCTTATGGCACTGCCTACGACAATCCAGACCTGATCACGCTTTGCATGGTGGGTGACGGCGAGTCCGAAACCGGACCGCTCGCCACCAGCTGGCATAGCAACAAGTTTCTCAACCCGATTACTGATGGAGCGGTGCTACCCGTCTTGCACCTCAACGGCTACAAGATAAATAACCCAACAGTTTTGGCGCGCATCAGCCACAAAGAACTGGAGGCGCTGTTCGTCGGCTATGGGTATACGCCCTACTTTGTGGAAGGCAGTGACCCACGCAGCATGCACCAGGCAATGGCCGCTACCCTTGAACATTGCGTTCTGGAAATCCGAAAGATCCAGGAGGAGGCGCGAAGTACTGGCAAAGCGGTCCGACCTCGTTGGCCCATGATCGTCCTTCGCAGCCCTAAAGGTTGGACGGCGCCACGTGAAGTTGATGGTCATTACCTTGAAGGTTTCTGGCGAGCGCACCAGATCCCACTTGGAGACATCGCAACTAATCCGAGTCACTTGAAGGTACTCGAAACCTGGATGCGCGACTACCAACCAGAGAACCTCTTCGATGATGAGGGTCGGCTGATACCTGAATTAAAGGCCCTTGCTCCAAAAGGGCCGCGTCGAATGAGCGCCAACCCAATTGCCAACGGTGGTTTGATACGTAGACCTTTGGACATGCCCGATTTTCGTGACTTCGCCGTCGACGTTCAGAAACCCGGCGTGACCCAGGTCGGCAACGTTCCGACCTTAGGCACCTTTCTTCGAGAAGTTATGCGACGCAACATGGGCAATTTCCGTGTAGTCGGGCCGGATGAGACTCAGTCAAACAAGCTGGACGCTATTTATGAAGTCAGCAAGAAGACTTGGCTCGGCGAGTATTTCCCGGAAGACTCGGACGGCGGTGAGTTGTCCCCGAACGGCCGCGTCATGGAAATGCTTAGCGAGCACACCGTGGAAGGATGGTTGGAGGGCTATCTCCTCAGTGGTCGGCACGGGCTTATCAACAGCTATGAACCGTTCATTCACGTTGTCGACTCGATGTTCAATCAGCACGCCAAGTGGTTGGAAAAGTGCAACGAACTCCCCTGGCGAGCCGACATTTCATCGCTCAATCTGCTAATTACGGGACTGGTATGGCGACAGGATCACAATGGTTTCACGCACCAGGACCCTGGATTTCTCGACGTCGTCGCCAATAAGAGTCCCGAAGTTGTACGGATCTACCTGCCACCGGACGGCAATTGCCTGCTCTCGGTCGGCAACCACTGCCTGAACAGCACGAACTACATCAACGTTATGGTTGCCGATAAACAGCCGCATCGGCAGTATCTCGATATGGATGCGGCAATCGCACACTGCGAAAAGGGCGCCGGTATTTGGGATTGGGCCAGCAATGACCAGGGCGAAGAACCAGATGTAGTCATGGCAAGTTGCGGCGATGTACCGACGATGGAGTCGCTTGCCGCTACGGCCTTGCTTCGGCAACATATACCCGACATAAAGGTAAGATTCGTGAACGTCGTCGACCTATTCAGGCTGGTGCCACACACCGAACATCCCCACGGACTCACTGACTCTGAGTTCGAGGCCATCTTCACTCCAGACAAACCCGTAATCTTCAACTTTCACGGCTACCCGTGGTTGATTCATCGCCTGACATACCGCAGACCTGGCCAACATAACCTGCATGTTCGCGGCTACAAGGAACAGGGCAACATCAACACGCCGTTAGAACTAGCAATCCAAAATGAGACGGATCGGTTCAGCCTGGCAATTGATGCCATTGATCGAATGCCTCGCTTCAAAGTCAAAGGCGCAAGCGTTCGCGAGTGGCTGGTGAACGAGCAGATCGCGTGTAAAGAACACGCTCATGAGTTCGGTATCGATAAACCAGAGATCAGTGATTGGAAGTGGCCATTCTAAATCTGGTTTTAATGATGAGGAAGTAGCTTTGCATGTAACAGGACTGTTGTATTGATTTCTCTCTGTGCTACCTCCGTGTTTTCCGTGTCTCTGTGTTGATTTTTGCTGGGAACCACCCACCACAGAAATACAGAGGACACGGGGGTAGCACAGATAAGAGACCTCTTCGGCAAAGCAGGTCCAACCCTTAACCGATTGGAGAACTCAAAAAGGACTACACGAAATGAAAGTAATAAAGGAAAAGAAATCGGTTCCCGCGACCTCCGCGGAAGCCGACATATCCAAACTGATCGAGCAATACGGCGGCCCAGTTAAGTTTACCGGAACAGAGGATGCGCTTTACGAGCGCCATCTCGTCTTTGACAACGTTATGGAAGAGAGTGCGATCGACGCTCGCGAGCGTTTTGAGGCCGTCGCCCGTTCGGTGCGCGATGTTCTCTCCCAGAGATGGGTGCGTACTGAGAAAACTTACCAACGCGAGAATGCGAAGCGCGTTTATTACCTCTCCCTGGAATTTCTCATCGGTCGCTCGCTCGCCAACAATGTCACAAACCTGCTCCTTGATCCCGTCTTGAAAGACGTCGTCAAACAAAGGGACCTGAATTGGTTGGAGTTGTTGGACCAGGAACCTGACGCAGGCCTTGGCAACGGAGGT
>DATEXA010000199.1:0-5304 GCA_035257465.1 Pyrinomonadaceae bacterium | reverse complement strand
GAATCGCCATAAGGCCCATACCATTCGCAGGCTCATCTCTACAGCGTCAACTTCATCCATCCAGTTGAGCGCCGCGCGAAGGTTGTCATGTTCTTCCTCGAGACGTTCTAACCATGCTTTCTGCTCTTTCCCCAATAAGTTCGCTTCGGCCTCCTCCGCGAGTTGCAAAAATAGTTGCGCGTGAGATTGTTTGACTGTATCTGACTCCCTGGACGCCTCGAGTTGTTCAAGGCCAAACTCTCTAATCGTTTCGAGCATGCCGAAGCGCGATTTATCACCGGACTTGCCTCTTCGGATAAGCAGGCTCTTGTCAAATAAAGATGCGACGCCTTCCAGACAATCAAGCCGCGAGTCATTTAGCCGAGCACAAAGACTTTCTGCATCCGCCATCGAGAAACCGTTAACGAAAACTGACAACGAGCGAAAGAGCCTCTTTTCCGCGTCTGTGAGCAGTTCATAACTCCACCTGATCGTCTCTCGTATTGTTTGTTGGCGTTTTGGTAGATCGCGGGCGCCACTCACCAGGAAGTTCAAGCGATTGGTGAGGCGGACTTGAAGATCTCGAGCCGTAAGCAGCTTCATTCGCGCGGCTGCCAACTCAATTGCCAGTGGCAAGCCGTCGAGTGTCGCGCAAATTTCAGCTACGGCGCGAGCGTTATCTTCGGTCAATTGAAAATCGTGCTTGGCCATTTGCGCCCGCTCGACAAATAGGGCGACCGCGGAATAGTCATTCAGTAGCTCGACGACGCTTGGAAGATCACCGACATCCGCGAGCGCCAGCGGGGGCACCAAAGAAATTGCTGATTTCCGGTTGGCAATTGCCGATTTGTGGGTTGTCGAGCGGTACTTAGACCTCAACAACGACGAATGCCTCGAACTGCAGTGCGATGATTTTGTAACTCTTCGTTACCGCAAATGCATCCCCGAATTCCATTCTGGCTTCCTCATAAAGCGAACTCACCTTACCTTCTGAGTCTTCCAACGCTTATTGTACCGCTGGCACAAATTCTTACTTCTTATAGCGCAAACACTGTCATGCCCACATGTACCGTAACGAAATGTTTAGCTAGAATACCTGCGCATCAAATAGCATCCCGACGGTGGATAGCTCCCCCGGTTTTTCTTCAGCGGTTTTCACCATGAGCTCAAGTCTTCATCCCGGCACTCGGTTAGCCGGATATGAAGTTCGCTCGCTCCTCGGTGTGGGCGGAATGGGTGAAGTTTATCTTGCGCACGACGTCAAACTTAATCGCAATGTTGCGTTAAAGATTCTTCCCGCATCGGTTGTTGCGGATCGGCAACGAATGAAGCGATTTGCACAAGAGGCAAAGGCCGCTTCTGCACTCAACCACCCAAACATTCTCACCATTTACCACATCGATGAAGCAGGCGGAAAGAACTTCATAGTGACTGAGTTTGTCGAGGGTGAGACACTACGCCAGCGCCTGAGACGAGAATCGATAGAACTCAGCGTAGTGTTGGATCTCAGCGTCCAGATCGCCACTGCTCTCTGGGCGGCACATCAAGCTGGCATTGTGCATCGCGACATTAAGCCTGAGAACATCATGCTGCGACGCGATGGCATTGCTAAAGTACTGGACTTTGGGCTTGCCAAACTCATCGATACATCAGCAGCTGTTGATACAACGGCAAAAACCAAAACACTTGTCAAAACAGATCCGGGGACTGTCGTAGGGACAGCTATATACATGTCACCGGAGCAGGCTCGAGGGATCGAAGTAGACACGCGTACGGATATTTTCAGCCTTGGCGTAGTGCTTTATGAAATGGTAAGTGGATCCTTGCCGTTTGCACGATCGACTTCAAACGAAGTGCTCGCTGCGCTGTTGAGCGACATGGAACCGCAGCCATTGGCGCGTTATTCACGCGACGTGCCGGTAGAACTTGAACGCATCGTCTCGAAAGCGTTGCGCAAAAACAGAGAAGAGCGCTATCAGACCATGAAAGACATGCTACTTGATTTGCAGAGTCTGCAGCAGGAATTGGCATTTGAGCGAAGGCTTGCGCGTTCTGTGCCTTCGGAAGAGAAGAGCACTCACGACAGGAGTAAGCACTTAGCCACGAAAGCAATCGACTCAGAGCGCACGACTGCAACGTCCACTAGTGCAATCAAATGGGTTGTCAGCGCTGTCGTAGTGTTATCGATCGTCGTATTGGGGGCCACCGCTTACCGTCATTTTACGTCCGGGCGCGTTGAAGCGATTAGCTCAATTGCAGTTCTACCTTTGGTGAACGCGAGCGGCGATCCGAATATGGAATATCTGACTGACGGCATCGCTGAAAGCCTGATGAACAGTCTTTCGCAACTGCCAAATTTGAAAGTGATGTCACGCAATACAGCCTTTCATTACAAAGGCAAGGAACAAGACTCTGAGAGGGTGGGCAAGGAACTGAATGTCCGTGCTGTTTTAACGGGCAGTCTCAAACAAATTGGAGACCACATTGTGATCAATGTCTCTCTGGATGATGCACTGGATAATCATGAAATTTGGGGTTCACAATATGAGCGCAAGGTGTCAGATCTCTTATTGATCCAACAGGAGATCGCCCAAGCCATTACAGACAATCTTCGACTCAAGCTCTCTACAGCCGATGAAAGTCGTTTGACTAAGCATTACACGGAAAACCCGGAGGCTTACCAGCTTTACCTCAAGGGTCGCTTTTATTTAAACAAGAGAACGGGCGACGGAGCCAAAAAAGGACTGGAATATATTCAGCAGGCGCTTGAGAAAGACCCGACCTTTGCACTGGGATATGCTGGGCTTGCTGATGCGTACTTTTTGCTTACCGCCTTTGCTGATAGTCCTCCGAAGGAATCTCTTCCAAAAAGCAAGGCGGCGGCCAAACGTGCGCTAGAGCTTGACGAATCCCTTGCCGAAGCGCACGCCTCATTAGCTTCTGCACTCTTCTTCTATGATCGTAATTACCCGGAAGCCGAGCGGGAATTTCGACGAGCCATTGACCTGAATCCAAACTACGCCACCGCTCATCATTGGTATGGTAGTACGTACCTGGCAAAGATGGAGCGATTTGACGAAGCCATCTCTGAGGTCAAACGAGCACAGGAACTTGATCCCCTCTCGATAATTATTAACGCGGATCTGGGAAATACTTACATCAATGCTCATCAGTACCAAAAAGCCATCGAGCAGTTGCGAAAGACTATAGAGATGGATCAGAACTTCTACTTTGCTCACTGGCAGCTAGGAGTTGCTTATGAGGCGACAGGTTCTTTCCACGATGCCACTATTGAATATCAGAAGGCGAGACAGTTGAATGATGATCCGTGGGTGCTCGCGTTGTTGGGACATGTCTATGCGGTATCGGGTAAGAGAGATGAAGCATTGAAAACTCTTGAGGAACTGAAGGCGCTTTCAAAAAAAAGATACGTCTCAGCTTACAGTTTTGCGGTTCTCTACGCAGGACTCGGCGAGAAGGGTCAGGCGTTTCAATGGCTCGAAAAAAGTCTGCAGGATCGAGAAGGTAGGATAAACCGGATTAAAGTTGAGCCGCTCATCGAGAATCTTCATTCTGACCCACGCTTTCCCGACCTCGTGCGGCGGGTTGGATTACCGCCGTAATAGAATTAGTCCTTGATCTCTCCCGCACGCTGAGAATCGTCAGTGTTGGTCGTTTCGCCGATTCTGATTTTTGCGGATCCGAAAAAACGCAAGTCTCTTCTACCACCTCCAGTTTGAGTGATTAAGACTCTCGATGGCGCGAAGATGGCGCGATCATATTGTCCGACGTAGAAAGATGTAACCAACTTTGACGGCTGACGATTCGGTAAATACCGTTACATCTCACTTGGTCCAACTTCATCAGTGCCCTTCAACAGGTCTCATAATCTGCTGGTTCGGGGTTCGAATCCCTGCGGGGGCACCAATCAACTGGCGAGTGTTTTGGATCAGGTTTCCGCAGCCTCACCGCAAACAAACCGTCGGCAGTATAGTCTCCCGAATCGAACGATCCGAACACCGAATACCTCTCAGAGGGAATTCCTGAAAACGTGGCTTAGCAACGGGAGCGATCGGAGCCTTTTATAAAGACGAGCCGGTGTGGGATCCAATCCGCAGCGACCCGCGCTTCGCCGACCTGCTGAGGCGCATGGGCATTCCGTCGTAATGCAAACTATTAATTTGCGAGGATGAGGGAGACAGCAACACGCAAGCTAACAGCTTGCGCTAGAACTAAAATGAAACGCTGTCCACAATGCAATCGTGTTGAGACTGATGACGCGCTCGCGTTCTGTCGGGCCGATGGCACGGCACTGATTAGCGATTCGGCATCGGTCGACAGCGAACCGGGTCAAGACCGACCAAATCTTCTGGTTCGACTTCTCGTGGGACGGCCGCCAACTCGCCCTTTCGCGCGGCACGCAGACGAGCGACATGATCCTGATCCGAGACTTTCGCTAAAACGCTATGACGATCGCCCCAGGCACACGACTCGGCCGTTACGAAATCCGCTCGAAGATTGGCGAGGGCGGGATGAGCGACGTGTATCGCGCCTACAATTTCATATTCCTTGCGACCAAATTTTTGGTGAACAGATTATGTTCGCGCGTTGACTCGGGCAATTCCGATAACGCTGTTGCTATCCGACCCGCCAAAATATTGGTCCCCGTTACCTTTAGGGGAACTGAGATGTGGAGCCTTCTATACCAACTAACAGAATAAATCAAATAGAGCTGGGGTAGTGACGGGCACGGCATTGTACAGAAAGCGAAAATCCCTCAGACGTGAGCGTGAAGATGCTTCAAGTTCTGTCTACCAAATAGTGCTCAAAACAACTCATCCATCCCCCGCACCGGGCAGTCCGGGGATGGTTCAGGTCCAACCTTATTTATTGGGTCTGCTCAGCGCAAGTTCCCCAAACATTACAAAACGGAGGTATTGAGGCAGTTCAACTCGAATGAATAGTTTGGACTTGAACAATCCCTGCACTCACTTACAGGGATTTTCGCTTTTTGTACAACGCGAGGGCCTCAGTGTTTCCACTTGGACCCTCTGATCTTCATGCTCCTTTTCGATCGCCTCACTTGAACCTGAACTTCGCTCGGCGGATCGAACCGTCGTTCAATGTCAGCACCAGTTGCCTACACGTACCAGCCCAGGCTGGATCCCTCTTCCAAACGTAGATGTATTGATCCGATGAAGGGTGTTCACCCTCTTCAATGCCTTTCTCTAATTGGACGAACGAAGCTGAAGTCGCGGATCATATCAACTACACCTCAATATTATTTAGACACATTGGAAGTAGCTCTTGTTACTGAAGATCTGA
>DATEXA010000198.1:0-4190 GCA_035257465.1 Pyrinomonadaceae bacterium | reverse complement strand
CAACGGCAAAAGCCGTAATCGAGAAGGGACTCAACGCCTGGGCCAAGGCGGGAGATAAAGCTTCGTTTGATTATCCTAAGCTTCCGGAATTGCAGCCGGCGAAGATCTACCTGGTCGACAAGCCCGGTGCTGCCCAGTCAGTGTTCAATATAGGTTTGCCGGGGCCACCGCGAAACACTCCAGACTTTTTCGCGATCCAGGTAATGAACACGATTCTTGGTGGTCAGTTTCAATCAAGATTGAACGCCAATCTTCGAGAGCAGAAGGGGTATAGCTACGGAGCCAACTCAGGATTTGGTTTCGGCAAAGGGCCGGGAGCCTTTCGTGCAGGAGGCTCGATCTTCTCGGCTAAGACTGATGCTGCGCTGATTGAGTTCATGAAAGAACTCAACGGAATCGAAGGTGATCGTCCGGTCACTGACGAGGAGTTGAAGACTGCAAAGGACAATCTGATTCAGGGATTGCCGGCACGATTCGCGTCGGTGACAGCGATTAGTGCATCAATCACAAATCTAGCTGTGCAGAACTTACCTGACGACTATTATCAGAACTACGCGAAGAACATTTCGGCAGTCACCAAAGATGACTTGTTGAGAGTCGCGAAGAAGTACATCGACCTCGACCATCTGGCGATCGTGATCGTGGGAGACAGAAGCCTTGTCGAAGGTCCTTTGAAGGCAACGAACATCGCTCCGATTATGATCTTGGATGTCGAGGGTAATCCGGTGGCAGTAGGAGGAAGTGGTTCGACGAATCGGTAAAGGCAAGGGCTGAGGTCAGTACCACCTCGCGGTAGCGGGTGGGTGCTGACCCAGTTTCAACTCATTCACAATCTCGGGCACACCCACCCGTTACCGCGAGGTGGTACTGACCTAAAGGCGCAAGGGTTTTTAAAGCGGCAATCGGCAATTTTTCAAACCTCTATCTCACATGCTTTGTAGTCAAAGACAATTTTCACCAGCCGCTGGGCCACGCTTTCAGGTATTAAAGACAACACAGATCTCCGCATACCTCTGGCGAAAACGTTTTCCCATTGCCCTATCGCCCCATAGAGTCTCGAATAGTTTGAGACCGCTGTCGTTCTTTTGTAGCGGAGTTGTTCATAGGTTCTTAGTGCGTCGGCAGAGCTGTTGTATTTAGTAATGCATCTAGCCAGCACCATTGCATCTTCAATCGCCATACAACCGCCCTGTCCTAGATTTGGCGTGGTCGGATGAATTGCATCACCAAGCAGAGTGACCGGTCCCTCGCCCCACTTTTCACTGACACCACGATCGAACGCTCCGGTCCTCAGAATCGATGCCGATGGCGTTGACTCGATCATCTGGATGGCGGGTCGATACCATCGTTCGAATAGGCGCAACAATTCGCCCTTTGTGTCATGTGGTCGTTGCGAGGGTACGCTTTCACCGAGTTTCCAAGTGGTTCTGTCGCCAGTCCGCTCTTCTGCTTTTGGACTAATGTTCGCGGCGTTTGCCGCTGCCCACCAGCCAATACGATCCTTACCCACAGGTCCCAGACCGAATCGTTTGCCGCAACCGTGTAACTCAACTGCTGTGAACGGTGGGATCGCCTTTGGAGCAGACTGGGAAATGCCACGCCAGACCATATAGCCTCGGTACCTTGGTGAAGCATCATCGAGTAGTTGAGTGCGAACTCTTGAATGGATGCCGTCGGCGCCGATCAGAAAATCAGACTCAGATGAGTTCCCATTCGCGAAGTGTCCTACGACTGTTCCATTGTCGGCGATGTATTCAAGAAGTGAGTTACCAAGGTGCAGCGAAGAAGAAGGTAATGCCCCTAGTAACACGTTCTGTAGATCGGCGCGATGCAATGCGATCGCAGGAACGGCAGCGTCTGTCTCTGTGATTGAGACTCGATTGATTGGACGCCCGTTTTGATCCAGCCACTGAATTTCCCTTATCTCACCGGCTTTCTCAAGAATCTGATCGGCAAGACCGAGGTGTTGCAGGACACGCATGGCGTTTGGCCAGATGGCGATCGCAGCACCAACGTCGAGCAACGCTGGTGCTTGTTCATAGATGTCGGGTTCGAAACCAAACTGTCTTAGTGCGATCGCGGTGGTTAAACCACCAATGCCACCGCCGATGATGCAGATGCGAACCATTCGGCGGAGAGTAATCGGGGAAGGGCAAACAGTAAAGTGTCAAGATTCAGCGAGAGTCTTGATATGCGTCAACACCCTTGTGTGAATGCGATGAATTATGTAGTCCGACCACAGGTGCCAATACGGAGCTGGCCAGAAACGGTTTTGATACCAAGTTGTTCCCTCAAGCAACGTCTTTCCGTCTGCCAATGGAGTTAACTCAAATTGTCCCTTTTGTGAAATTAAATAACCCTCCAAATGCGGAGGTCTCAAATCGCTATAAAGAGACATCTCGTTCATTGCCCTGGGCTGTGCGGTTACATCAAATCGTAATAACCGGGGCTGATCCCAGACGCGTATAGGCTCAACAAATTCGCCCGTCGAAAACACACAATGCCTTACAGCGCCGGCACCTTTGCCTGTTATCTCGGCGCGAATCGGATAAGCAATTCCGGTTTTGAATAGAGTCTCAGTGGGTGGTGGCAGCTGCGAAAATGAAACGACATGGGTCCAAACCTTTTCCGGTATGGCATCGATTATCACCGACGTCGTCACCGCATAAAGCGGCGGCGTGTTCACAATCTCGTACTCCAGCAGATTCAGACCAGGCATCAATAGAAACACAACGGAGACGACCCGAAACGAGTGTGCATTGAAAGATTGACGCTGCTGCAGCAGGAAACCTATGAAACCACCAAACAGTGACAGCACGATGGCCAATGGGAACGCCATTGCGAGACAGATTATTCCTTCGACCGCTAAGGCAAAGAGTGAGATACCCACTAGAGCAGTCGCGAGAAGTGCGACTAATAAACACTTACCGATGGTTCGTGGCTGATGAAAGCCGTAGATGAGTGTGGAATTCAAGCCCAGGAAAAACGGAATACCAACAAACAGTCCCCAGCCATACTGCCCCAGACCGGCGGCGCTGAGTGCAGTGATCCCAACCGACAGTATCGCAGTAGCTAAGATTCCAAGCGCCGCACTCCCAAATTCGCTTTGCGGAATCAGTTGATTTACGTTAGTTGAAAGCCTCGCATGCTTGTTAATCGGCAGGGTCGAGGGAATCGCGACGAGAATTACAAAGAAGACGAGATTAAAAAAAGGCAGGAAGAAAAAGACTGTTAGCCACAAAGGCAAGTTCGCATCTCTTAGTCGTCGCAGAGTCAGTACCGTTCCAATCCAAATGAATGGCAAAGCTATGACTAGCAACACTGCGTAGAAAACAGCGTCGTGCGTGGACACTGTCTCTATGCCTGTTGGGGTTGTGAAAACCCAGTAGTTGAAGACACTCCATGGGTAGCCGAATGACGCAGCTACCACACGATCAACGTTGTGTTTGATTGCGAGCAATATGAGACCACTCGCCAGGTAACGTGGCCTGCCAATCTTGCCGTGCCAACTCCATACGTCGAAGACCTGCGCGTTCACGATTCGAATCCTTTCATATCATTGCTCAGAGACTGAAGGAACGTAGCGATGCGACGAGCACCACTGGTGGCGAGCCCTCGTTGAAACGCCGGGCTAAATTCAGGCGACGCTCCGCGTCAAACAAATCTATTCAGTGGTCAATCGAATGCTTCCGTAACGATCTTCTTACCAGGAAAGCAGCAACCATCGTCAAAGCAGCGAGCGGTGAAGGAGTCAACGTGTATAAGGCCGCCGCTAGTCCCTTGCTATAAAAGAATCCACCCCAAAGTCCAAATGCTCCCAAAAATAATAGTGGAAATTCCAAGACGAGAATTGAACCACCAATCATTGTAAGCACGAACCCGACAGTCTTTTCTTTTGTAGTGTGAATGTAAGATCCAAGGCCCACCAGAAGACCGGGAGCTATGAACATCAGAAGGAGTCCGAACAAGCCTGCAAGGGTTTCTTTATCAGCAGGCCTATTGGACATGACCTCCATATCGCCGAGGGTCAATGGATTGAACACCGTGACTAACCCTGTTGCGATACCAAAGACGAGTTCGAATAGAGGCGATTTAGAATTCATTTCAGTCATCTGATGAGACCTATCCGATGAGAAGTGGCACAGACTTCAGTCTGTGTTACTGGCCCAATTAGATCCTTTGGTTATGTG
>DATEXA010000197.1:0-9395 GCA_035257465.1 Pyrinomonadaceae bacterium | reverse complement strand
ATCATCGGCACAGGTTTGGCTCCTCACCGGCTCAGCGGAGTGCTTGGCATCGTTCGCACCTACACCACGCGTGTCGGTGAAGGTCCATTCCCTACAGAAATGGTCGCGGGGGAGGAAGAACTTGGCCAACTGATTCGTGAGCGTGGTCGTGAGTACGGCGCTTCTACTGGCCGTCCACGTCGCTGTGGATGGTTTGATGCGTTTGCTACACGCTATGCGGCCGAGATCAATGGCTTCACTTCAGTCGCCCTGACAAAGCTCGACGTGCTCGATGCGCTCGACGAGATCAAAGTTTGTGTGGGTTACAAGTTGGACGGTAAGACTTTGGAATCGCTGCCGTCAGTATCGCAGGACTTGCGTCGTATCGAGCCTGTCTACGCAACGTTGCCAGGCTGGAAGACTTCAACACTGGGAATGACGGAGATGAGTTCCCTGCCTACCGAAGCGCGAGCATATGTGAACTTCCTTTCGGAACAGATCGGCACCGAGATCGGTTTGGTCTCAACCGGTCCTGAGCGAATGCAGACTATTATCGTGCACGACTCAGCGTTGGGCTCATGGCTTCGTAGTGATTAGCGTGATATTTCGATAGTTGTCTTTCCGTCAGTTTTTTGTTCGTGTTTGTTCGTGTGATGCGCGTGGATCGTGTGTTACGTTCCCGAGAAAAGCGATCCACGGGCATCACACGAACAAACACCAACGAAGCCCAAGGGCACAGAGAACTCTGAAATTAGGCCCACTATCGTCTTTCAAGCCCCAGTGATGAAGGTTTCAATTGCGATTGCGTGTTTGCTAGTGAGCGAACTTGCGATTTCCGCAACCGGTCAGCCTACGCGAACTTCAAAACTGTTCTTACGCGACAACTGGAAGATCCAATCAGCGGAGAAGACCGTTGCTAAGGGCGATACGATCTCAACGAGATCCTTCTCACCTGCTGGATGGTATTCGGCTGAAGTCCCATCCACAGTCGTCGGGGTACTCGTCGAGAACAAGATCTATCCAGATCCGATGTTCGACCAGAATCTGCGACAGATTCCAGGGTGCAGTTATCCCGTAGGCGCCAACTTTTCAAACCTTCCAATGCCAGCCGACAGTCCGTTCCGATCTTCGTGGTGGTATCGAACGGAGTTTCATTTGCCGGCCGTTGACGCCGGCAAATACATGTCCCTCCATTTTGACGGTATCAACTTCCGCGCAAACATCTGGTTGAACGGGAAACAGATAGCCACCAGTGACGACGTTGCGGGTACTTTTAGAATTCACGAACTAGACATCACCGGTGTTGCTCGCGCTGGCGCAACGAACACTCTCGCCGTGGAAGTTTTTCCGCAGGACATCAACGATCTCGCCTGGACCTTTGTGGATTGGAATCCGATGCCTCCGGATAAGAATACGGGGCTGTATCGCGACGTCTATGTAACGACCAGCGGACCTGTAACTGTGAGATATCCGCAGGTCGTAAGTAACTTCGATATTCCATCACTCGACGTCGCGCACTTAACTATCAATGCCGAACTCAGGAATGCTTCCGACACCGCAATCGAGGGCAGTTTGAATTGTCGATTTGAGGGTGTACAAGTGATGCAGAAGGTTAAGCTAGAGCCACACGAGACAAAGCAAGTCTCCTTTACACCGGAGCAGTACCAGCAACTCAACATCCAACACCCAAAGATCTGGTGGCCAATTAATTTAGGTCCTCAAAATCTCTACTCGCTCGAAACAGAATTTGTACTCGCGAGCGGCAAGTCTTCGGATCGGCAAAACACTCGATTCGGAATTCGCGAAATCACATCCGAGATCGACAAACAGAACCATCGAGTCTTTAAGGTAAATGGACACAATATTCTGATTCGCGGTGGTGGATGGGCCGCCGACATGCTTTTGCGTTTCTCCCCAGCGCGCCTTCGAAATGAGTTTCGTTACGTCAAAGACATGAACTTGAATTCCATTCGCCTTGAGGGACAACTTCAGCCGGATTACTTTTTTGATCTTGCCGATGAAGAAGGAATTCTCATCATGGCCGGCTGGTGTTGCTGTTCACATTGGGAACACTGGACGTATCGAGGCGATTATCAAAAGGGCCCAGTCTGGGAAAAGAAGGATTACGACATCGCCTCCAAATCACAAACCGATCAGATCAAACGTCTGCGCAGTCATCCGAGTTTGCTGGTCTGGTTGAACGGTAGTGACAATCCTCCGCCACCCGATGTCGAACAGATGTATATCGACATCTTGAAGCAGTATTCGTGGCCCAACCCATATCTTTCTTCCGCGACAGCTAAGACAACAACTGTCACTGGTGAATCGGGTGTGAAGATGGAAGGCCCATACGATTGGGTGCCGCCAGCTTACTGGTTGTTGGATACGAAACTGGGCGGAGCTCACGGTTTTGCTACGGAGATAAGTCCCGGACCGGCAGTTCCTCCAGTCGAGAGTTTGCGTCGTATGTTACCGAAAGATCACCTGTGGCCGATCGATGATCGTTGGAATTTCCACGCTGGAGGCGGACAGTTTAAGACACTAAAGATTTTCACGTCAGCCTTGGAAAATCGATATGGCGCGGCGAAAGATCTGCAGGATTACGCGATGAAGTCGCAGTTGATGGCCTACGAGGGCCAACGGGCAATGTTTGAAGGCTTTGCGGCAAATCGTTTTCAGTCAAGCGGTGTAATTCAGTGGATGCTGAACAACGCCTGGCCATCGATGATCTGGCATCTCTACGACTACTACCTGATGCCCGCCGGCGGATACTTTGCAACCAAGACGGCGTGCGAACCGGTTCACGCGCAGTACTCATACCATGACAAGTCGATAGTGATCGTCAACACTACTCAGCAGGAACGGAAAAACCTGAAGTTGACAATTGGTGTTTACGACTTAGCGTCGCAAGAAAAGTTTTCGCAATCGATTGATGTTGATGTGCCTGGGGAATCAAATGTAAGGGCGGCTGTGCTACCGGATATCAAGGATTTATCTCCAACATTCTTTGTGAAACTCACGCTGGAGGATCGACAACAGGTCGTCAGCCGAAATTTTTATTGGCTATCGTCGACCGAGGAGGTTCTCGATTGGGAGAAGTCTACCTGGTACTACACGCCGACGACGTCTTATGCGGACATGTCCCAACTGAAGAATCTGCCTGAAGTGCAATTGAAGATTTCGGCGACGAAAACTCGTCAAGGTGTTGGTAGAGAGGTGGCGCACGTTACTGTCTCCAATCCAAATCCAACTCTGGCTTTCTTTGTTCATCTGCAGATTCAACCGGGCCGACAGGGAGAGACCGTCGTGCCAATCGTCTGGCAAGACAATTACATTTCCCTGCTCCCAGGCGAGACGCGGGAAGTTACAGCAACTTACGAAACAAAAGAGGTTGGGTCGCAGGCGGCGGTTGTAGTTGCCGAGGGTTGGAATACGCGTAGGGTTACTGTGCCGTTGAAGATGACTCGCGCTCTCAAACAGAATCTTAACCACTAAGCCACAAGAGACACTAAGCTTCGAATGTTTTTGAAATCAGTCGGTGCCTTTGTGTCTTCGTGACTTTGTGGTTAAAGATGTCCTGAGATTTCGCACTTTGGACAAACAGGACGCGCGTTGGTTAGAATGCGCATCGAAGTTCCTGGCAATTGAAAAAGAGCACGCAATGCGTGCTCATTCTTCTGTAGATGGGCCGATAGCTCAGTCGGTAGAGCAACTGGCTTTTAACCAGTGGGTCGCAGGTTCGAGTCCTGCTCGGCTCACCATTTAGAATCAACAGTTAGGGCGACAAGGTGAGGTCGCCCTTTTTTAGTTTGTGTGCCTATAGTGTGCCGCCAGAAGTGGCGCGTGCCACCTCTGAGCTTTTTAGCATGAAGACAGAGCACAAAATTTTCCTTGCTATTCCATTTGATTCGGCGACAAGGGCGCTATACACGAACATCACAGCCAGAATCAGAGAACTTAAATTAGGTAGTTCCCTAACTAACTGTACCCTCTCGAACCAAGTCGACACCCGTCTTAAAATGTTTGACAAACAGTCTTCTCGCAATTAAGTTCAGAAGGCTTATTTGCTAATTTAGAGACGTTACTCACGTCAGTCCTTCTTCCAACAATCCAACCCAAAGCACTCTTAATCGGAGGGTTAACTCATGAAAGTGTTTGTTAGTTGGTCAGGGCGTCGTAGTAGGCGAATAGCCGACACGTTAGCAACCTGGCTAAAGGTATTGTTCAATTCTGATGGCAACCTCATCGATGTGTTTGTATCAACCCAAGACATTAGAGCCGCAGCGAGATATAACGAAATATTGAATGCTGCTTTAAGGGATAGCACTTTCGGAATCCTCTGCCTAACTCCCGAAAACTTAAACTCTCCATGGGTTCTGTTTGAAGCTGGGGGTTTATCCAAGACCGCCGGAGAAGGATCAGTGTGTCCGTATTTGTATGAACTAACAATTAGCGACCTTAGGCGTCCACTTGAACAATTTAATGCTGTCGTCGCTGATGCTGAAGGAACAAGAAGATTAGTTGTTGCTATTAACAGCCTTCTTCAAGAAAAAAAGATACAGAATATGGCGCTGAATGCATTATTTAATGAACGTTGGAGAGAGCTGGAAAATAAGTTAGAAGAAATCCCAACGGTTGCCTCTGACATTAGGGTGGGTATCAGTCGTTTACAACTTGAGTTACCAAACTCCATGAGTATTGTAAAGGATAAGAAATGGTTTTCAGAGAACCCTTTTTTTGCACGCGTAGTATTCGATGCAATTGATCGCTTCAAAACAAACCTTGAGGGTACCGGTCCATATTTTGACGTACCCATTACCTTGTATCCCTTCCACCTGGTAAGCCTGCTGCGAAACTTTAGCCCAATTGTGAAAGCGATCGCCGTCGTAGATGCAATCGAGAGATTCTGGCCGCAGAAAGAGGGCGAAGAAATCCTTAAAAATACTACGGAGAACAGCACAAGAGTGTTTGTTTTCCGCGAACGGGAACACTTGAAGGCAAACCTAGGTGTCCTTCATAAACATGCTCAAAGATATAATGTCTATGCCCTGGCTTATAACAAACTTGCCGCCGAGTTTCCCGAGTTTGTTCAAGACTTCTCTATTATTGGTGGTACATCCGCGCCTTTATTGGCTTACTACGTTGAATCATTCACCGAGGAACGGGCGGGACTACCGCTGAAAATGATTCGTTTTTCAGGTTCAATTTCGGAGCTGTCACGACATGAGGAGGCCATGAACGGCATCCTCTCGATCTCTACCCTCGTAAGTAAGGACTTAGATGTCTTGGCCGAAAGCCAAGTAGACGAGCTCATGGATAAGGTCTTTACTCCTGAATTCAGAGAACTGGGGAAGAAGCAGGTTGAGATGTCAGCATATATCGAAGTCGATCAGTACGACGAGCATGAGGAGAACCATGCTTACTATAAAGAGATGATGGAAGAGATGATTCAACTTTCCGCGTCGAAACGAGGGGACACAAACTCATTCTTGCGTGTATTAGAACTTGGAGCTGGGACCGGAATATTCACGAAGCGGTTGGCTCAGTTAGAAAATGTGGAAATTACAGCGCTCGAAATCGACTGGGCGTGTTTCCACATCTTGAAAAGGAATATGGCTGCTCACGTGTCGGCGATGGCATCTCGTAATTCAATATTGATCGCCGAAAACAAGGACAACCGAAAGTATGATCCCCCAGGCAAGTTTAGTTTCATTTTTTCATCATTCGCCGATCATCATATTTTCTTTGCGGACAAAGAGCGATATCTGAGAAACATCTGCCGAAATCTTGAAACGGATGGCCTCGTAATTGTTGGTGATGAGTTCCTACCAGAACATGACGAAAGGGACGCAGCCGCGCGAGCGACCGCGCTGCAGAATTATCACGGTCATATAATCTCGAAGGCGGTAGAAAACGGGTTTACAGCATTAGCGCAATTGGAAGAACGAGCATTGGAATCCGGTTTAAAAGGCTGGGGGGATTGCAAGATTTCTTGTAGCCAGTATGAGCGGTTAGTTACAAGCGCGGGTTTCGAGGTAATCCACAAACATAAAGTTGGTCCCGTCGAATTGGATTCGATCGGTGGGGTGTATGTTTACGCTTTTAGGAAAGACACATAGGCGTCGCTTTCTTTCTGTTTGCTTTCACTTCTCGCCTTTTGCCGCACAACTGCGAGTTCCGCCGAATTTGCTTGGGACAAGGCGTGATCGTTCAGCTCTGTGCTCGCTATGAGCTTTTCGTTGTCGACCAACATCGAGACCTTAGAAAAGGTGGTCCATTTTTGTGTGCCGCTTGTGTGCCTCCTAGTCCAGAAGGACAGATACAAACCAGCACAAAATCAGCGGAAATTCTGAGAAAACACAGTATCCTGGACTAAAGAAAACAAAGGAATATACGCTATTTGAGACTTTTAACCAGTGGCTCGCAGGTTCGAGTCCTGCTCGGCTCAAATCCCATTAAAGCAGCGTATTAGCGGTCACACACCCCTCTCAACCCGATAAACCACAAGCTTGATAAGGGAATGCCGATCACAATGCCTCCGCATCTTATCCTTCGCGTCCCGAGAGAAGACGAAGAGGGGGAGTTTGTACGCGCCCACCGTGCCACTTCCGCAGACGTTCCGAATTTCCTGCATTACTACGAAGAAGGGTTCTCGTTTAAGCGTTATCTGGAGATACTCGACGAGCAAGAGCGAGGCATAAACCTTCAACCCAATTTCGTTCCTTCCACGTTTCTTTTTGCTTTTGTGGAGGCGAGGATCGTTGGTCGAGTTTCGATTCGTCACTCACTGAATGATTTCCTTGAGCGGGTCGGCGGTCACATTGGCTATGCGGTCGTACCGGAATTCCGTCGCCGTGGTTACGCGACTGAAATTCTCCGCCAATCAGTCGAACTTGCTCGTACCCGGATTGGAATACGTCGCATCTTGATAACCTGTGATTACGACAACATCGGGTCGATCAGAACGATCGAAAAGAACGGCGGAGCTCTTGAGAACATCGTCAATGGGCCAGATCTCGCCAAACCGAAGCGCCGTTACTGGATTGAGCCTGGGTAAAGAAATCTCATCCACTGAGAACTACTGAACGGGCGAAACGCCGTATGTCGGCCACAGATTTAAACGGATGAAACGAATCAGAAATGTTCCTATGCTGTTGAAACCCTGCGATATCCCAGCTCGTTCAGCGCCACCTGTGTAGCGCGAAGTAGTTGATCTATCTCCCCGGTTGTTTCAACGCCAACAACGAAGGCGTCCACAACTCCAGATTCAATCTGAAACTTAAAGCACTCGTCCGGTGAAAGGGCGCCACTGCCATTAACGATGTCGCCTTGTCCGACGACCTTCATTCCAATCATTCCCTGACCGCGGCCCCGCATCTTTCGGAAAAGAGCACGCACCGTCTCCACATCCGAATCCATGTGCGATTGGCGCGGATTCCAACGCACCTGGTTGATTTCAACCCAATCGCTCTCTGCTGCAGCCTGGAGTGCGCCGAAGTTGTGACAAGTGATTCCACACGATCGAATTTTTCCCTGACGCTTCGCCTCACTGAAAACGTCCATTACCTCTCGATAACGCGTGGGCCAGTCACCGATCGTAACGCAATGAATAATGAGTGAATCGATGTAGTCGGTATTTAGCTCCTGGAGGAAACGGTCGATATCAGTCCGCACCTCCTGGGCGTTACGACTGTCAGTCTTCGTCTGAATAACGTACTTCTCTCGCGCGACACCTTTCATAGCCAGCTGGAAAGGAGCGTGCGACCCATACGAATCTGCTAAGTCGAAAAAGTTAACGCCTTGATCCAAAGAGTGCCTCATCAATCGTGTGAAGCCTTCCTGCCCGAGACGCGTTTGATTGGAATGCCGACCGTAGCCGATGCTGCCGGTACCAATACCCACCAGTGAAACTTTTAGCGCACTCTTTCCGAGCTGCACCTTGTCAGTCGGACTCTTAATGGACTTATCAATGATTAGTGCTGGCGCAGCTTCAAGAGTCTTCGAATCAAAAGCCTTGTTGATGACAACGCCGCCAACTACAGACGCACTCGTGGCTGCGAAAGCCGCTCCAATAAACTGTCTACGGTTTAGCTTGCTCATGGCTCAATTCCTTTAGACTGTCGTGATAGCGAGGATTATATGCCTGCCGCCGGATACCCGCGAGTCTTACATCAATACTGCAACCGTGTGGACTATGTTTCGCACTCTGCAAGCCGCCAACTTCTCTCTCCTCTCAGTCACCGCGTTTTGCGCAAATCCCTGTTGACACTGGTCTAAAAGCGGAGCATAGTCGGCCCACCAATCCAACCAACTCGATTGATTGTCGAATTCGTCGATCAGCCGATTTAGCGATATGCGTCTGCACCTCGCGTTTCTGATTTTAGCTGAGCTGGGTAGCGCCAGCCTTACCGAACCCGCTGCGTGCTCCGCGTTGTCTCGAGAAGTAGGTCATGCTATCGGCAACATTCAGACAGTACAGGATGAAAAAGGGTCGCGCACCGCGGCGCAAAAGAAGATTGATTCACAATTGTTGTATGCGCTAAAGCAGAAACGCGGCGAAACCAAGGGGGTTCCCACAGAACCCATCGATATCGAACTTGATCAAAAAGGACGGGCGCTGGTTGATATTACCGCGAAAGTCACACCTCAGGTTGAATCTCAGATTCGGAAGCTTGGTGGAGCAATAATGTCTAAGGATGAGCTCAACCATACGATTCGCGCCAGACTCGCCCTCGCAAAATTGGAAGCACTCGCCAGTGTTAAGGATGTTAGGTTCATCGCGCCTGCGGCGCAGCCAGGGTTCAACCGCGCCAGACCAAATTGAAGCAGTCGAATTTGTACGGCGTTTGAAGAGCACGTTTGCACCATACTTAGCGGTATTGGTTCCCACACAACCAATGCTCTTTATTGCAAGTTTCCACAGGTTGACAAGGAGCCTCCACGACCATGAAAAAAATAAACATCGAATTCTCGAAGCCTTCAACACGACGACGCTTGACTCGTAGGTCTAAACGGCCGGCCTTATTCACGCTGATTCTGATTGTCAGTGTGGTTGGATTGGCTGTGGGCAGCACCTTGATGACCGGTAGGATTTCGGCCTCGCGGCTGGATCAAACCAGCAGTGCGAGCCAGGAGATCACTTCTGAGGTTAGGCAACAAATTCAGGCGCTGGAAGATGAAAAAGAGTCTCGCACCCCGGCGCAGCAGAAGATCGATTCGCAGTTGCTCTACGCGCTGAAGATGGAGCGCTCAGAACTGATTGCAGCCGCTGTAAATTCACTCCAGGTAAACGTAAACAGTGCTGCGGGAAGGGTCGTGGTCGATATCACGGCTGAAGTGGATGATCAGTTCCTTAAGTTCCTGGGCCGGAATGGCGCCGACGTGCTTTCTTCCTCGGCAGAGTATCGCAGCGTACG
>DATEXA010000196.1:0-9426 GCA_035257465.1 Pyrinomonadaceae bacterium | reverse complement strand
CGGCGTTCCGATCATCACGCCGATTTGAGTGAGCGTGTGCGGCTCGTCGTCATCCAATGTATCAGCGGCCAGCTTCGCAATGCCGAAGTCGAGAACCTTAACAACCGAAGGCGCTTCGGCACTTTGAGTAACTAAGATGTTGGCTGGCTTTAGATCACGATGGATCACGCCGGCTTCGTGCGCTGCCGCAACGGCGGCTGACGCTTGAAGCATCATCGAAACTGCACGGGCTGTCTCGAGCGGTGCTTCCTTCGCCAGAATTTCTCGCAGGGTCCGACCTTCGAGCAACTCCATGACAATGTAGACATATCCTTCGGAGCTTTCCCCAAAGTCAGTGACCGCGACTGCGTTCAAGTGTTGCAAACGTCCGGCTGCTTTGGCTTCGCGTTGGAAACGAACGCGCGAGGCTTCCTCTTCAACGAGTCGTTTATTCAAGACCTTGACTGCGACAGCCCGATCTATCAAAAGGTGTCGAGCACGATACACCGTACCCATCCCACCGCCTCCGAGACGATGTTCGATGCGGTATTTTCCGTCGAGTGTGTGGCCGATTAGAGGATCGGAAGGAATCTCAACAGCAACCGTAGCGTCTGCTTGTAATGTAGTTTTATCCTCCGGACAAAACTTGATGTCAGAAGGGTAGTGTCTTCCACATTTTGGGCAGCTCAGCATCAGGTAACTGTTTTGTTCGAGGGAAGAGTAAGGGCTCAGAGATTATCTCTTAAAAAAAGGATAGATGCACTTTGGGCCAGTGCTTTTTTTGATTCGCTGTGGCTTTGCACAAGGCCGCATCACACGCACGGAAGTGCGTGGGTTCAAGGTCGTTCGCTGTTTTCAGTCTCCACTTGAAGTAACACTCAAACGTTCGTGCAATATCAAATCAACCTCGCCGTTCTTTTCGATCGAGGTCTCTGACTGAATGCGGTTTTCATAGGAGGCCTTAACAAACGAAGCAAAAAGCGGGTGGGCACTCAACGGCTTGGACTTGTATTCAGGGTGAAACTGGCCCGCCACAAACCACGGATGTACTTCACGCGGGAGCTCGATCATTTCAACAAACTTGCCATCGGGTGAAACTCCACTGAATACCATGCCTTCCTTCTCCAGTACCTGGCGATACTCTGGATTGAATTCATAACGATGACGATGACGTTCGCTTATCTCTTCCACACCACCGTATATCTCACTTACCAGTGAACCGGCCGAAAGGCGACAGGGCCACGCACCGAGACGCATCGTCCCACCTAATTCCTCGACTCCAACGAGATCTCTCAGTTTGAAGATAACCGGATGAGGCGTTTCCAGATCGAACTCTGTTGAATCAGCATCCTTTAACTCACAAACGTTTCGCGCATACTCGATGCAGGCTGTTTGCATTCCAAGACAAATTCCAAAATAAGGAGTGCGCGTCTTTCGAGCGTAGTAGATTGCGCGAATCATGCCTGCGATGCCGCGTTTGCCAAAGCCTCCGGGCACAAGGATCGCATCGAAATCACGCAAACGTTCCTCGTAGTCATCCTCCATCAATTCCTCAGACTCAATCCACTTGACGTCGACTCGAACGTTGTTTGCAACGCCACCGTGTGTGAGCGCTTCGCGCAAGGATTTGTAAGAGTCTTCAAGCTCGACATACTTCCCCACAATTGCGATCGAAGTCCCACCGCCCGAGGGTTCTCGAATTGTCGAGACCAGATTGCGCCATTCTGTCAGATCCGCTTGAGGTGCCTGCTGCTCCAGGCCAAGAAGTGTCACAATCAAGTCGTCCAACGCTTGTTCATGAAATGCGAGAGGAACGTCATAGATCGTGTCGACGTCCTGAGCACTTATGACGGCTGACTCTTTGACATTGCAGAATAACGCGATCTTTCCGCGCAGTTCTCGCGAAAGTGGCTTCTCTGAACGACAGAGAAGAATGTCTGGTGCAATACCGATCTCGCGAAGATCACGAACGGAGTGTTGCGTCGGTTTTGTTTTTAATTCCCCGGCTGCGGCGATGTACGGAACGAGGGTGACGTGAATGAATAGTGCGTTTCCAGTTCCCTCCTCATTCCCCATCTGACGTATGGCTTCAAGAAAAGGCAGTGATTCGATGTCGCCCACGGTTCCGCCGATCTCCACAATGATCACGTCCGGCTTATCTTTCTCGGCCACTTTACGAACAGCTTCCTTGATTTCGTTGGTGATGTGCGGAATCACCTGAATCGTTTTGCCCAGATAGTCTCCTCGGCGTTCCTTCTCAATCACCGACAAGTAGATTCGACCAGTCGTCCAGTTATTAGCCTTCGAGAGATGCGCGTGCGTGAAACGTTCGTAATGTCCGAGGTCGAGATCAGTTTCAGCTCCATCGTCAGTTACAAACACCTCACCATGTTGGAATGGTGACATCGTTCCCGGATCTACATTTATATAGGGATCGAGTTTAATAAGTGCCACTTGCAATCCGCGGCTTTCAAGTAAGCAACCAATGGATGAGGCAGCAAGTCCCTTGCCAAGGCTTGAAACGACTCCACCAGTTACAAAGATATATTTTGGCATCACTCTCTCCGTTAATTAGGTTGTCTGCTGTTCACCATCATCAGGTTCGCCCGCTTCCGGCGGGGCACCTGATTCCTGTTCGCCATCGAATCGACCCTGTCGGAGGTCTTCTTGAGCCACAACCGCTTTCTCCGTCGCCGGGTCTAACGCTTTTTGCAATCCAACTAAACCGGCGCTAATTAACCCCGGGGCTTCATGTGCGCGTCGTTCATACTCCTCTATTGTCACATCATAAGGCTTGCCCAAGTGGGACAGTCCCACTAAACCACACACCACAATGAAAACAATTATTCCCAGACCGATCCAATCGCCCATTGCTATCTCACCGCGGGCTCACCACAGGTGCCTCTAACTTCCCTTCACTGATCAATCCTCGCACACGTTCGAGATCCTCGAAAGTGTCGACTCCGGTGGAAGAGCTGCTTGCTTCGATTACTCTAATCACTACACCATGCTCAAGCGCTCGCAACTGTTCCAGTGATTCCACCCGTTCAAGCGCTGTTTGCGGCCACTGCGTAAATTCCAGCAGCACGTCTCGGCGGTAGACGTATAGACCGGTATGCTTACGAAAAAGTTTCATAAAGTCAGGTTCATTTTCGTAAGCCGCATTCGGTGAACCGTGTTTCTTGATTGCATCACGCGGACACGGAATAGGTGACCGTGAAAAGTAAATCGCCTGATCGTCATCACCAACCACAACCTTGACGAGATCGAAATTTAACAGGTCGTCGAACTCCTCGACAGGTTCCCATGTTGTAACAATTCCGGCGCCATCAGGACGATCCAACTCTTGTTGCATTTGCTCGATCGCTCTGTCGATCGTTTCAGGAGAAATCAATGGTTCATCGCCCTGAAGATTAACAATGATCTGAGCCTCTGGTAGCGACTTCGCTACTTCTGCAATGCGATCTGTACCACTCATATGAGTCTCGGACGTCAACATGGCTTCCAATCCGCGAGAACTAACGGCGTCGACAATTACGTGACTGTCGGTCGCCACAATCACGCGATCGACATTGCGAGCAGCCATTGCCCTCTCGGCAACCCAACAGACCATTGGTTTTCCGGCTATATCTACAAGGGCTTTTTGGGGTAAACGAGTAGAACCGAGACGCGCGGGAATGATTACGACAGTTGTTCGATTAGGATTGTTTTGGGGATTGGAGCCCGTGTGATTCACGGGATAACACGATAGCTTGAGCCGCGCGGGACTGTCAATGAAGGGAGAGCGAATGTACTGATGCAGTTTGAAATCCCACCAACCGCAGTTGGTGGATTATTCAGACCCAACCTACACGAGAGGCCGCCACGTCAGCCATCAAATCCCACCAACCGCAGTTGGTGGGATTGTCAAACTGCATCACTACCAAGAGCGAAGTGACTGGATCCACAATTGCAGATTTCAGATTGCAGATTGTAGATTGTCACCAGAGGCTTGAACTAAGGCAGTTTCAATCTGAGATCTGAAATCTGCAATCTGAAATCTTTCATGCTCGTCTTCTACACACCACGTTATTACGCCGACATCGGCGAAACGCACATTTTTCCCATTCGCAAGTTCCAGCTCGTACGAGATAAGCTCATCGCAGAAGGGACATTGCACCCAGGCGAACTAGAAGAACCTGCGCCCGCTGATGTCGCTGATGCCTTGTTGGTTCATACAGAAGACTACGTCACGCGCTTGCACAATGGAACGCTAACAGACAAAGAGATTCGGCGCCTCGGTCTGCCGTGGTCCGAATCACTCGTTCGCCGCTCCTTCTATGCAGTCGGTGGTACTATCGCTGCCGCGTTGCACTCTCTTGTTACCGGTTACAGTTCTAACCTTGCGGGCGGTACTCATCATTCGTTTCCCGATCGTGGCGAAGGTTTTTGCGTACTCAATGACGTTGCGATTGCGATTCGAACCTTGCGCTCGAGGGGACTTATTCAGCGTGCGGCAATTGTCGACTGCGATGTTCATCAAGGAAACGGTACCGCCACGATTTTTGAAAGTGACAAGGACACTTTCACCTTCTCAATGCACGGAGCAAACAACTATCCGCTCTTCAAAGCCCGATCGAGTCTGGACGTTGAGTTACCCGATGGAACAACGGATGAAGAATACCTGGGTGTACTCTCGCAGAACTTGCCTGTTATCTTCGAACATAAACCTGAAATCGTTTTCTACCTTGCCGGTGCGGATCCATTCGCCGGAGACAAACTAGGAAAACTTTCTTTGTCCATGACGGGACTGCGTTTGCGAGACGAGCTTGTTCTGCGCGAATGCTACGAGCGCGAAGTTCCAGTTACCACGGTCATGTCAGGAGGATACGGAAAACAAATTGACGACACTGTAGAAATCCACTGCAACACTATCCGAGCAGTAAAATCTGTCTTCGAGCCTGAATGTCATTACGTCAACGCGGAGAAGTTTCAAACGGCATGAGAACAATTCTGCGTTGGACATTCCGTGTGGTCCTAGGGATCATTATCGGCCTCATCTTGTACGAAGGGGTTTTGTTCGTTCGCGTGTTATGGCTACGTTCGCATAACCCCTCCTCAACTTCTCTGATCGACACACGCGCCAGCGAAGCCCAGGATAAAGGTCAAGAAGCAAGGCGCGAACAAACCTGGGTTCCACTCGACAGAGTTTCTGTGAATCTCCAGCGTGCTGTGCTTGCCGGCGAAGACACAAACTTCGTGACGCATCACGGTTTCGATTATCAGGCGATCCAAAAAGCGTTTGAGCAAGCGCAACGAGAAGCAGAGAAGGAAGCAAAGAAGGAAGGCGAAGATGATGACTGGTTGCCGAGTCTGCCTGAATTCAAACGAGGCGGTTCAACGATCTCGCAGCAGCTAGCGAAAAATCTATACCTATCATCTCAAAAGAACTTCATTCGCAAAGGTCAGGAAGCAATAGTCACGGTAATGCTGGAGCGTACGCTTAGTAAGCGTCGCATTCTGGAAATCTATTTGAACGTGATCGAGTGGGGAGACGGTGTGTACGGAGCCGAAGCCGCGGCCCAACACTATTTTCACAAACCGGCATCGGGGTTGACTGCCAACGAGGCAGGGTTTCTGTCGGCGATGATTCCTAATCCCCGCACTGTCTTCAACCCACAGCTCAATCCGCGCAGAGTCGCACGACGACAACGCATCATCATGCGTGGGATGCCATTCGTAAAACTGCCATAGTCACTCTCTGGCACATTGCAGGTTGTTTCAAGTTCAAAGTTGATCAATTTTCAGGTTGGGAAGGGGACCCTGTCCCTGCTGGACTCAAATGGCTCTCTCAATCAGACAAACTGTAATTGCGCAGGCGGGGACAGGGTCCCCTTCCCAACCTGAAAATTGATCCAACCTTGAATTTTGAACTCAAATAAAAAGCCCTCCACTAGGGAGGGCCTTAGATTCAGCCTTATCCAAATTCCTATTTCGCGGCTTTTTGCTTCAACGTAAATGACTTAATGAACTTCGAAACGTTGTCATCCGATTCTTTATAAAGCGTGACTGCGAAATACATCTGCCTCTCGTCCCCAACCACCTTCGTGTAGATTCGTGCCATGCCCGGCACAAGACACCCGGACAACTCAAACTCACGTCCAAAATATCCGGAAGATGAGACAGTCTTTATTCCAGCTGCTTCGCATGAAGAATTACTTACTCCTGTCCTTTCGGATGCCGGTCTCAGATTGTGAAGAAATCCCGAGACAAAAGAGTCGACGGCTGTGACATCAGTCTCGCCAAGGGAGGGACCAGTTGCCCAAATCACATTATAGGAAGCATATCCGTCTCTACCGACGTAAGCGTGGAGTGAAAGGGTCTGGTTTCCAAGCGGAAGTTCTTGTGCTACCTGCTTGCCACCTTCTGGTACCAGCACTGAAAAGCTTTCACCCTCCGGTTGTAAGCGATGCCAGGGATTCTTTGTTGGACCTTCAGTGGCCCAGCTCGTATCCGACAACCCATCAGCAAATGAAGACTGCGGCCGCGCTACCGCTGTCGTGTTTGTTCCTCGCAGATTTAGATTGTTTAGTTCAGGCTTTGGGCGTTTGGCCTCGTCGGACGGAGAAGCCTGCTTGTTTGCAAACTGTTTCGCGCTTTCCCGAGCCTTAACGAATTCCCACGGAGCTACGGCGCCATCAACTTGCCAGAGTCCGCGCTTCTCGTTACGCGCTGCTTCTTCAGACTTAGAATAGATTTCCTTGTCACTATCAGTCAGGTGGCTCAACTGCGGTGCATACCAGGCAGCGCCATCACGAATCATCTGCGCATTAATGTCTGCACCGTTTAATAGAACGCGACCAATCAAGTCTGTGTGCAGACCGAGCCCGGTGTACTCAACGAAAACGAACTTGTCCATTACAAGATCCGCGAGATGCTGCTTCGCGATCTCGCCAAATGCCTGATCCTTTTCGGGCGCATCGATACCGATTAATCGAATTCGAACCGGTCGGTTCATGTTGAATATCGTGATCTCGTCACCGTCGTTTATCTCGATCACTTTTCCCGTTAACGTGGCGGCGCGTGCTTGCTGAATGAAAAGGACACTAGTAGCCAGGACGGCTAGTAGTGTCCATCTGCGACGGTTCTTCATAAAATTTTCCTGCCTGGTCGTTGCGGTGTTTGACTAGACTGCAAACTCTTTGGCTAGCTTCAACTCGGCTTTTCTAAGTTCAAATCTGCCTCGTCCCAGATTGCCCTGCGAACTGAGAGCAAGGACCACGAAATAGTCTTTGCTCAATAGACGCATGATCAAAATCGCACCTTCGAGCGAGATTACGAGTTCGCGCAGTCCTCCCAATCCTGTGTCACTGCCAGCGCGCTGTGCATTTCGAACCAGAGAAGTAAACTCAGCTGCTGCGATATCGAGATTGGCATCGGCACCGGCTTCACCAAGTACTTTCTCAACGGCTATACCGTCTGTGCCCATAATGAGCGCACCGAGGCTTCCCTCGGTGTGCTCAATAACGGTGTCAAGCATTTCCTTGAACATGCGTTTTCCTCCTTACGGTCGCTGGCCGCCAAGTGCACCCGGTCTTGCGGTTGGTGCACCCGCCGGTGTTGGGTTCGCGGTAGGAGCGGTCAACAACTGCGGCGTTGTTGGCATGGTTGTTTCAGGATTGATTGGTTGTTGTTGTTGCAACTGCGTTGGCGTCGGCGTGTTACTGCCAGGATTGCCAAGCGGCACTGGCTGAGGAATCGTTGTTGTACGGTTACCGGTGCTGACTGTTCCCGTTGTCGGACGGCCCTGGTAGTCCGGACGATAGATATGTGGAGTGATAAAGAAGAGAATCTCTGTACTGGCCTTCGTCGTCAGTTTCCTCTTGAACAGATTACCGAAGACTGGTATGGAAGCGATGCCAGGAGTACGTGTCCTGGTCTCGCCTTCGGTGTCCGCAAGGACGCCGCCCATGACTGTCGTTCCACCATCTGGTACCAACACTTCCGACTGCATGCGTTGAGTATCGATTCCGGGGACACCACCGACTGCAATACCTGTATTGATGGTGTTGTTCTCGATCGTGACCCTGAGAACAACGGTGCCGACATCAGTGATTTGCGGTGTGATTGAAAGGCGTAACGGCACGGAGACGAACGTTGTCGTGACGACCGCCGTTCCGCTCGCTGCCTGTGTTGTCTGCACAGGAATCTGTGAACCACTTTCAATCTGTGCTGGACGATTGTTCAAGGCAGTCACGCGTGGCGTGGCAACTGTCTTTGCCTGCCCACGCGATTCAGCCATTGTTATCAAAGCACTGATTTGGGCAGTGCCGAAAAGACCTGTCGTTAATCCGATCACGGTACTTGCAGCCGATGCGGCGAGTGATGGATTCGGTTGCGGCGTTCCAGCTAGACCACCGAAGACTCCAAACGGAGTCGGACCTGAATGGGTGCCCGATGAACCGCCTGAGCCCGAACCAGTTCCGCTACCGCTTCCACTGCCACCAGAAGTGCTGGTTGCTTGTAGAGTAGATGCGTTACCTAAGCCACCGTTTCCCAGATTCACTACACCGGCTGAAAGTTGAGCACCAAGGTCATGACTAAAGTTGCGTTGCGCGATAACGATGCGGGTTTCGATTTCAACCTGTGGTTCAGGCTGATCAAGAATGGCTACCAGCTGACGAATGGAGTCGATATTCTCCTTGACGTCTGTGATGATCAGCGTATTGCTGCGTCCATCGACTTCAATGCCACCACGGCGAGAAAGACGTCTCGAGATGATTGGCAGCAGTCCTTGATCGCCACTTCCGCCGGTTGAATCGCCACCTGCACCACCACTGAAGCTCAGGTTGGTTGAACCGCCTGAAAACGCGCCGGTTGAACCAGCGGCCTGGGCCAGTGTTCCTGATGCCCTCGCATAGTTCAGCCGAATAAACTCGGTAACAAGCGGTGAAGCGTCGAGACGCGAATCGTTGATGACTTTCTGAGTGTCAGCCTCTTTCGCCAAAACGTCGTTAGTGGCGACTCGAAGAATGTTGCCATTGACCTCAATTCCCAACCTGTTGGCCTTCAGCACAGCGTCCAAAGCAATATTCCATGGCACATCCGACACGTTTACTGTGACAGGAATGGCACCGACAGAATTATCGATAACGAAGTTCACTCCGTATTGCTCTGTGATGTAGTTGAGGATGTCGCGAATGTCGGCGTTGACCACGTTGAGATTGATTGGCTCGCCGACGAATCCGGGCTGTCCGTACTGTTTGCCCTGGTCCACTTGTTTGTCTGTCGAACGTGACATTCCAACAGATGGAGTGGGGGATGGAGCCGCAGCCACTGCCGTCTGCTGTGCAGTCGGGTTCTGATCATTGGCGTTGCCGTCAATTCTCGCTTGTTGGCGGGCAGCCAAACTTGTATTGCTTGACACACAAACAAGTACCAGGACGAGCGTGGTCCATATGGCTGGTT
>DATEXA010000195.1:0-2696 GCA_035257465.1 Pyrinomonadaceae bacterium | reverse complement strand
CCGAAGAGCAACCACAACATTCCGCTCGTGTCGCCGATTACATCCGTTTGCAATCCAACCACTCGATTGAATCGCCGGTTGTTGGTGTCGGGATATTGCTGCCGCAGACGGGACGTGATCGTTTCCATTTCACCGGCCGCTTGGGCTAGCGACACGCCGGGCTTTAGCAAAGCCACAGACGCCAGGTAGCCCATGCCGCGATTCTGGGTAACGTCAATTTCCTCGTTTAACTCGGGAACGAGTCGCAAAGGCGGCAACCACAATTCGCTCTTAAAAGGATCTTGAAAAGTTGCAGGCACAATACCAACCATGGTGTAAGTCTTCCCATCGAGAGTGAGTGACTTACCGACAATGTTTTTGTCGCCGCCAAATCGTCTCTGCCAGAGAGCATGACTCAGGACAGTAATCGGCGCGTGGCCGGCTTGTTCGTCTGAAGGGATGAAGAGACGTCCATACTCGGGCTCAACTCCAAACACCGAGAAAAAGTTTGCTGACGTTTGCGAGATATCAATCCGTTCTGCCTGATCAGCAAGTGCAAGATTTGCGCTGCCCGTTTTGATCGCGGCGAGGTGTTCGAAGACCGTATTCTGCTGCCGCCAATCGTAGAAGTTAGCTGCTGTGACTTGTACCTTTTTGCCGTCACGATTGAGTTCCTGAATTGCGACAATGCGATCCGCTTGTTTGTAAGGCAGTTGTCGGAGCACAACGCTATTGACCACGCTGAAGATCGCAGTGCTCGCTCCAATCCCAAGTCCCAGAGTGACAATGAGGATGGCCGTGAAGCCGGGATGCTTCCACAAACCGCGAAAACCGTAGCGAAGATCTTTAAGTAAGGTTTCCATGATCTCTATTGCTGATTTCTGATTGCTGCTGATTTGGAGAACCGTCAAGACTTTGAGGTTTCGGGAGTTTTCCAAATCAGCAATCAGCAATCAGAAATCAGCAATCCTTTTAATCATTCGTTTCTCAACGCCACCAACGGATCCAGTTTCGTCGCGCGTCTTGCCGGGAGATAACCTGCCATCAATGCGACGATCATCAAGACTCCGCTCGCCAGAACCAACGACAGCGGATCATTCGGCGAAAGTCCGAACAATAAGCTCTCGGCAAAACGAGAGACATAAATCACCACAGGTACGCCGACAGCAACGCCAACAAGAACCAGCAACACTGCTTCTTTCAAGATCAACAACATGACGTTACTGGTCCGCGCCCCTAACGCCATACGGATACCAATCTCGTTCGTCCTGCTGGTAACGCCATAAGACAACAGCCCGTAGAGTCCGATGCTCGCCAACAACAGCGCCAACACGCCAAAGAATCCTGAGAGCGTTGCCATCAGTCGCTCACGGAGAAGTGACTCCTGGACCATTGTTTTGAACACCTGGAAGCTCACATCGAGTCCGGGATTGAATTCCATTAGACTGCGATTGACAGCTGCGGTTATTGCCGCAGGTGGAAGATTTGAGCGAATGAGATATCGCCGGCCGTTGGAAGGAAACTGATCCTGTGTGCTAACCAGGTAGACGACTGGCAGATCCTCTTCGCGAAGATCTTCAAACTTCGCGTCACGGGCCATGCCGATAATTTCAAAATAGGTTTCAGGCGCACCCGGCGTGGCTTCGACTACGAGACGTTTTCCAACCGGATTCGTCTCGTGCAACATTCGCGCGAGTGTCTGATTGATGATGGCGACCTGAGGTGCATTGACGGAATCGTTCGGACCAAAAGATCGTCCTGTCAGCAAAGGGATCTGCAAAGTCTTCAAATAATCGACGCCGACGCGGTTGAATGAACACCCTATGCGGTCCTCTGGATTTCTCCCTTCCAACCAAACGTTGTTACCTCTGCCTCCGCCAGTCAGCGGTAACGTATCCATTTCCGTCGCATCTTCTACGCCGGGAACGTTCTTGATTCTTTCCAATAATTCACCCCTGAAAGCGAGCCTTTGCAGTGGTTCAATCTTCAATCGACTGAAACCCAGACTCGTTACCAGAAGGTTGTCCTGCTTGAATCCGGCGTCGAGCGTGAGAAGCTTGTTCAAACTCCGACTAAAAAGAAGCGCGCCGGCCACAAGAACGAGAGAGAGTGCTACCTGAACGACAACCAGACCACGCCTAATGCTGAATCGCTCGCGCCCGGCAGTAAGTCCGCGTCCGGCGATTTTCATTGCCGCGCCTGGACTGATTCGCGTCGCTCGAAGAGCCGGAGTCAAGCCGAAGCAGATACAGGTGAGTGCTGCAACTGCCGCGGCAAAACCCAGAACTCTGAAGTCTGGAGTGACGTCCAAAAAGACAATGTTGTTGGTCGTTCCAATCGACTTAACGAGTAGCCGGCTTAACGCCTGTGCGAAACCTGCGCCGATCGCTGTTCCAATCGCTGCGAGTAAGACAGTCTCAACCAACAACTGTCTCGCAATTCGTAAGCGAGAAGCACCAACAGCAAGACGAACCGCAATCTCTCGCTCACGAGTGCTGGCGCGGGCCAGCAAGAGGTTCGCGAGGTTGGCACACGTAATCAAAAGCACCAACCCCGCGATGGCCAGCAACAACCACAGTGGACGCTCGTAGTTTTGTCGAAGCAGTGAATATCCAGACGAGCCGTCAACAACTAACAACTGTGAGTGGAGATAATCGTTAACGCTTGGTTTCGGATAGTCGGAAGGAAGTGTCTGCTGAAACATCGACGCCGACATT
>DATEXA010000194.1:0-16107 GCA_035257465.1 Pyrinomonadaceae bacterium | reverse complement strand
TTCTCCACCGATAATGGCGTCTTCGAACGGCTCAAGTTGCGCTAACTCTTCAGTGCTTAGTGCACTGCCAGAGACCTGGCTTTCGGATACTATTGACAGGCCCGTTGAGACGGCGGGCGAGTCGTTAACTTTCTTCGGCTTCACAAAGAGCCGGCGAAGAGAGTTAAAGATGCCAGCCTGCGATTGACCACCCAAAAAAGAAGTGTTGTGCTGCAAATCGAGCGTAAGTACAACCTGACGCGCCAGTGCCGGATTTTCCAGTAGTTTGATCTGAGTACCCCAGAAGTTTGGATCGTTCTGGCCGCCGATTATGATCTTTTCAGTCTGCAGAACATTTGGCGCTTTCTGTTCAATTCTAATCTCCGCCTGCCCCGCGAATATCGAAGGGGAACGGAATGCCTGAATAGTTACCAGAGAGGTAATCACCAGGACCATGCTCAATATCAACCACTTCCTCTTCAAAACGACGAATAGATAGTCGCGAAAAGTACTCGGCTCTAACCCGGAAATCCCATACGGCTTGCCCTGATTTACGTCGAGCAATGGGCGATCGATAACACGGTCTAGCGCGCTCACAGGCAAAAGGCGATCATCTTGCGACATTTGCATATCGAAAACCTCAGAGATTCAAGACCAGTCTAAACCTACGAATAATAGCAAACACCTTACATCAGGCAAGCCCTGTAACCCAATTCAGGAAGTGGTATTTAGTCTGCCACCGATCGAACCCCATGGCCAGTTTGGGTTAGACATCATCGGGCATATCCAGCCGAGTTTTGCGCTGAATCAAGAACAGGTCTTCCTCACCCAACTCTTTTACAGGCTTTGCCGGAACACCAGCAATGAGATGACCCTCACTAGTCAACTCACTGGTTATTACAGACCCAATGCCAACTATACAGCGCGACGGAACACGCGATCCCGGGGCCATGCGAATCTCAGATCCAATATACGCAAAGGAACCAATATCGATCGGTCGCGTCCGTTGCCGGTTATGGGTCCACAACGAAGAGTTGCGTCCACCGAGAATCGATCGACGGCCAATCGTAACCAGGTCCGTAAAGTCGATCTTGTGACCGGCGGTTATAATGCTGCCCTCGCCAAGCAGAAAGCGAGGATCCGTTGAGTTGACAACGTCCGGGTTCCGTATGGAATTGATTTCATTCATGCGCATTATTTCCGCATAACGACCAAGCAAAACCTCTTGTCCACCGCGAATAATATTCAGATGTCCAATCCGTACATGATCACCGATTCCAATTCTCTTTACGCCGAGAACAAGATTGAGATGGCCTATCGAAACATCGTCACCTATTTGACATTCACTGGCATCGATAATGCTCAATCCGATACGAACTCGTTTACCAATTTCGTAGCCGAAAAAGACACGATAGCACGGACGTTTTAGAAAGCCCGGCAGCAATGCTACGAACCCGAGCATAGCCAACCGGAATTTACTGGAGCGATCCATTTAATCGGTTAGGCCGCCTCTCCATTTGCCGCTGCCTGCTGCAAAGCCTGCACCAATTTCTCCGCTTGGTCCATCAAAGAATAATGCTCCATAACGTGTCGACGCCCAGCGTCACCCATTACGCTTCGCTTTTCCCTATTCGGCAGCAAAAGTGTTAGCGCTGCAATCCACTCATCACTGGTCATGGCGGTTAGGTGAGTCAAACCTGGCTCTCCGATCTCCGCCATCGCGCCTACAGGTGATGCTACAAAGGGAATTCCTACAGCCATGTATTGAATCGCTTTGAATCCCGATTTCCCCGCAGCCCAGTCTTTAGCATACAACGTGGGATCAATCGGATACAGTCCAATATCAAACGACTGAAAATCCTCTACTTCGCGTTCAAGCTTCCATGTGAGGTTCTCCACTTCCACGCCGGGAATATTTACCGAGTCCTCGCCTGCACCGATGATCCTTAGCTTAAAGGAGTGCGTTGTGGCTAATTCCTGCAATATTGGGAAAAGGGTCTTCAGGTAAGGAAAGGTTGAATGTGTTCCAATCCATCCTAATACCAAAGCGTCATGAGGCATTCGTTGCACAGGTCGAAAAGTATCTGTGTCAACCACCGTCGGTATTATACGAGTGGTTGCACCTTTGCTCTCCGCATAATCGGCAATCGCACGATTGCCACAAGTAACTACGCTGGACCATCGTATCAAGTCATCAGTCTTACTAAACCACTTAAGTGTCTGCCCAAGCTTTCCATACGTCGGACTCGTATAAGAAATGTAAGTAGCATCATCCAAATCGAGCACCATTGGACGTCTGAAAAGTCGCGCAGCCATCCATTCAATCAAGGGCGGCCCAAAGATCATTGCTTCACGCTGTACCAGAATTACGTCAGCACGACGCGCTCCGAATCCATCTACAATTCTAAACAATCCAGCTTTGGACAGACCGACCGCTGTGGAGGTTAACGAGCGGGGTTTATACAGGGCAGCAAACTGTTTCGAATTCAAGAACGGCTTGATGGTTAGGAAGATTCCCCGTTTCGAAAGCGGCTCAACAAACTGCTGCAAACGATAGCGAGTGGCGGCTGCTTCTACCGGGTAGGATGCAAAAGCAATGACCTTCATAATTCAGACGCAGAACTTGTCGACTCTTTCTCGACCTTGTTCTTCCATGTCATGCTTTGATTGGCTCCGTTTCAATTATTGCTAATTGCAATCGCGATTAGTGGCGATGAGACTTGGCTTGTGTGCACACTTCGTTAGACTTCAAACGAAAACTTTCCGATAACCCCGACAACATATTGCTGCTGTTCTTCAGTAAGCTCAGGGAAACAGGGCAATGCCAGAGTTTCCAAAGACGCACGTTCAGCTTCCGGAAAATCTCCCTTCTTATGGCCCAGATAATCAAAACACTTTTGAAGATGTAATGGGACCGGATAATAGACTTTGCTCCCAATCCCATTTTCGAATAGGTACTTAATCAAACTATCCCGGTGCCGCGTACTGCGAATTACGTATTGGTGAAAAATGTGTTGATTTCCAGGTGCGACAAAGGGGAGCGTGATGTACGTGTCGAGACCCGCCTCAAGAAAGAGTCTGTTGTAAGAAAGCGCTTTCTGACGCCGACCTTCGGACCACTCATCTAAATGATCCATTTTTACGTTTAAGACCACAGCTTGCAGCGCGTCCAACCGGCTGTTTATGCCTATTTCGTCATGCTCGTATTCAGTTACGCCACCATGAACTCGCAGTTTCCGCAAGCGATCCCTAAATGTTTGACTACTGGTTACGACCATACCACCGTCACCAGCTCCTCCAAGATTCTTCGTTGGGTAGAAACTGAGGCAACCCATTTGGCCCATTGAGCCAGCCCGACGCCCTTCATTCACTGCGCCAATCGCTTGAGCAGCGTCTTCAACAATGGGCAGCCCGTGCTTATTACTAATTTCCAAAATGCTGCCCATGTCGGCGCATTGCCCATACATGTGAACCGGCAACACTGCACGCGTGCGTGGTGTTATTGCCGCTTCCACTCCTCGCGGATCAAGGTTGTAAGTATGTGGCTCAATATCTACAAACTTGGGCCGGGCTCCGATTCGAGCGATGGCAGCAGCCGTCGCAAAAAATGTAAACGGCGAAGTAATGACTTCGTCGCCTGCCTTAAGATCGAGCGCCATGAGAGCAAGTAACAGAGCGTCTGAGCCGGAGGCACACCCGACCGCAAATTCAGTGGTGCAGTACTCAGCAACTTTGTTTTCAAATGCTTGCACTTCGGAGCCAAGTACGAACTGCTGTGAATCAATGACACGTTCAACAGCCTTGATGAGTTGAGGTCGCAGCGATAGGTGCTGGCCTCGCAAATCGATTAGCGGGACTTTCATTTGATTTTCTGGGTAGAGTAAATGATTTATGAAAAAGAATAAGGGGCTTGCAAGACCAGGTAATCAGTGGAAGACATCATAGTGTTAAGAACTTTCAAGTAAGACCATGCCCGAGAAAGATACAGAATAACGGGAAAATGTTCGAGTCAGACTAGTTCAATCTAAATTAGTATTTTTGTACGAAGTCCCTAACCGAATCACGCCAGTCAGGAAGCGGAGTGAGACCTAACCCTTCAGAGTACAAACAGCGCAAACGAGAATTCTGCGGTCTCGGCGCGGGACGCTTGAGTGAATTCATGGGTACTCCTTCGACTGCGATATCAGCGCAACCCGCCAAGCGCAGAGCCTCGCGCGCAAACTCCTCATAACTAACGCCTTCGCCTTCGTTCGTCACGTGGAATACTCCGGAAAATTTGCCGGCCGCCAATTCTCGAAGCCTTGGTGCCAGGTCGAGTGCGTATGTTGGAGTACCGAAGGCATCACTTATAGCTTTGATCGGTTCACCCCTGCGTGCGCGCTGAACAATCGTGCTCAAAAAATTGTTTCCACCCGGACCAAAGATGAAACCGGTGCGCACGACGACAGTACGAGGATTTGCACCAATAGCACGGTGCTCTCCTTCAAGCTTTGACTTTCCATAAACACTCTGCGGATTTGGTTGATCGTTTTGGGTGTAAAAGCCTGGCTTTGTTCCATCAAAAACGTAGTCCGTCGAAATCGTCACCAGAGTCGCATGCAATGCATGCCCTGCTGCGGCAAGGTTTTCAGGTCCGTAAGCGTTGGCCGCAAAAGCTCTATCTTTATCTCGTTCACAACCATCAACATCGGTCCATGCGGCACAATTAATGATTACGTCAGGCTTGTCTGTGTTAACGATTTGCGTGACGCGCTCGAGATCTCCGATATCAAGATTACGGTGATCATAGGCGAAAACAAGATCATCGCTTAAGCGGCAATACCCGACGACTGCACGTCCGACCATTCCACCGGCGCCTGTCACGAGCACCCTCAACTGACTTGAACCTCCGTGCCATACTGTTTGCGATAATAATCCTTGTAAGCGCCACTACGAGTTCGTTCGAGCCAACGAGCATTTTCTCGGTACCACTGAATTGTCTTTTCCAGACCCGTGGCCCAAGTCTCACGGGGACTCCAGCCTAATTCCGATTCAATCACTGATGGATCGATTGCATACCGGCGATCGTGGCCTGGTCGATCTTTTACAAAGCGGATGAGTGAACGAGGCTTGCCAACAGCATCGAGCAGCGATTTGACGACATCAATATTATGTTGTTCGTTTCGTGCGCCGATGTTGTAGACGGCGCCCGCACGACCTTTTGTCATGGCCAGGAATATTGCCCGGCAGTGGTCCTCCACATAAATCCAATCACGTACGTTTCGACCATCGCCATAAACTGGAATTGGTTCGTCTGATAGCGCGTTCGATAGCGCCAAGGGAAGAAATTTCTCGGGAAACTGCCTTGGCCCATAATTATTTCCGCATCGGGTTATCACGACGTCAAGACCAAAAGTGTGGTGCGCAGCTCGAACGAGATGTTCGGCTGCTGCTTTTGAAGCAGCATAAGGACTGTTCGGGGCGAACGGTGAATCTTCAGTAAAGAATGCATCTTCGTTTTCAGGCAAGCTACCCATCACCTCGTCAGTTGAGACCTGAACGAAACGTTTTACCGAGCGTGCGCGCGCAGCGTCGAGCAGGACCTGTGTACCTAAGACATTGGTTTGCAAAAACTCCGCAGCGTTCGCAATACTGCGATCCACATGCGACTCGGCTGCAAAATTAATGATCGCATCGCAATCGTCAGGCAAGGCTTCCAGAACAGTAACCGGATCCGAGATATCGCCCCGAATAAAATGATGGCGGCCCTCATCCAGACCAGCGAGGTTATCTACGTTTCCAGCATAGGTTAGCGCGTCAAAATTGATAACGTCGCAACCTGGATACTCGCTCAGCAGCAGCCGAACGAAAGCGGAGCCGATAAAACCTGCACCGCCCGTTACAAAGAATCTAGGCACCTTTTCCTCAATTCCCTTAAACCAAACAGGATTCCAGTTCAACTCGAACTTGATCGGTTAACCGGTAGGTAAACGATAATCACTAAGTCTTCAGTCAACCACATCCACAAACCCAAAATCAGGCTACGCAGAGCAAAGGTTAACTCGACGAACTCCTATGACTGCTCTTCGTCTTAAGAATATAGGTCATGAATCTTGGTGGGTCAGAAGTTTGCGGCCCCATCTCAGCCGATTGTATTTCTAATAATTTTTTTGGCCAGAATCAAAAATTCACCACTGAGAATATGCCTGACCGCACGGCCACTTCTGGCGGAAAAGGAATTAACCGCGTCATCACCCTCGCCAAGTTTGCTGTGGAGCAAAGTGTACGGTTGGAGGGGCCACTCTTTGAGGAGGTCAGACTCTTTGAGCTTCTGGAAGACGGACGTCCTTGAGCGGATGTCGCATTCATGCTTCCACTCTGGCTCGGCGAGCAAAAATTGTTTTAAGACATCGCCCGTCCAAAGTTGCGTGTCATCAACGATGAGTATTCCGTTTGCCTTTAGGCCTAACCCAGCGTAATACCAATCTATAAACGGAGCCGGAAATCCGTGGCAACCGTCAATCAGGACAAGGTCTAATCCAACCGGCCTTAGCTGAGGCAGCACATTCTCTGACCCATCAATCCTAAAATCGATCTTGTCAGTGGAGATTTGGTTCTGGTTGCAGAACTCTTTGATCCGTTGGACCTGAGCCTGGTCCGGGACAATACATGTGTGCTGAGTCCCTTTAAGCGCGAATAAAACGGTGCTGACGCCCGCGCCTGTCTCTAAAGTTTTAGATTCGGAGTTTATGTGTTCATCTATAAAGGACAACGCCTCATTGGACAGGGTGTACGTAAAGGGCTTGCCACCAGACTCATGTAGCGAGGGCGGATTGTTTAGCAGTTCTTTCAGATTCATATTGTCAATTGAATAGTCGCGACTTAGGAACCCACTCGGTTTATCGAACCCGGCCGCTTACGGATCTCAGCACGCGGCGCGTGCGGTAAGACAACGAAGCGCTCAATCTTTGCACCAACGGTAAACAATAAAGGTGATTAATCATCGAAAGTTTGAGTTGCCAGTAAGCTAGCTTAAAAGGAGAAGGCCAAAAGGTGGTGGACTGTCTTCGCAACTCCCGAGAATATTTAACGAAACCGTCTCCAGTTTTCGCGCCATCATGATAATTGAAGCAAGCAAGCTCCCGGTCGATATTCTTAAATTCAAAATGACGCGCCATCCTTACCCAGTAGTCAAAGTCCATTATGTAATGTTGCTTTTCATCTAGGAAGCCTATTTTATCAAATACCTCCCGGCGCCAAAAGATCGCGGGTTGATGCATCTGATATCCCTTCCAAAACTCTAATAGTCGTTGCAGATTTTCATATTTTCCCTTGTGTTTCGAGGTCCGACCGTCAGCGAAAACTTGCACACAGTGACCAACCACCGCGCTGTGTCCAGTGTCCTCGGCGAGATTCTCCGCAACTGTCATCAACGTGTTCGGCAAGTAGTAGTCGTCTGAGTTTAGCCAGCACATGATCTGACCGGTAGATCTTTCGAAACCTTTATTTATGGCATGACTTTGGCCCCGATCCGGCTCACTCACCCAGTAGGCTAGATACTCTGCGTATTTCTCAATGATCCCGACGCTATCATCTGAACTTCCGCCATCAATAATGATGTACTCGAGATTTGGATAGCCCTGTAACAGCACCGAGCGGATGGTCTGTTCGAGGAATTCGCCCTGGTTGAAAGAGGGGGTAACTACACTGATTCGTGGCCAAGGCTTGCCATTAAGTAACGGCTCAGACGGTAATGGCGGAAGTGCCATCCAGGGCCAGTCAGTTTTTTCCTTTGGCGGATTGGGCAAGAGAGTCATTTGAACAATGCTCATCTAAAACGACCTCAGCCCATCCGTTGCTCTATGGCTAAAGTGGTTCGATAGCACTGCCGAGCGGTACCGGTTAAAGCTAGAGTCCGAACAACTTCTCAATCATTAGCCATTGGATCGAAGGAGGTCTCGAAAACCAAAACTCTAGATTGATTTGATGGGCTGTGGGTTATTACTCACCGCGTTTCGCCCGTAATTATGCCTGAAATTCGCGGCGAAGTCTCAGCAGACCGATAGTGGCGGCGGATTCTGAATTAAACAACCCGTCACAAGACTTGTCGGGAGATCGAATTGGAGGGGCTGCTTGACGCGACTATCCGGTCTCGTTAGACTCAATTTCTTACTGAAGTCGGCAAGCGTAATCGCAGTTATGTCCCACATTGCCTTAGGAAATAACAGTCAAAAAGTAATGTCTTCAGTCGCCAAGAAGGCACCCTGGACCATGGACCACAAACAACTTTTCGCCAACTAAGGCGAAGGAGGAGGGGATGCCTGGATTTGCACACAATTGAAACGGCCAAAGGATTGGAAACCGCCTCCTTAACCTCAACGCCAACAGCAAACACTGATTTAGCTGGAAGTACGCTCCCAGAATTACCAATTAAGCCCCTTATCGTAATTGAGCCTAGCAAATCCTGGGTTCCGCTCAATCTTCGAGAGCTTTGGGCTCATCGTGAATTGCTCTACTTTCTTACGTGGCGCGATCTCAAGGTGCGCTACAAACAGACGGTCCTTGGCGTTATTTGGGTTGTCGTACAGCCTTTGATGGGCACGATCATTTTCAGCATTTTTTTGGGCAAACTTGCGCGTGTGCCTTCTGACGGAATTCCTTATCCAATTTTTGTTTATGTCGGCCTTCTTTCATGGACGTTTTTCTCCGCTGCTGTTACCAACAGTGGCAACAGTTTGGTGGGAAGCGCTCACCTGATTACCAAAGTCTTTTTCCCCCGCCTGATTATCCCAGTCGCAGCCGTGGCAGTGCGACTTATTGATCTCGCTATCTCTTTTGTCATTCTAATTGGGATGATGCTGTATTACGGAATTTCAGTGACTCGGCAGAATCTATTACTATTCCTGCTTGTGCCTCTAATTACGTTGCTTGCACTGGGAATTGGGATGTGGACATCGGCTTTGAACGTTAAATACCGAGACATTGGCGTCGCAATTCCGGTTCTGATGCAACTTTGGATGTTTGCTTCACCTGTTGTGTATCCGCTGAGCCTTGTGCCAGCGCAATGGCAGCGGATCTATGCCTTGAATCCACTGGTGGGTTATATGGAAGGATTCCGCTACGCGATCTTTGGAGGCCAACTTGATTTGGTCGCGCTGAGCACGTCGATCGTCATCACATTAGCCCTGCTGGTCTACTCCGCTTATGCGTTCCGTCGGATGGAGAAGGAGTTCGCTGACATCGTTTAAAGCTCATCCAAATGAAACCGATCATTAGAGTAGAGAGTTTAAGCAAGCGCTATCGAATTGGGGCGCGGCATCAATCCTATGGGACACTCCGGGAGAGGATCGCCGCGATGGTCCGCATGCCACTCGACCGCCTCTCCCAGAATGGCAAAAGTACGAACGACGTAATCTGGGCTCTTAAGGATGTCAGTTTTGAAGTCCAACAAGGTGAGACGATCGGTATTATTGGTCGCAATGGCGCTGGCAAATCAACACTCCTTAAGATTCTCTCGCGCATTACGGAACCTACGAGTGGGCGCGCGATGATATGGGGACGCATCGCTTCGTTACTTGAAGTGGGAACGGGCTTCCACCCGGAATTGACAGGTCGGGAGAACATCTATCTTAACGGCGCGATTCTGGGCATGACTCGACGCGACATCCAACAGAAATTTGACGAAATCGTCGCCTTTGCTGAGATAGAGAAGTTTATCGATACTCCCGTGAAGCGCTACTCCAGCGGCATGTACGTGCGGTTGGCTTTTGCAGTAGCGGCACATCTTGAGCCAGACATTCTTGTCATAGATGAAGTGCTGGCAGTAGGTGATGCTGCCTTTCAGAATAAGTGCTTGGGAAAACTAGGAGATGTCGCTAGCCATGGACGAACGGTGCTGTTTGTAAGTCATAACATACCTGCGGTACAGAAACTTTGCAAAACAGCCTATTTGATCGAAGAAGGTAAAATCGTTAGTGGCGGCGATGCTGCAAATGTCGCCGAGGCTTACTATCAATCTTTTGGAAATAGGGACACCCAACTTGTTGAAATCCGGGAGGTGCCGGAGGGGATAGTAAGATATACGAAATGGCATATAAAAGATTCAGGAGAGCGCCACAGTTGTTACACCGGAGAACCGTCCACGATTCAACTACAGTTAGTTGTAGGAAGAACGGTAGCCGAAGCAAATTTTGGCATTGCGATATGGGCGGCTGATGGAACGCTGGTTTGGGCCATGCGGAATCTTGATTACGGGGGAGATTGTGTCGTTCTAAAGGAGGGGGTATATGAAATTCAATATAAGCTTCCGATACTCCCATTAAGACCGGGCAATTACCAAATTCACGTAAGTGCCAATGATTTGAAGGAAGGAACTTTAGATTCCTGGTACGCAAAACCTAAGCTTACAATACTGGCGAAAGACGACTCCGGTTTGCCAGTTCAGTGGCAAGGAGTCCTAAATATTCCTGGTGAATTCAAGTTCACGTTTCTAGGCATTGGGACCAGTACATCGTAGCGAACCTATGAAGACTAAAACTTTGAGGCACTTTTTGAGACAGATGGTTAGCAGCACGGATTCGAATGATTCGAGTTCATCATATCCCGTTAAGATTTCAGCAAGGGACTTTCAAAATGAAGAGATACCAGATGGCGGTGGCGTAGAAACCTTCGACACACCCGAAGCCGTGGCCCTGAATAAAGCCAGGTTAGATCATCTAGACTCTCTAGGTCTTGATTTGAAAGGCAAGCGAGTGCTCGACGTTGGCTGTGGAGTCGGTCACTTAGCCAAGTTCTTCTTACAAAAGGGATGTGACGTCGTCTGCCTGGATGGTAGAGCTGAAAACATCAAGAAGCTACATTCAATTTATCCAGATCTGACGGCGCATACCATTGCTAATGTTGAAACTGACTCACTATCCAAGTTTGGTAGATTTGACATCGTCTTTTGTTATGGGCTCTTGTATCACACTGAAAATCCGGTTGCGGCATTGCGAAACATGTCAGCTGTTTGCGACGGGCAACTGCTGTTGGAAACTATGATTTGCGACTCTAACCTGCCGGTGGTGCGACTAGAGGATGAAACCAAAACATTCAGCCAGGCCCTCAGTGGCATTGGATGTCGCCCCTCACCAAGCTTTGTAGTCTTGGCGCTCAATCGGGTCGGATTCAAAGACGTATACGGGCCAAGAGTTGAACCGGAGCATCACGAATTCAAATTTGATTGGCAAAACAGTTTGCGGGCGTGGCAAGACGGTCCGATGAGAGCCGTTTTTATAGCCTCAAGAACGCCGATAGAGAATCGCAACCTGTTTAGTCTCCTCAATAAAGATAAATGGTACCTAAGGCCGTCCTAAACACTCATAGCTCAAAGAAGGTCAGTAGACCACGCCAAGTAGCATCTCATTTTGAGAACACCACTCTCTTTCTGGAGGTGGCCTGACGGTGAATGAATGTTTGAATATGTCAGCATACGAACCGGAAGGATGAAACGGATTTTAATGTCTCTGGATTGATGATGGATAATTGCTATTTAAGCATTGTCGTAACCTCGCGCAACGACGACCATGGTGGCAATCTCATACATCGGACGCAGCTCTTTGTTAACGGGCTGCTGGAGCAGTGTCGGCGGTATCGACTCAACGCCGAGCTGATCATGGTTGAATGGAACCCACCCGCGGACAAGCCGCGCTTGGCCGAAGTCCTCTCATGGGACCAGAAAAAGGGGCCCTGCAGCGTCCGCATCATCGAAGTTCCGCCAGAAATCCACCGCCGATTCAAATACTCGGAACGGTTGCCTCTTTACCAGATGATCGCGAAGAACGTGGGCATTCGTCGAGCACGAGGTCGTTTTGTACTGGCAACGAACATAGATATTCTGTTCTCCGATGAATTAATGCGCTTTTTGGTGTCTAGAAAGATGCGATCGGAATACTTCTATAGGGTGGCGAGGTATGACATTCCTTCGAACGTTCCGGGAGACATGCCGATTGAAGAACAATTAGACTTTTGTCGAAAGAACGTTATTCGAATCAATGAACGCTTTGACACGTCGGTTCCTGGAGTAAGTTCTAAATCTCGTCCGAAAATCCCTTGGACCTGGAAAACCTGGCGAGTGTGGCCGATCACAAATGCCACTCGGGTGCTTCTATACTCATTCATACGACGAGGCATGCCTGATAAACTTAAGCAAAGGCTCGAAAGAATCCAAGATCGATTAATCCCAAATAATCTGTGGCGGTATTTTATGCTTCAGAGCCCGGTTCGCTTACATACCAATGCATGTGGAGATTTTACTTTATTAGCGGCCGAGCGTTGGGCTGCCCTTCGCGGTCACCCGGAATTGGAAATGTTCTCGATGCATCTTGACTCTCTGTTTTGCTATCTGGCCCATCACTCCGGTGTGCGGGAGAGGGTATTGAGCGATCCCATGAGGATTTATCACATCGAGCACGGAATTGGCTCCGGCTTCACTCCGGAAGGGGCGGAAGTCCTCTATAAACGTATTGATTCAGCCGGCATACCCAGACTTGAGCACGAGGAGATGATTGAGTTGGCAATCAAGATGCGAAGGCAGGGTCGCCCAATCATGTTTAATTCGGAGAATTGGGGGCTCGCGAATGATGCTTTACCCGAGACTCTAGTTGTAGAGGCAGTTGACTGAGTCTGATACCAGAGCTGGTTTGGTAGCGCCACGCGATCGGATATAACTACTGAAAGAGGAATCTTAGAAGGAGATGGGGGGAGTAAAATGCAGTCGTTTCTGCAGGTATCGGTCAATAGTGTTCGCGAATATTGGAACGGAAGGCCGTGCAATATTCGGCACTCGACCAAGCCAATCGGCACGAAGGAGTATTTCGATGAGGTCGAGGCGCGCAAGTACTTAGTTGAGCCGCATATCCCGGGTTTTGCCGACTTTGATCGGTGGAAAGGTAAAAAGGTGCTCGAAATCGGCTGCGGCATAGGTACGGACACTATTCGTTTTGCTCGTGCAGGAGCCGATGTAACCGCAGTCGACGTTTCAGACAAGTCGCTCGAAATCGCTCGCCAGCGCGCCGAAGTCTATGGCCTGAGCGACCGAGTGCGCTTTTATAACGCCAATGCCGAGGAGTTGAGTAACTTCGTGCCCGAGGAGCCATATGATCTGGTTTATTCCTTCGGCGTGATCCATCACACACCTCATCCAGAACGCGTAATCGAACAAGTTGCAAAACACTTCGTGAAGCCTGGTAGTACCGTAAAGATAATGGTCTATCACCGCTGGGCCTGGAAAGTACTGTGGATTCTTCTCACATACGGAAAAGGGCAATTTTGGCGATTGGATGACCACATTGCACGCCATGCTGAGGCGCAGACGGGTTGCCCGATTGCTTACACCTATTCGATTGAGGGAGTACGAAAGCTCCTCAGTCCATTCAAGGTCACGGAGGTATTTGCTGACCACATCTTTCCATATCGCATCTCCGACTATGTCCAATACCGTTATGTAAAGAACTGGTACTGGCGGTGGATGCCTGAGCCGCTCTTCCGTTGGTTCGAGCGTCGTTTCGGCTGGCACCTGTGTGCAACGGCAAAAGTGCTCTAGAGGCGGATTCAGGCAGTGAAGGCCATAAAACCCTGGAAATTGCTGGAGACCTCACGCCTTACGTCGGTAGAGCCCTGGTTTCAGATCTTCAGGGAGAAAGTGGAATTGCCCAGTGGGCGTGTGCTGAATGATTTTTATCGGATAGTTACGCCCGAATTCGCTATGGTCGTTCCCATAACCTCCGCGGGCGAAGTATTGATGGTACGCGGTTATAAACATGGCGCACGGAAGGTTTGTCTCAGTGCGCCGGGCGGTATGATTGAGCCAGGCGAGCCGCCACTCAAAGCAGCCCAGCGTGAATTGCTGGAAGAGACAGGCTATGAGGCTTCCGAATGGCTTAGCCTGGGGAAATTCACCGTAGATAGTAATCGTCAGGGAGGCACCGCGCATATATTCATGGCCCGGGATCTGAGGCAAATCGCATCAAGAAAAGAGGACGACGCTGAAGAGTTGCAAGTGGAACTGCTACCTCCGGGTTATTTTTTAGAAGCAATTCGTAAAGGCGAGATTGTCACACTTGCCACTGTCGCGGCCGTCGCTCTGACGATGGTCAACGGGACTAAATGAAATGACTGAAAAAAATACTGTTACTCCATCCCAAGCCTATTGGAATCAACGCAAGGAACTGGCGGAGTTTCGCCCTCGCGCTGAACAATTGCAACTGGCTCTGGATGCCGGAGATTTGTCAACGTTTCAGTGGGCACAATTGTTTGCAATGGCCCTCGAATTCAAACCTGATCTGATCCTCGAGTTGGGCCGATTGACAGGCAACTCCACGTGCGTTTTCACTGAAGCGGCGAATCGGCTCGGATCGTGCAGCGTAATCAGCTTGGATTTGGAAGACTATTGGGACAAGACAACATTACCGAAAATACGAAAGATCGTGCCACCCGACTGGTTTAAGCCGCTTCAGGCGCTGCGGGCCAACATACTTACGTTTGATTTCGAAGGCGCATTGAAGAATGCCGGTCGAGTGCTGGTCTTTTGGGATGCCCATGGATTCGATATCGCTGAATGCGTACTCGGTAGCATTCTTCCAGCCATTCAACACAAACCTCATCTGGTCATGATGCACGATATGTCAGATGCTCGGTACTGTGACCCGCAGTCTACAACCCCATATGGTGAGAATCGTTTATGGAGCGGACTAACTGCTGGGGGTGAACGGGTGAGATTGGGGCATATCTCTTCAGCAGTACCACAATCAATTGCAATCGTTGATTTTACATCTCGCAATGAAGTAACCCTGAATTCCGCAGATCATGACCTGCACACCGAGTTCGGAAGTGACTCCTCAAAAAAGGCTGAGCTGGAGAAACTCCTGGGCAATGAATTCTTCTCGTTAGACGCACACTGGTTTTGGTTCAGTTTGAACGGTATGACCCACCCCTGCAACTTTCCCAGGTACGACTCTCAGGAAATGCAGAGGAAGCTTTCGATGGAGGACAAGCTGAGGGAGGCATTAGAGTTGGAGGAGACCAGGGATCTCTCGACAAAGGGTCGGCTAAGAATCGCGGCAAAAATCCTTCTCAATCGATACCCTAACCACTTCTTGAAAGGGATCATTTGGGATGTTATCAACTCTGACCCCACTTGAGGAATTCGCGGACCCTATAGTAAGTTGAATATTGAGACAACCAATCCTTATCCGTGAAAATCTCACTGCTTCAAATCAACCCTACAATCGGCGACTTAGCCGGTAATGCGAAGCTTATTGTCGAAGGTGTTCGTAAAGCACAACGGCAAGGAGCAGATCTGGTGGTAACACCGGAATTGGCTTTGCTCGGCTACCCTCCCCGCGACCTATTGCTCAAAGACAGTTTTATCCGGGACAGTTGGACGGTTTTGGGCCGTCTGGCCGAGGATTTGTCTCAAGCGCCTCCAGTCCTTGTGGGTCTGGCGGAGCCGAATAAAGAGGGAGTCGGCAGGCCCTTGTTCAATGTCGCTGCCCTTTTACAAAATGGACGGGTCAAGGAGCACTTCAGCAAGTCTCTGCTGCCAACCTACGACGTTTTTGACGAAGATCGATACTTCGAACCGGCGCCAGGAAATCAGCTGCTCGAATTGAAGGGCTGGCGACTGGGAATCTGCATCTGTGAGGATGTCTGGAACGATAGCGATTTCTGGCAACAACGGCGCTACCATACGGACCCAATTGAGGACCTGGCGCGCGCGGGAGCCCAGGCTCTCATTAACCTGTCTGCTTCCCCTTTCACCGTTGGCAAACAAGAGCTACGAGAGCAGTTACTCGGTAGTTTGGCTCGCAAACATAGTTTGCCCCTACTCTACGTCAATCAGGTGGGAGGCAACGATGACTTGATCTTTGATGGACGTAGTAGCGCATTTGATGCCGATGGCAATCTTGTGGCCCGTTGTTCCGGTTTTGCCGAAGACATCCTGACGCTGGACCTGAGCTGCCAAACGGGCACGATTACCTTTGACGACTTTACATCTGAGGCCGAGATCTGCGCAGCCTTGGTGTTGGGTGTGCGCGACTATACGCGCAAATGCGGATTCCAAAAGGTAGTGTTAGGCCTTTCAGGCGGTATCGACTCAGCTGTTACGGC
>DATEXA010000193.1:0-3157 GCA_035257465.1 Pyrinomonadaceae bacterium | reverse complement strand
CCTTTAAGGTTGCCTCGATGCCTGGATCAGCTCCACGATCTCTCCCCGAACCAGCATACGCTGCTCGGCTTGGTGGGAAAAAATGGTCTTGCCGTCCACCACCACGTCCAGTACACCCCGCCCGGCTGAGCTTATCTTGGGTGTGAGATTCAGCTGCTTCCTAATTTCCCGCTTGAGGCGCCCGGCCTCCAGAAGAATGTTGATTCAGGTGAAACAACGCTTGATTTCGATGTTCATGGCTTCCTCCGTTCCAGCGACATACGACGGGCGCCACGGCGCAAAAGGTGGCATGGGGTGACCAAATGTGAATTGAACTCGGGTTCGCCCCAAGCAGGCGGATCGAGTTTGTCCAGAGTATTAGTGCGACTTGGTGGACCGCTCATCATTATCGGCCTAACGTTGATGCGCTTGAACGGCTCGTCCAAAGCAACTTAACAAAGAAGCCCGCTCATGACGAGTCCGCTGCATGCACTAGTTGATCGCCGAGCTTGCAAAGCCGGCCCAATAGTATGGATGCTGATAGGGAAACATACCGGTCTTTCAGGTCCGGAGAAATTGCACTATGGGTGCTTGGATGACAGAGTTTGATTTTCTATTAGATACCAGAGGCCTTGATTAGCTCCAAGCCAAAATGTTCGCGGGCATTGAGGGTTGGAAAAGAACTTGTTGGAGGTTTCGATTAGTTGAACGTTTTGTGCGTTCGATCCACGCGTCAATTCGCTTCTCGAGTACATCCATGGGCAGGGCTCCCGCGCCGAGAACCTCGTCGTGAAAGGCGCGAATATCAAATTTGTCGCCCAACTCTGCCTGGGCTTTTTTGCGCAATCGCAATATCGTTAGTTGACCGATCTTGTAAGCCAACGCCTGGCCCGGCCACGCAATACAGAGGTCAGCTTCAGACTGAAAATACGCCTCGTTGGCACTCGAATGATCGCGCATGAACTGCAATACCTGTTCGCGGGTCCAATCCTTATAATGAATGCCGGTGTCGACCACCAGTCTGACGGCACGCCACATCTCATCGTCGAGTCGACCGTAGTTGCTATAGGGATTCTGATAGAAACCAACTTCCTTCCCAAGTCGCTCCGAGTAGAGGGCCCATCCTTCGACAAAGGCCGTGTAAGAGCCTTGTTGGCGGAAAGGTGGTAATTCCGTCAACTCTTGAGCGATCGAGATTTGCATGTGATGCCCGGGTACTCCCTCATGGTAGGCAGTGTCTTCATTGTTTATCGTCAACTGATTTTCATAGTCATAAGTGTTAACGAAGACATGCCCGGGACGCGACCCGTCGGGCGTGCCCTGGAAGTAAGATGTAGACGCAGTCTTCTCACGAAAAGCTTCAACCGGAAGTATCTCGAGTTTTGCTTTGGGCAGGCGGCCGAACAGCTCAGGAAGTTTTTTCCACATCTGGTTGGTATAAGTTTGGTATTCGTCGAGAATCTGTTGCCGCGACTTGGGGTGTACCTCCGGATTCTTCTTCAGCGATTCTTTAAAACTCTTGAGATCGCTAAATCCGACCTGTTTTGCCACCGCCGTTTCTTCAGCTTCAATCCGCGCTACCTCCTTCAGTCCAAGTTTATGAATTTCTTCCGGAGTCATGCTTGTGGTTGTTTGCCGTCGCACGGCAAAGGCATAACGCTCGGCGCCAAGCGGCAACGACGAAATACCAATTTTGGTTCTACCCTTTGGTGCATACTCATCCCGCACAAAAGTCAGAAATCGTTGGTAGGTTGGCAATACCTGATCGCGAATCGCTGCGATGACTCCCGCACGTAAACGCTCACGGTCAGCATTTGAGAACTCTTTGGGAAAGTTAGTTGTCGGTTGGGCAAATGGTGTCTCTTCGGGTTTCTGATTGGCGATTCCCGCAGTCTGGTCGGCAACTTCTACGAGCAGGATCTTTGGCGGCATCAAGCCGTCTTTCATTCCCTTACGCATCTGGACCATGACCTCATCAAAGGCCCGTGGGAACTGTTGCAGGCGGGCGATGTAGTCATCGTAGTCCTTGACGGTGGAGAACGAGAGCGAAGTAACGAGTTGCGGCATGTCGAGATGAATACCGCGAAACTGACTGACAGGCATTTCCCAGTCTTTAAACTTTGCCCCGTTGAGCCGGTCACGTAAGTTCAGCACCATGAGGTCGCGGTTGAGTTGTTCCTGTTCCGGAAAACCTCTCGTGTCAATCGCTTCAAACTTTTGCAGAAAGACTTTTGTCTGGTGCCGTTCCCTGTCAATTGCTGCCTGGGAGTTATCGCCCAACTTATCGTTGTAGCGTTTGTCGCCGAGGATGGAGGCAAACTCCGGACCTGTGCGGAGTGTGTATTCCCATTGCTCGTCGAGTAGCTTGTGCAATTGCTTGACTCGCTCGTCGACTGATGTGTTCAGCTTTTGTGCGTACACTGAGGCGAGGGATACGGTAATGGCGATTGTTGCCAGCAGCAGCTTCATCAGCGGGGACCTCCGAGTTGTGATCTTCTTCTTCGACAAGAAGGCACTGTCAACTTAACTTCAACAATAAAGGCCAATTATCAATTGCGATTAGAACAAACCACTTTGGTCAACGCTTGATAACGATGACTTGTTAAGAGGCCGCGGTCCTATTTCCAATTGCGACTGTCCAAAGGACGAATCTCGATTTCATGACATCGCGGTATCCGCGAGCTCGGTAAAGGTGTCTGCCCACTCGGAAGTGCGAGGAAATAATTCCGAAGGCCGAGAGAAAACGCTGCGCGCGGCCCGGTGACTTTAATCGTTTCATGACAGTGCCCTTCAGGATGAGGGGAAGATAAGGGGTTACGTGTTCGTACCAAGCTAGACGAAACTTGCTTTGACGACTGAAACGTTTATAAGTACTACTTGGTAGCGCATAGTAGAACGAGGTGAGTACCGGGAAACCGGATTTAAAATCCGTTGTCCGAAAGGAGGTGCGGGTTCGTCTCCAGACTTCGGCACTAATTATTGAGTCAAGGTCCTGAGCAGCCAGCGATGAGGCCGGGTCGTCCCGCGTCCTTCTTTGTGGACGCTTGTTCATTTGAGCAATAAGCCCTGCAGACTTTTGCCAGACTTCATGAGCCTAGAAACTATTGATGAAGCCAAAAGTTAGCCCCTCTGGATGCAATCCGCTCTAACTTTTATAGTGTTTTGTGAGAAATGAAAG
>DATEXA010000192.1:0-2371 GCA_035257465.1 Pyrinomonadaceae bacterium | reverse complement strand
CCGAGCCGGCATTTTTAGTTAGGTCGCAGGCTTCGCTGTCCGAGTCAGTAAAGACCGCCGACCTCAACACAGAAGTGGACGGTTTTTTGGATAAAGAATTGGCCGCGCATTTGGGGGCCATTGCTTCTGTCAACCCGCCTCCAGTTCGTGTACTCGGTGTTCCAACGACCGGAGAGTTTTCTTGGGGAACTTTCATGCGCTCGTTAGCCGCCTACGCAGATACGAGCGGCAAGCGTGAACTTGCTGGACGCGATCTGGCAAAGTGGGTAGGGCAAATCGGTCTCATCGAAGCGCATGCAGGTAGTAAAGCTTTCTCCCAACTATACGCCGCGCTTGCGTTGCGACATTTCGGACAAGACTTGAAGACGAATGCGTTGTGGCTGAGTCTGTCAAGCGATGAACAGAAGGCGTGGCGATCACTGCTAAACCCAGAACGCTTTTACGATCCCAAAACAAACCGGGTCATCGATCTCCCTGACAATTACCTTGGAGTCGCAGCCCGCATCGCGAGCATAACTTATGACTTAGGTATATCCACAGATCGGGCTTTTCTCGATCGGCTACTTGATCGTGCCGCCACTCAGTTTACGACGAACCATATTTATGCTGACGACTCGCCACCAACAGGGCGTTATGATCGTTACTCAAACGAGTATGCACGTTACGTTTGGGAGGCCGCCGAAATGGCCGGCAGAAAAGACATACTCGAGAATCTTCGTCCTTCGCTCGTCGCTCAAATGCGACTGTGGTGGGATCTTGTTTCCGATGATGGTTATGGATACAACTGGGGACGCAGTCAAGGAGTTGTAAGTTATCTGGATACGCCGGAGATCGCAGGCTTCCTTGCTGAACACGCTGAATTTCGTCCTGCACCATTGACTGAAATTGCCGCGCTCTACTATCAAGCGTGGAACTATCTCCGTCACGACTACCGTGATGACACACACCTACTTTCGATCTTTGCCTATGGCCGCGGCAATTATTCATACATCACTCGTGAACGTGAGTGGCAACAGACGACTGGGTTCTTCGGAAAACTGGCTAACTCGCATGTAAGAGTGATCGAAGCGTTGCATAAAGAAGGGATCGCTAGCTTTCCTGCTCAGCCTACGCTTACCAACGTCGACCGATTCGAATTCTTTCGCAAGACACCCGAACGCGAAGCAGGAGTTTGGCTGGTGCGACAAGGCGCCTTCCGTTTTGCCTTGCCAATTACCACCGGACCAAAACCAGGTTTGTCAGATTACTTACCTGTGCCGCATGGGTTGCCAGGTTTCGCAGCACCGGTGGAACAGGTTTATCCGGTCCTGGTGCCATTTGTTGAACTCGCTGATGGTCGAACCGTTGTTGCGACCGACGGTGCGGATTCGATCGAGCCATCAACCGACGGCAAATCATTGCGTGCTCGTTGGACTCGCTGGGCAACTCTCGGTCGAAAAGCTGGAGAGTGGTCTGACGTGGGTTTGACTAGTGAAGTGGTTTGGCGAATAGATAATGGGATGATAAGTCGAGAAGAAACATTGAGTTCAATACAGCCTGTTACTATAAAGAGCTGGAAGTTGATCGTCCCCAGCAGTTATGGTCAGGTTGAAACCGAAATCAATCCAGGAAGACGTACGGATCGCTTCGAGTCAAATACAGGAGTGCTTTCTGTGCAATCATCGTTGATGACGTTTCCCGTAAACGTCTCAATTGTGGCCGCCGGCGACAGTCCAGTTGGTCGTGGTGTTCATGGTGCGATACCGTTACACCTTGTCTTTGAGGCACACAATCTGGTTGTACAAAATGGAAAGCCGCTGCATTACAAAGTGTCGTTGACCGTGAGCGCCAAATCTTGAGTTTATTAAGGAGATCTAATGAGTCAGCAAATGAGGCAGAACGCAATTACTCGGGAAACGTGTTTTGTGCCGGAGACGCACAAAGGTAAAGGCCGCCGCACGGCCGTTGCGCCCGGAAGCACTGCAGCGCGTTACCTTCACTACGGTCGTATCACATTGTCGGCAGAAGATGCAGCCGAGAAATTCAATAGCAAGGATCACGAAATTGGTCTGATTTGTTTGAGGGGCTCAGCGGAAGTTTCAGCGGCCGGCGAATCGTTTCATCTCGAGCAGTACGACGCAGTCTACATCTCACGAGATTCCGACATTGAAGTGAAAGCCGACAGTTCGGGTTGCGATCTCGCGGAAGTTTCTGCTCCGGTCGAGAAAAAGTATCCGGTGAAATTCGTGTCGTATAAGGAGGTTCGTCAAAATCCGAAACTACACCTGATTGCAGGGAAGCCTCCAGCGGAGCGCGATCTGAACGTGCTGATCGGTGCGAACGTCGAGGCTGGAAGAATTATGGCGGGCGTAACTTTTTCGACTCCTGGTAA
>DATEXA010000191.1:0-8794 GCA_035257465.1 Pyrinomonadaceae bacterium | reverse complement strand
GGCTACTGCCCCGGGCCGACATTAATAACAAACAAAAATCTCTTCTCTGAGTTCGGAATCACAACCTCAGTGTACTGGGTCCCGAGCTCAACAAGCTTTTGTCGTAACGTCTCTCCACCGAACAACAGAAGAGTGGCCCTGGCAGGTGCCCACTTGAGCAAATCTGAAAGCTTCGATATGAATTCATCGAGTGCTCGGCACGTGACGAAGCCGACCTCCGGCGCCCGAGTTTGTTCAAACGGTCTTGCTACAATCGCGACTCTGTTCGCAATGCCTGCTCGAGTCGCAGCTTCTCTCAGAAACACCGACTTTTTCTGAGATGACTCAATCAGCGTCGCAGTCAAATCAGATCGAGCGATAAGACAAGGTATGATTGGTAATCCGGCCCCTGAGCCGACGTCTACAATCGCCGCATGGGTTGACAGAAATCTCAGCAGAAGCAGTGACTCCAGTACATGTCTCGTAGCGAACTCTTCTGCGTCACAAGGGGCGACAAGATGCAGGCGTTCGTTCCAGCGCATGAGCAGCGTGTAGTACTCGCTTAACTCGCGTATTGTCTGTGCTGATAAGTTCACGCCATAGTCGTTCATACGTTCGTCGAGTATTTGTGTGAACTTATTGTTACTCATCAACTTTTTGGCATGAGGCCACTCCGCGTGGCTTAAGGTGCGACTCGTTTCAGTGATCTTTCGCTGCTTGGTAGAGTCTACTTAAACTTCTCTGCGCAACGTCTGCGTTCTCTGCGCCTCAGCGGTTACTATAACTTCCGGCCAGTTTTAGCGCAGAGCCGCAGAGAGCGCAGGGGTTACTCAGAGAAAAGACTTTTTCCCGACGGCCTTCACAAGCCTGCGATGAACCCCAACTCTCCTATAACTAGCAGATCAGGAACGTAATCATGATCGACGACATTGTTAAGCAACACAAACTGCTCGGCGATGCAGTAACAAAACTTGTTGTGGAACACGCTGCCGCGCTCGACATGCGTAGAGTAGCGCCCGAATCAACTCCAGCTGACATTGAAAAGCTTTTCGCTGAACCGTTACCTGAGACCGGCATCAGTCTCGAACAGATCCTGACTCGTTATCGTGAACAGATCGCTCCGAATTCAATGCTGGTTCCAAGTCCAAACTACTTCGGACAGTTTAACCCGACGCCACTTCCGATTGGTGTTTGGGCAGACACACTTGCGTCATCCCTCAATCAAAACGCTGGAGCATGGCGAAATGGTCCGGCGTCGGCGATGATTGAAGCGAGAGTAATTCGCTGGCTTTGCGACCTGGTCGGCTACGGGGCAGAATCATTTGGAACCTTAGCGAGCGGAGGTTCTGAGGCGAACCTGATTGCTTTGAAGTGTGCCCGAGATCACGCCGTCGAAACAATTAAGGATAAAGGCGTGCGAACGTCCCCTGGGGACTTGGTTATCTACGCGTCGGAACAGTGTCACTATTCGATCGATAAAAGCGCGGACATCCTCGGACTTGGTCGTGGGGCTGTGCGAAAGATTCCCACAGACGGGCGATTTCATATCAATGTCGAAGGATTGCGTGAAGCAATAGGAAATGATCGCGAAGATGGTCGTGTGGTTTGTTGCATAGTTGGAGTAGCGGGAACTACGTCTACCGGAGTAATCGATCCGCTTGAAGAGCTCGGGGAAATCGCAGATGGAATAGGTTGCTGGTATCACATTGATGCGGCTTATGGCGGGCCGCTAGCATTTTCCAAACAGCACAATCACAAGCTTCGTGGAATAAGCCAAGCTAACTCAGTAACGTTCGATCCGCATAAATGGATGTTTGTGCCTTTTTCATGTGGAGCAACTCTTGTCCGAGATGGTGGCAGAGTTCTGCGAGATGCGTTTGATATGTCGCCCGAGTATTTGAGTGAAGATCGGGGTGGCGCTGACGTTGAGTTTGATTTCTTTCGGTACGGTCAGTTGGGAACGCGACGTTTCAATTCGCTCAAACTTTGGATGGCTATTCAGTTCATGGGCCGGCAAGGTTATGCGCGGACAGTTGAGAAGCAGATCAGTCTGACTGAATACCTGGCACAGCGCCTGGATGAATCGCCTTACTTTAGCCGCGTAGGAGAGGTTGAAACGGCAGTCTGTTGTTTCCGTTTTCTTCCCGAAGCATCAAGAGAAATGCCCGAGCTGGAAATCGATCGTCTACAACAACGGTTGCAGCAGGTGATCGAACGCAGCGGAGAGGCATGGTTGACAACAACGGTTCTTCACGGACGCCGAGCTCTTCGGGTGAATGTAAACAGCTTTCTCACCGAACAGCGACACATTGATGATCTGTTAGAATTGCTGTCGCAGTCCGCGGCAAAATTGTAGGGGCGGCAGTCCGTGGCCGCCCGGACTCCAAATGCGACGCTTAAACATCTCATTCATTCTGCTCACAGTTTTATCTGTAACTTCTTATTCCCAAAACGGCCCACGGTCCTTACCCGCCGTCAAATCTCAAGCAGAGTTTGACTCAATCTCTGTTACCTACGACGCGAATACCCCTTATGCTTTGCCACACGCACTGTTCGTGATTGATCGTAAAGACAACAACAAGATCTACTATGTGAACAACAAGCGCTATAGTTTTCATAAAGACTTCGTCAACGGCACTTATCTTTCACTGGAGAGTGGTAAAGATTTCTTCGACAACAACTATCTGAAACCTAATCGCCGTTTCATCCTCGGAACGATCGCGTATCAGACACCAGTCAAGCGTTGGACATATGAATTCTGGGAAGGCGATCTCATTCCCTCAGATCAGATTCAGCTTGCGGGTGAAATCATCAACAAAACGTTTTTCATTCCTGTTGCGTTCAAGCCAAACTCGCTTCGTCAGGATGAAGCCTCGCAGTCGCTAACCGGAGTTGAGCGGATCTTGCAAAGCGACATCGCGAAGGAACAGGCCTACCAGGCGTTGAATATCGCCAAAGGTATCGGACGGATCCACATCATCGACAAACTCGACGAACACGTGGAGATCGGATTCAACGAGATTCTTGTTCTGGATGAGGTCCCTGTGCAGTTGCCGCCGGTCGCGGGGATTATCACGTCAAAACCATCAACCCCGCTGTCGCACATCAATCTCCTCGCTAAAGGTTGGGGTATTCCCAACGCCTACATCAAGAACGCGAAAGAGCTGTTCAAGCAATACGACACGTGGTGGGTGACGTTTGAAACGAACCGCGATAACTATTCGGTCAAACGAGCGGATCTAAACCAACTGCACGAGTATCAGCGCCGTTTGAAAGAACGACTTGATGTCGTCAAGCCGCGCTTCGATTTATCCGAAACACGATTGCTGAGTCTGGCTCAGCAACGTAAGACTCTGAGCGTTGCATTCGGCGGTAAGTCTGCGAACCTTGGTGAAGTGATGCACGCCAGTTTACCCGGGATCATTGTTCCCGGCGGTTTTACGATACCGTTTTACTACTACGACGAATTCATCAAGCGAAACAACCTGGATGATGAGATTTTTGCGCTGCTAAATGATCAAAAGTTCGTCCACGATCCAGCCTATCGGCGTCGACGGCTTGAAACACTTCGCGAGCATATCCAAAAGGCGGAGTTTGATCCTGAGTTGAAAAAAGAAGTACTCGCTCGTGTTGCTCATGAGTTTCCAGGAAAAGGTCTATTTGTCAGGAGTTCGTCCAACTCCGAAGACCTGCCGAACTTTAGCGGCGCCGGTTTGTACACAACGGTTCCCAACGTGCGCGGCGATAACGAAGTGATCGAAGCAATCAAGACAGTGTGGGCGTCTTTATGGAATTTTGAAGCCTACGAATTTCGTGAACGTGCCAATGTCGATCATTCGAAGATATTCATGGCGGTGTTGCTGCAGGAAGGAATCAATTCGGAAAGCTCTGGTGTAATGATCTCTACCGATCCATTCGACAAAGAAAACGTGGGAGCAATTTACATCAGCGCTAAGCGTGGCCTGGGGATCAAGGTTGTAGAGGGTCAACGAATTGCCGAACAGATCATCTTTCGACCAAGAACAAATGCTGTTCAGGTATTAACTCGTTCAGCTGAAGACAGTCTGCTGACCTTTGATGAGAATGGTGGAGTAAAAGAAGTACCGATAACCGGCGATCGTGTTGTGCTAACTGACGACGTTATCAGGCGACTTGTTCGTGCGGCCACGGAGATCAAGCGAGTGTTTGGGAGTCGCGATCAGGATATTGAATGGGCGTACATGAAGGGGCAAATTTTTATTGTTCAGTCGCGGGCGTATATTCCGGGTGGTTAAAGGTGCGTACGCGCCACGTGTCGGCGTATTGGCCAAAGCGGTGCAGGGGCACCGCACTCCAAGGGCCCGCACAGTCGAACGGTCCACTGGCCTCGGGCACGTTAAGTTTGACAATCGCCGCGCCCGTCGGGTATAAGCCCTTCACAATGTTTGGGACTAACGTTCACAGCCACGCTGGATATTGGCATCACCACCACACGGTGGCGGGCTGCGAACCTGTTCCTGCGCTGACATAGTGAACTGACTAAGCGCGAAACGACTTCGACAAACCCGCTGCCAAACAGAATTGGTAGCGGGTTTTTGTTTGTCCGATATGCTTCAGCTTGTCGGGCTTACTAAGTGGCGAACTTTCGACAAGCTAAAGCATATCGGACATTAAGGAACCAATGCTTCTTTCCAAACTTCCTTCCGGCATGCGTTATTACCTCGGCGCTGAAGCGCGTTTGCGCCGCTCGGTTGAAGACACGGCAATGTCCGTGTTTGAGGGGTGGAGCTATGAGGAAGTGCTGACTCCTTCCGTCGATTATTACGCGCTGTTCGAACAGGGGATGGGAGTGACGGAGGCCCAGTCAAGCTTTCGCCTGACAGATAGCGATGGTCGCATGTTGAGTCTTCGACCTGATGTCACCTCCTCAGTCGCGCGTGTTGCTGCGACGTTGTTGGCTGAGAGTAAGAGGCCCCTGCGACTTTGCTACGCCGCGCCCGTCTTTCGGCAGCAACAACAATCACATGCAGAGTGGCGTCGCGAAAACACTCAACTTGGCTGCGAGTTAATCGGAGTCGGCGGCAGTGCAACAGACCTGGAAGTATTATTACTCGCCGCCGAAATTCTGCAGCGCATCGGTCTCGGCGACTCGTTTTGCGTAACGATTAACGACGTGGGAATTTTCAATGGTTTGGTCGGTGAGTTGAATCTCGACGACACGTTAAGAGAGAACTTGAGACGGCTCATCGATACTCGAGACAGCACCGAACTTGCTAAGAGTCTCGAAACCCTGCCAATCACGACGTCCACCAGCCAATCCATTGCAGCTCTGACCCAGTTGACGGGAAAACGTGATGTTCTCGAGAAAGCCAAAGCCGTTATCACCAACAAAGACTCGCTTGCTGCGGTCAGTAAGCTTGCTGAACTGTGGAACGTGATCGAGTCACTCGGTCTCGAGAAGGCTTTTGAGGTTGACCTTGCAGACGTGTCGAGTCTCGATTACTACACTGGACTTAGCTTCAAGGTGTTCGTGCGTGGTGTCGGATATCGAGTGGGTCGCGGGGGGCGCTACGATGGATTGACCGCCAACTTTGGTAGGGCAGAGCCGGCAATCGGCTTTGTGTTGAACTTGGATTCGCTCGTCGAAGTCCTTGGTCGCAACAACGCGTCGAATGGAAGCAATGGCAACGATGTTCAGACCATCGCAACTAGTGAATTGAGCAACACGTTTGCGGAAGCGTTGAACCGCCGCAGAAACAACGAGAAGATTCGAATCGGGTCAAAAGAATGATCACCATTGCCATCTCAAAGGGACGGATGCAGGACGACGCGATTGCATTGCTCGCGGAAGCAGGCGTTCGTTTGAGTGCTGCATCGCTTGCCTCACGAAAGCTCGCGCTGGAAGATGAGAGCGGCAATTATCGTTTCATCTTCGTGAAGCCCGCTGATGTGCCTGTTTATGTTGAGCATGGAATTGCTGACTGCGGAATTGTTGGACGCGATGTGTTACTCGAATCTGAGGCTGACGTCCTTCTGCCGCTGGATTTAGGCATTGCCCGCTGTCGTATGGTAGTTGCCGCGATCGATCCTGAAGTAGTCACACGAGCGTTTGGTATGTTGCGGGTCGCCACCAAGTATTCGCGAATCGCCGGATCGCATTTCGGAACTCGCGGCATCCCGGTTGAAATCATTTCATTATCTGGTTCGGTTGAACTCGCTCCAGTGCTTGGTTTGGCTGATGTGATTGTCGACCTGGTCGAAACTGGCCGCACCCTGCAGGAGAATGGACTGAAGGTCGTCGAGGTAATTACTGAATCAACAGGTCGCCTGGTTGTTAACCGCGCGAGCTACCAACTTAAGGCCGACGAGATAGGTCGACTTACCGATGCCATCGAACGAGTTGTTCAGGGAGCAAGCGCAAAATGATCAGAATCATCGAGAGAGATGATCGTGCCGCTCTCGCCGATTTTAAGTCGCGTCTCCGGGATCGATCTGTAGTTTTCGATTCGACGCTCCTCAGTGACGTTTCCAACATTATCGAAGATGTTCGCCGTCGAGGTGATGAGGCGTTGGTTGAATACGCTGCGAGATTCGACAAGGTGGTTCTCGATATTTCAGAGCTGCGAGTTTCCACCGAGACACTTCGGCAGGTTGCTCAAAAGGTAAACTCCGCAGTGCTATCAGCATTGAGAAAGGCGATCGAAAACGTCAGGATATTTCACGAACGACAACGCGAGGACTCGTGGAGTGTGACTCAGAAGCACGGCGTGCAACTCGGTCAAAGGATCACGCCGATTGAAAGTGTCGGACTATATGTCCCGGGTGGAACTGCTGCATATCCATCGTCGGTTGTGATGAACGTTGTGCCCGCCCAGGTCGCCGGCGTCTCTCGAATCGTAGTCACAACACCGCCACAGACAATTCGAGACAATCCGGCAGTTGCGGCAGCACTCGTTGAGTTAGGTGTCGAAGAGGTTTATCAGATTGGCGGGGCGCAGGCGATCGCCGCGCTTGCCTTTGGTACGAAGTCAATCGCGAGTGTCGATAAGATCACAGGACCCGGGAACAAGTATGTTGCGGCAGCAAAGAAGTTGGTCTTTGGGGTTGTTGGCATCGATTCGATTGCTGGACCAAGCGAGGTAGTTATCGTGGCGGACAAAACCGCACGGGCGGACTTTGTCGCGGCAGACTTACTTGCCCAGGCGGAGCACGGTGAGGATGCTTCTGCAGTTCTAATCACGACTAGTGATGTGCTGGCGAATGCCGTGGTTTCCGAGCTCGAGCATCAATCAGAAACTTTGCCGCGACGATCAATTGTCGAACAATCGCTCTCAAACTACGGTGCAATCCTGAAAGTTGACGATCTGGCAACCGCAAGTGAAATCGTGAATGAACTCGCACCGGAGCACCTGGAGCTGCTGGTCGAGGACATCGACAACTTGATGCCGCAAATAAAAAACGCCGGCGCCATTTTCATCGGTCCGTATTCACCAGAAGCCGTCGGCGATTACTTCGCAGGTCCCAATCATGTTTTACCGACCGGACGGACTGCGCGGTTTTCGTCGGCTCTGGGTGTTTATGACTTCGTAAAGCGAACGAGTGTAATCGAGTATTCAAAAGCAGAAATGGAGTCCGCAGCGGACATGATCGCTGCGTTGGCTCAGGCGGAGGGCCTCGACGCACACGCGCGATCTGCGAACATCCGAAAGACAAACAGATGATTGATTCTCTGCGTTCCATAAAGAGCCAGGTTCGTGCGCTCCGGGCGTACTCTCTTTCTCCCCATCGCGCGTCGATCAAGATCAATCAAAATGAGAACCCGTTTGACGCACCGCCGGTAATCAAGGAGGAAACACTTCGGCGTCTCGAAAAACGAAAGTGGTCGCGTTATCCGGATTTCATTCCAGTCAGTTTGCAAGAGCGTCTGGCAGATTTTTCGTCGTGGCAGAGGGACGGGGTAATTGCTGGCAACGGGTCGAATGAGTTGATACAGGCTTTGTTGATGGTGACGATTGGTGAAGGAAAGCGTGTGCTCATCTCCGAACCGACGTTCGCGCTCTATCGTCAGGTGACGACGGTCCTTGGTGGAGAAGTGATCAGCGTTCCGCAAACCAGAGAATTTCAGTTTGACGTTGAATCGCTGGCTCGAGAAATAGAACAGACGCAGCCGGACGTTGTCATTCTTTGTTCGCCAAACAATCCGACCGGGTGCGTGCTTGGTCTTGAAGATCTTCGCCGTTTGCTTTCAATTGCGCCCGGGCTGGTTGTGATCGATGAGGCTTACCATGAGTTTGCGCAACGTTCAGCGGTGCCACTGTTGAATGAATTCGATCGATTGGTTGTCCTGCGAACGTTTTCGAAGGCGATGGCGCTGGCCGCATTAAGAGTGGGTTATTTCCTGGCATCACCAAAACTCGTCACAGAGATTCGTAAAGCAGTACTGCCATACAACCTGAATGCGTTTTCGCAAACTGCGGCGGAAGTAGCGGTCGATCTTTATGAAGCGGAACTGTTGCCACTGGTGAGGGCGATAATCAGTGAACGCGAAAGGCTGTTTCAGGAGTTGAAAAAGATTCAGGGTCTGACGCCAATCAAGTCTGAAGCAAACTTCATGATTGCGAAAACGACAGTTGGGCCCAAACAGGTTTTCGATGAGCTGATTAAGAAAGACATCCTGGTTCGCGATGTCAGTAGTTATCCGATGTTAAGTGAGTACTTTCGAATCAGCGTGGGTACGCCAGAGGAGAATGACCTTTTAGTGGAAGCCATGGGGGCAATCCTATCTTGACTCACTTGATAAATTTTCAGGTCGGGAAGGGGACCCTGTCCCCGCTGC
>DATEXA010000190.1:0-3923 GCA_035257465.1 Pyrinomonadaceae bacterium | reverse complement strand
TGAAAAAATGCGCACGTTGGTCGACCAGGCAATGCGTGACGGCGCTTTCGGCTTGTCGACTGGACTCGAGTACGAAGTTGGAAAGCCGGCTACAACTGAAGAAGTAATTGCGCTCGCAAGCGTCGCCGGACGTTACAAGGGAATCTACATTAGTCACATGCGCGACGAAGCGGACAAAGCGTTCGAGTCGTTTGCTGAACTCATTCGTATTAGTCGTGAAGGACATCTCCCTGCCCAGGTTTCACACATCAAGTTAGGAACGGTGGGAGTCTGGGGTCGGTCGCGTGAAGCAGTAGAGCTTATCGAGAAAGCCCGTCGAAGTGGACTCGACATTACAGCAGACTGTTATCCGTACGACGCCTGGAGTTCCACCATTCGAGTGTTGATTCCCAGTGGACGACACGATGATCCAGTAGACGTCGCGCGTGGAATAGCAGATGTCGGCGGCGCAGCGAACATAACGATTGTCAGTTGTCGTGCGCATCCTGATTACGAGTTCAAAACCCTGGAGAGTATTGCTCAGTCGCAAAACATCACTCCAGTTGAGGCGTATATGCGCATCGTTCGAGATGGAAGCGCCAGCGTCGTTTGTCACTCCATGAAGGACTCTGACATCAAAACGTTCTACCAACAGCCATGGGTGATGGTAAGCAGCGACGGGGGAATCGGCTCCAGACACCCGCGCGGTGCTGGTACGTTTCCAAAAGTGTTAGGAGACTTCGTGCGTCAGCAGAATTGGTTCACCTTACAAGAGGCAATAAGGAAGATGACTTCGTTGCCTGCATGGCGACTTGGGCTGAAGGACAGAGGTTTAATCAAACCGGGCTTTAAAGCAGACCTGGTCCTTTTGGATCCAGCGACTGTTATCGACCGTGCAACTTTTCAACAGCCAGAATTAATTGCGACCGGGATTAGTAGAGTCTTTGTCAACGGACAGGAAGTGTGGAGTGGCGAGAAAGTCACCGGCAATCGCCCAGGCAAGCCATTGCGACACAGCGTCTCCGGTTCCTGACTCATTGAGATGAGCGTTTGATGAGCAGGTATCGGCCGAATCGGATCGGGTCGCGTTTGACGAGATAAAAATCCTCGACAATAAACCCTTCCTCCAACGCGCTGCTGAAGGCGTTTCGTGTTGCTACGCGCCAACGTAAACCCAACTCCGGGTCATTCCTCACTAAGGCATTTATGTCAAAGGGTATCTCAACACATCTTTGGGTTGAGGAGTTTGCTTCATGTTCTACCGGCTCCTGCTTTTCATTAATGGTAACGATAGTTTGCGCCTCAACTGAGGAAGCGTCGTGCTGCGTTTCTCCATGAATGCGTTCATTCACCCCTTCGGTGTTTAAATGCCACGTGACCCACATTCGATCCGTTCCCGTGCTATGTAGAAAACTCGAAGTCTCACCGTAAAAATCTTGGTAGTAACGATCGCAGATAACACCTAACTTGCCAAAATTTAAATGAGCGTTGAGCGATTGCAATGGATCGAACGTCCAGGTAATGGTATCGATTCCTTGTTCCAGTGCGTGCGTTCGTTGGGCCAGTTTCAGTCGATAACCGATTTGCTGCGAGCGATATTCGCGCTTAACCGCCAGCATATCGGAATGTAGCATTCGTCGGCCGCTCTCAAAGCCAGAGAATGCGAAGACGAAGCCAACCATTTGGTCATTATCAAACGCTCCTAATAAGAGACCACCAATTTTAGTGACCGGAATCATTGCGAGGGCCGGCAGGATCTCGCGATCGTCGACGCCCCAGATCTCCTTTTGAAGTTCTTCGACCTCAATCATCTCGGAGAGCTTTTCGATGGGCCGGATAAGCATGTTGTGTAATTGGAACTTTGTACTTTGTGCTTTGTTTCTTTTGGAAGGTTCTTGAAGCACCAAGTACGAAGGACAAAGCACCAACTCAGTACTAACTCAGCAACCGATTGATAAGCTCTTTGAGCCAGGTCATGTCAATGGGCTTTGTTACGTAGGCATCGAAACCCGAGTCTTTGGCACCGGCTCTGAAGTCCGTTTCCTGGTGAGCGGTGACGGCGATGATCAAAGCATTCTTCAGCTTCTGACTTTTTCGAATGAGCTTGGCTGCTGCGAAACCGTCCATCACCGGAAGAGTCAGGTCCATCAGAATTATATCAGGCTGTTCTTGGAGGGCAACGTTCACGGCACTTCGACCGTCGCCGGCCTCGATAACAATAAAGCCGTGTTGCTCGAGTTCCAAGCGCATGAAGAGACGGGTGTCCTCTACGTCTTCAACAACCAATACCTTCAGGTCTTTTGAGTTTCGATGATCCATTATGTGATGGCCAAAGGTGATGGGACTCTATGACTCCGGCAAAGATACTGTCAAGACGACTTCCTTACAAAGTTATCCTCTTCGTAGCTCCGCGTTTTCTGCGCCTCCGCGGTGAAAAAGTCCCGAACAGATGTTGTCTTACCGCGGAGGCGGACGCAGAGATTGCGCAGAGAGTTCAAAAGAACCCCTTCAGCGAAACAATTTATCCAGCTCATTCGTTACACCTCACGAAGTAGACTTTCCTGACTCGTTTGAGGTGCTCATATGAAGCGAATCCTGATACTCGTGGCGCTTGTTCTAATTGCCGGTATTGCCGGAATTGTGCGATCACATTCGAAAAGCAGCGATTTTGACCATCTTGTTTCCAGAAACGCCACTGACCAGGTGCGAGAAGAAATCCGACAGACTTATCAGCTCGCTCCCGGTGCCTCTGTGGAGCTTTCAAACATAAATGGCGCAATCAAGATTGAAACGTCAGATTCGAAAACCGCGGAGGTGTTCGTCGAACGGATCGGCGCCAGCCAAGAAGCGTTGGGCCGTCGAAAAGTAACAATCGAAGCTGATACGAATTCACTGCGCTTACGTGGCGAAAAGACCGACGTAGGCTTTTTTGAAAGGATCTTTGGGACTTCACCTTCGGAGAAAATCACGCTGAAGCTCCCTCGTCAGATTTCGCTTCACACGAAAGGCGTCAATGGGGGAGTTACCGTTGGTGAGATTGACGGGTCGGTGGATTTGCGTGGCGTGAACGGTCGTGTTCAGATCGCCGGCACAAATGGCAGTGCTGAATTCAAAGGCGTCAACGGTAATATTTCAATCGGCCTAAAGCAGCTTAACGGTGAAGGTCTCACTCTTGGTGGCATCAATGGAAACATAGAGCTTCAAGTTGCCGACGAACTTAACGCTGACGTCGATGCGAACGGAATCAATGGAAACGTAGCATCTGATTTGTCCAATGTGTCAATCGATAGAAGCAAGCGCGGGAAGTTCTCGGGACGGATCGGAAGTGGCGGCTCACTTATCTCCGCCCACGGAATCAACGGCAATATCCGCTTTACTCGTGGTGAATGGGCAGCGACCAGCGACTCACCGAACAAAGCAGTAAGCGCAGTCGACAAGAATTAGTCGAAGCTAACGAAGTAAGTCCTTGAAACCGTAAGAAAGAACATCCCACAATGGATGTTCTTTTTTTACTGGTGTGAATGGCATCGTGGTTTGATTATCGCCAGCGCGAACCTTGAGATCTGAGATCTCAGATTTGAGATCTTCTAATTTTACTAATCCTCTTCGATCTATTTACTATCTTGCCATGACATTCCGTCAAACAAGTCGAACAAATCTTAAACGACTACCGAAGCGCGGCCACTTCGATCACGACACCGTTTACGCGATCCTGGACGAAGGATTCATATGTCATGTCGGATTTGCTGTTGACGGTCAGCCGTTCGTTATTCCCACTGGATACGCGAGGGTCGACGACACACTGTACATTCACGGCTCACAGGCCAGTCGGATGTTGCGCACTCTTTCGAACGGTGTGGATGCGTGCGTGACTGTTACGCTGGTTGACGGGTTAGTGCTGGCTCGTTCTGCGTTTCATCATTCGATCAATTACCGGTCGGTCG
>DATEXA010000189.1:0-7524 GCA_035257465.1 Pyrinomonadaceae bacterium | reverse complement strand
GCTGTGCTGCGTCGCCTTTCCAGTATGCGCCAGCCAACGAAAGCAACTTGAATGCACGTAGCTTGTTCGTGTTGGGCACATGTGGTCCCAGACAGAAGTCGATGAATGGCGATCCGTCGATGTAGTACACGCTGACCTTCTCGCCAGCCTTTTCATCGATCAGTTCACACTTCAGCGGCTCCTCGCGCTCACCGAAAACGCGGAGCGCTTCAGCTTTTGAAATCTCATCGCGACGATAAGCAAGATTCTGGCTGGCAATCTGTTTCATCCGCTTCTCGATGATTGGAAGATCGGCTTCCGTCAACGGTCGTGGCGTAATCACGTCGTAGAAATAACCGTAGCGTGGATCATCAAGTAATGCGGGGCCGATTCCCAGTTTGGTTCCAGGGAAGAGATCCAAGACTGCAGCAGCGAGCAAGTGTGCGGTTGAGTGTCGCAGAACCTCTAAACCATCCCTCGTCTGAGGAATGATCGGTTCAATTTGGAGTGACGTATCACCATTTCCAGCCGGCAATCGATCCAATTGCGCAGCAAGGTCTACTTCACGGCCGCCCACCTTGGCTGCCAAAGCCTGTTTCGCAACATCGCGATCCAGCTTTTTCAAAGCCTCAGCGATCGTTGACGAAGCTGGCATGGGAACCGCAGCACCGTCTTTTAGTTGTACGTTGATCTCGCTCATTACTGTCTCGCCTTCCGGACACGTCGGGAAGCCCGTTAACGCAAGGGTGCAAGCGCGCCGATGGACTAAACGAAAGACCTAAGTCCTAAGGCCGAAGACCTTATCCTACTTTTACGATTCACCAGTTATTACTTACTACAGTCTGATCGGATTCGATAGGAGCGCCTTCGTTGCGCGCCCGCATGATGCGGGTCGTCATTAAAAACTAAAGAATCGAGTCGATGTTCGATTCATAACGAAGGTCTTCCGGAGCGTCCTATCAAAAGTTTGAAACTGGCAGCTACTAACTCGAAGCCCTGCCATGGCTTAAATAACGAGGGCTGGATAATAGCAAACGGGCTGAAAAAGGCGCAAGCGAGCACGAGATCACAGATTTCAGATCTCAGAGTTCAGATTTTGCGGTAGCATGTGCAGCCCTAGTCAAAGCATTCCCAAGCTTTTCGAAACAACAACTTAATTCCTTAAGGAGACGAAGCAATGCGCTCTGTGTCCCCATCTCTGACCTATTGTCTCGTTGCAATCATTATTCTGACTCCCGGCTTCTCGGTCCAAACACAAGCTCAGGGAACCAAAGCCAACGGCACAAAACCAAAGCCGGCCAGTGCATCAACGACTGAAACCACCGAACCAGTCAGTGAGATGCGCGCCGCAATTGAACGCTACACCGTCGACCGAGGCAGCTTGCAACGCTCATATCCGGTCGCCACTTCACCGACGCGCCGCGAACGTTTCCGCAAGCTCTACAACGATTGGCTCGCATCTCTTCTCAAGGTCGACTTCGATTCCATGAGCCAGGACGGCAAGATTGACTACATACTTTTCAAGAACCATCTCGAATACGAGTTGCGGCAGCTCGACATTCAAGCCAGGCAGTCGGAAGAGATTCAACCTCTCGTACCCTTCGCCAAAACAATCATTGATTTTGAAGAAGCACGCCGGCGAATGGAACCTGTCGACTCTGCAAAAATCGCGGCGACACTGACCGAGCTTAAGAAGCAAGTGGACGAACGCCGTAGAGCAGTCGAGCTCGGCTTACGCCCGGAACGAGGTGGAGATCCGTCGGCATCAAGCGAAACACTCCGCGTAAAAAAGACTATCGCCAACAGAGCTGTTGGCGCCATTAACGGTCTCCGAAACACACTCCGCACGTGGTACACGTTCTACAACGGCTACGATCCGGTCTTCACTTGGTGGAACGACGAACCCTACAAAGCACTCGATGAGTCGTTAACGAACTACTCCTCGTTCCTGGCTGAACGAGTCGTCGGAATTGGTGGTCCTCCAACCCAAACTGCAGGAAACCGTGGATCTGGCGGAGGTCCAGGTGTTGGAGGCCAAGGAGCTCAGGGAGGTCAAGGCGGCGGACAAGGCAGCGGTGGCTTTCAAAGACCCACCAGCGCGGCAGCTCGGCCCGGAGATGCGAGCGACATCGTTGGTGACCCGATTGGGCGCGAAGCATTAATCAGTGAACTGCGCTCTGAAATGATTCCTTACACACCAGAAGAAATCATCGACATCGGCGAAAAGGAAATGGCGTGGTGCGAAAACGAAATGAAGAAAGCATCGCGCGAACTTGGCTATGGCGACGACTGGCATAAAGCGCTCGAACATGTGAAGACACAGTACGTCGAACCAGGCAAACAGCCGGAGATGATTCGTGACCTTGCTTTGGAAGCAATTAAGTTTGTCGAAGACAACGATCTCGTCACTGTTCCTGAACTCGCGAAAGATACCTGGCGAATGGAGATGATGACTCCAGAGCGACAGCTCGTCAGCCCATTTTTCCTCGGGGGCGAAACCATTCTTGTTTCCTATCCGACCAATACCATGGCTCAGGAACAGAAAATGATGAGCATGCGTGGCAACAATCGACACTTCTCACGCGCCACAGTCTTCCACGAGCTAATCCCAGGTCATCACTTGCAAGGCTTTATGGCTGCTCGTAATAAACCGTATCGTCAGATCTTCGGGACTCCGTTCTGGACTGAAGGCAATGCCCTCTACTGGGAGCTCCTGTTTTGGGATCTGAATTTTGCGAAGAGTCCGGAAAACAAAATTGGAATGCTTTTCTGGAGAATGCACCGTTGCGCGCGCATCATCTTTTCACTCAGCTTCCATCTCGAGAAGATGACACCTCAGGAATGCATTGATCTCCTGGTCAATAAGGTCGGACATGAACGGGACAACGCAACAGCAGAAGTCCGACGTTCATTCGACGGCAGCTACGGACCGCTTTATCAAATTGCGTATTTGATTGGTGGGCTGCAGCAATACGCAATGCACAAGGAACTGGTCGACTCTGGCAAGATGACGAACAAGCAGTATAACGACGCACTGCTAAAGGAGAATCGCATTCCAATCGAGATGATCCGAGCCAGTATTACCAAGCAGAAACTTACGCGCGACTTTGTGACTAATTGGAAGTTCTACGGAACACCTTAAAAGAACATCCTTGGAGTGCGGTGCCCCTGCACCGCTTTGGTAATGCTAATTTTGAAAAACACTTGGTGACAACTTTCGTCAGCTGATATTAAAGCGGTGCCGGGGCACCGCACTCCAAGGAGAGAGCTAGAACCGTAACGACAAACAGCTGAGTCCTCCGTCCATCTTCTGAAACTCCGACATTTCAACAGCTATGGTTTCATAACCATGAGCACTAAGGGTTTCAGCGAATGAAGGAAAACCTGCAGCGATTAGAACTGAACCATTAATGCGAATGCAGTTTGTTGCGTACGCCTCGTCCGGCTTAACTCGAATCAATTCGTAACGGCTAAGCTGATCACATTCGGCCAGTTCATCGATCACAACAAGTTGCTTGCCGCCCAGATGTGCGAGGCCGCTCTTCAAATGCAAGATACTTTTAACTGGCCGCACATCGATAACTGCAGAAGTGAACCCAAACTCGGCGAGAATTTCGGCGAACTGTCTTGCGCCCGCTTCGTTTGTACGAGCAGAGATAGCGATGAAGAAGTGCTCATCAACTTCGCAGATGTCTCCACCGTCTAATGTGCCCGGCTCATGTATTGATCGGATCTCCTTGAACGAAGTTGCCAGCTCCCTTTCAATTGAGGTGATTTCGCCGCGACGTGTTTCGGCACCGGGTCGTGTAATGATGGCGCAACGTTTGGTGAGGATCGCCGTGTCTTCTACAAAAGTTGAATCGGGATATTGCTCATCGACCGCCAGGGAGGTTACTCGTAGACCACACGATCTGAGTGCCTCGCAATACTCAGCGTGTTGTTTTAGCGCAAGGTCGTATACCGGCGTGCCGAGGTTGACAGTTGTGAGCCCCGCAGAAAAGTTCACGCCTGGAGGACGCACGATTGCACGTGTGAACGATGACATTGATCAGTGACTATGCTTGCGCGGCGAATGGAGTTATCTCGCCAGGCTTGCGAAGCATCTTGTTTACCTCGCCAATGTGAATCTCTTCTTCGCTGATCATTCGGCGCGCGTAATCTTCAAGAAGCACCGAGCGGTCTTTCACAACTTCGAAGAGTTGTCTGTAAAGCGCGAGGCCTTCTTTCTCAGCGTCAAGTGATTCGACGAGAATATCGTTGATGCCATGTTTATGTGTTTCGAGCAGCGCACCAATCTTGAGTGAGGGGTGCTCACCGAGTTGGGTCACCAACTCCCCGGCTTGAGTAGCATGGCCCAAACAGGTAGTCGCCTCGCTCCGCAGCCAACTAACAATTGGAATTCGATTGTGGCCGAATACCATGAGCGAATAATGCGTGTAGCGGACAACGCCAGCCAGTTCGGCTTCCATGATCTGATTCAGAAGTTTCACTGCTGTTGCATGGTCGAAAGACTGGTCCGACATCGTTTTAGCCTCCGTGTTTTGAATTGAGTGAAGAGAGTATACACGAGGCAATCCAGTCAACTCAGGCAAAGGCATCTGGTTATCTCTGCGTATCCTCTCGATACGCAGAGAAATTCAAAACTAGGTTTTCAAAAACAGTGCGTTACGCAGACCAGTAGCCAACCAATAACTTTTGAGAAAAATGGATTTTGTCATTTCTTTAATCTGTTCTAAATCTTTCGCAAGCCGACTTCTTGAGCAAGAATCGGATAGCCTGCTAAAAACAAATCAACCTAAACTAACGCCATGGAAAAACTTGATCCTGCCTTTCGCAAAACTCTAGACGTCGCTGTCAGTCATGCGGTCACCTATCTTGAAGGACTCCAGCAACAGCCCGTAGCCGCAACTGCAGATGCTGAAACACTGCGCGCACGTTTGGCCAAAAACCTGAACTACGCAGGCATCCCATCGGAGATAGTTATTGATGAACTTGCACGGGATGTTTCCGCAGGCCTGCTTGGTTCCGCTGGCGGACGATTCTTCGGCTGGGTAATAGGCGGCGTTCTGCCTTCCGCCCTCGCCGCCGATTGGCTCACCTCTGCATGGCAGCAGAACGCTGCGCTCTATGCGACTAGTCCTGCGGCTGCAGTTGTTGAGGAGATCGTTGGTGGTTGGCTCAAAGATCTTCTCAGATTGCCGAAGACAGCCAGCTTCGCATTGGTCACTGGCTGTCAGATGGCTCATGTCACATGTCTCGCCGCTGCACGTCATGGTCTTTTGGCGAAGCTGGGTTGGGATACTGAGACAGAGGGACTATTTGGCGCGCCGCCGATTCGCATTCTTACGAGCTCCGAGCGGCACGGATCAGTCGAACGTGCTGTGCGACTTCTCGGTCTTGGCACCGATCGAATTCAAGTTTTACCGGTCGATGCGGAAGGTCGCCTGGTGGCAGAAACTCTGCAAGCAAAGTTGGAGGAAGAAACAGAGGCACCCACGCTGGTTCTGCTACAAGCCGGCGACGTCAACATCGGAGCGTACGATAACTTCGTCGAATTAATTCCAATCGCCAAGCAGCATGGCGCCTGGGTTCATGTGGATGGAGCGTTCGGATTATGGGCCGGTGCCAGCGAGCGTTTTCGTCACTTCGTTGATGGCGTTGAAGCTGCTGATTCATGGGCGACTGATGGACATAAGTGGCTCAACGTTCCGTTTGATTGCGGGTTTGCTTTCGTATCAGATTCGGAATCGCACCGCGCGTCGCTGGCGAGTAAAGCTCCCTACTTCACCCTGGCATCAGATGCTCGCGACCAAATGGATTGGAATCCGGAGTGGTCGCGACGTTCACGCTGCTTCGCTGCCTACGCGGCGATTCGTCAACTCGGACGACAAGGGATCGCTGAACTCGTAGTTAGATGTTGCCGCCACGCGCATTCCATCGTGACGCGAATCGGAAAACTTGACGGAGCAGAACTGGTCTGGGAACCGACTATTAATCAAGGACTCGTTCGTTTTCTTGATCGTTCTTCCGGCGCCACCGAGGAAGATCACGACCGGAGAACCGACGAAGTAATTGCGCAAATACTCAATACAGGCGAGGCATTTTTTGGTGGCACGACCTGGCGCGGGCGGCGAGCGATGCGCGTGAGTGTTTGTAACTGGCGCACATCAGATGAGGATGTGGACCGTGTGGTGAAGGCCGTTGAGAAAGTGATCAGCTAGTAACGATCTCAGATCGCAGATCTCAGATCTCAGATCTCAGATCTCAGAAAGAGACACCGTGACTTGGGGTTCAGTTCTGAAATCTGCGATCGGCGATCTGCAATCTGCGATCTGCGATCTGCGATCTGTTACCCACGAGGTGCAACATAACTCCTGCGCGCTTTCACCACGAGGCTGCCTCTCGCCTTATGCACCGCTGGCTTCAACTCGATCTTCAGTTTTCTCACTGAACCATCTCTCGCTTTGTTAGTTGAAACAAAAGCGAGACTGAAACGAGAACGGAGATGCTCCATCAAGGTCGCGAAGGTTTGATCCAGTGCCTCTGGCTTGTCTTCCAACACTTCACCACCCGTTTCTTCGGCCATGTCTTTAATGCTGAGCGTGGAGAATTTCATCATGCCAGCCATCCGCGTCCCCCATCGAAACATGCCATTTTCCATTTGCTGATCAGCCGTGATGGGAACGATTCCACACACAACACTGCCTGACTCATAAACTGAATGTGTGGCGCTCTTTGCACTTGGCCCATCACAATCAACATTTCTGGTTATTCCGGTGATGACGATGATCACACGACGCCCGCTAGGGTTTGACGCCTGCTCCATGTAGGTCGCCGCCTCATAAAAAGCTCTATTCAGACAATGATTAGCCGATTCATCGTGGGGCGGAATATGGTCCAGCGCAAACTTTATTGGCCAGCGGTCGCGCGTGAAAGTTTGCAACAGCTCAGCGTTGTTGTGATACGTCATCACTGCAACTTCATCTGTCGACTTGAGCCTGGAGAGCGCGTCGACCGCTGCGTGACGTACGTGAGAACCAAATGGATCAAGACAACCGCCTCGATCGATCAGAAGCAGCACTGACAGCGGCAGGCTGCCCTGACTGAAGTGAGTGATGTCTTGAGGCTTACCATCTTCCGAAATGATGAAGTCATCCCGACTCAAATCGCCGACGACACGCGCTGTGTTTTTCTGCAAGACAAGTGCGTCGACAGTAACCAGATCGACATCTGTTTTGATCACCTCGAGTTGCGGGTTCGCAACTGTGCGTTCTCGAGTTTGACCGTGTGAATGAAAGTTTGTTGGCGGCAGGCTCATCACAAAGAGCGCGGCGCAGAGCAGAGAAAGAGACAGAAGACGCAAGGCCGGGTTTGATATTCGCATGTGTTCTCTCCCGTAAAAATGGGGATCCGGAAAGATTCAGAGCAACTGAATCCAACGGGACCACAATTCGGATGTTCTCGGGGAGAGAGTTCGGGAGAGAACTCCTTGGCTGGAGTAATGATACGACTTTTCGTGCCCGGTAAGAAAGACGTTTTCTCGGT
>DATEXA010000188.1:0-3496 GCA_035257465.1 Pyrinomonadaceae bacterium | reverse complement strand
TGGCTGTTTTTACTCGAGGCTGATAAGACATCTTTCACTCCTTAGGGGAATTTGCTGGATGCGCTACCGTCACGCACTACGCTCGATTGCCGAAGCAATTGAAGCGCGCGCCGCACAAACACGGCAGGCTTCCTGGGTTTTGTCAAAGTGCCGGGCTCTCGCGAGCTGAGGCGGGTCAAGTCAAACCAGTTGCTCCAACGCAACCAGACAAAAATTCGTTAAGGCTTTACTGCCGCGACCGAATCGTTCTTCTGAACTTCCGTGTTAACAGATACTGAGGTAGTCGACATTGCGTTCACTGTGTTGGGCTGCCTCAGAGGTTTCATTTCCACGGTTCGTTCGCGTTTACCGTTGCTGAAGACAACTTCGCGACGAAACACCAGGCGAGTGTCTTCGATTGCCACCAACTGTCCGTCGTAAAAGCGTTCGCCGGGATAGATCACGTACGAGAGTTTGATTGGCATTGCTTCTACGATCGCCGCATAACCGCGCGGTGTACGAGTGATGCCAATCACTTGAATTTCATTCAACAAGATGGCGGTTGTCGGCTTCGGCGCCGGCACGCGAGCATTCATGGCTGCCTGCTTCTGCGCCTTGTACATATTGATTCGCTCATCAATCGTGGGGACACCAATTTCCCCGGCTCGTTTCAAAACGAGCTTCTGCGGTTCGTATTTCTTAAACGGATCGCGTCCGGTGCTGTAGGACCGCGTCTTGGCAGTGGATTGTTTGGTGGAGCTCGGAGAGGAGTCCTGGCTCATAACTGGCGATGCTGCTCCGCCTACAAGCGTCATCGTCCCACCGATCACCAAACCAGCGAATGCGAGTCTCTTTTTAATATTCTTCATCATGGTCGTTACTTTCGTAAGTCGTCAGATTGCCTTAACTATTTGGCAGGCTGCGCTGGGGCGGGAGCCGGTCCCCCAGACCCAGCTTTGGTCGGGCTGGCCGGAGCGGCGCTTTGGAGACGTTCAGCTGAGACGTAGTAGGCAGTCAGATCAAAGCGAGCGTCGACTGTCTTAGTCGGCGACTGTTTGTCTAACTGCTTCAACTCAAAGTTTGTTACTGAAACAATGCGCTGATAATGAGCCAACTGCTCAAAAAAAGCGCGCAGGTTAGCAAACGAACTAATCACGCCGACTTCAATCTTCTTGCCACTGTAGTTGTCTTGCATCACCTCTTCTTTGGGAGTGAAGTGGGCAAGCACCAGACTGTTGTTGTGTGCGCGATCCTGGATTCCCTGCAACACCATTGTGAGTTCGCGTTGTTCAGGAAGCAGTGCTTTCAATTCCGAATATTCTTCCTCGCGAGCTTTATAGATGGCCCGGAACTCATTCAGCCGTTGCGAGGCAATTTGCGCTTGCGCATTGCGAGGCAACAACTGGGCGATCTCGTCTTCCATGGTTTTGGTCTCAGCGCGTGTGCCGCGCGTAGTGAAATACCAAAAGCCGGCATACATCGCGCCTCCGATCGCCATGAAAACGACCAACCGCAGATACCAGGGAAGGTGTGGAAGCTTGCCGAATTTCATCTCGTTGATCCTTATCGTTAACGGTCTGTCGTTGACTACTTCTTCATAGCGACCTGCCCGGCAGGTGCTCCAGCTGGCGGCGTTTGTGGCTTTGAAGCTCCGAAGTTTGCCTTGACCGTAAAGGTCACTATCTCTGGCTTTTGCGAATCAACGTTACTAGCGGCTGAACCACCTGTCGCTGAACCAGTGGTCGCGACTTCACGTTGAGTTTCGATGTTCAGATTGCTGAACAATCCATTTGAGAACTCCAGGCTTTGACCGAACTTCGTTACGGAATATTCATTGGGTGACTCACCCTTGATCGTTATCTCGCCGCCCCTATTTTCAATGCTCTTCAAATAAAGGCCGGGAACCGCATCGAACCGCGCTTTGATTTCGTGTAAAACCGCGCTGGGTCCTTGCTGTGATTCACGCAGTTTCTTGATCGCATCAATACGCGCTTGAATCTCCTGCGCCTTCTTTTCCAGTTCCATTTGCTCCTTTTGAACCGCAAGCATTTCACGATTAATGCGACGCTGATTTTCGACTTCCTTCTGTGCAGCTGCGTGGGCCCGGTTCGCACTGACGTACTCGAAACTCATCGCGAGTGCCATCAAGCCAAAAACAGTCAATGCGAGTAGTAAGGTTTGAATCCGCGGGCTGGACACTTTGTCTTCCATAAGCGCCACACCCTTGGGGCGATCCGTAACGGATTCGAGTAGATTTATCTTGATCATGCCTCAACTCCTCTCAGGGCGAGACCAACTGCAACAGCCATCTCAGGGATGATTTCTCGCATGTAGTCGGGGTCAAATTTTTTGTCGTCGACTTCGATTTGTCTGAATGGATTGAAAACTTCAACCGGTATCTCAAATCGCTTCGCAAGGTATTCCGCCAGTCCAGGGAGTTTGGATCCACCACCCGCCAGCAGAATCTTTTGCACTGTCGTTTCACCCTCGGCAGCTGTCGTTCGATAAAAGTCAATCGTCTTCTTGACCTCGAGTGCCAGCGTATCGGAAACAGCTTCGATGATTGGCTGAATTGGACGAGGCTCGATTCCTTCAGGCAGTGCCATGCCCCGCTTCACACTTTCAGCCTGTTCAAAGCTGAGTCCCAACTCTCTCTGCAACAAACTTGTGTACTGACTACCACCGACCGAGGCATCGCGCGCAAATACTGAACGAATACCGTTCAAGATGTTGATGTTCATCGTTGCCGCTCCGATGTTGAGTAGCGCAACGATTTCACCAGCTTTTGGTTGGTAATTAACTTCGTAGCAGTTCTGTAGAGCGAAGGCGTCGACGTCGATAATTACAGGGTGCTTGCCAGCCAACTGGATGGCCTGCTTAACATTCGCAATCTTGTCGCTCTTGCATGCCGCCATAAGTACGTGCAGCGCGTCCGAAGACTTACTTGTGAGTTCGTAGTCGAGATTAACGTCCGCTATGTCGAAAGGAATGTGCTCTTCCGCGTGCCAGCTAAACGACTCCTGGAGTTCCTCCTGACTCATTTGCGGAAGAACGATGTTTTTTACGATCACGGAGTGACCGCTTACGCCAGCGGCAACGCGAGGAGTTCGAATCTGATGCTCATTAAAGATGCTTGAAATGACATTTGATACGTTGTTGAGCTCCATGATCTGGCCATCAACAATCGAATCGTTCTGAAGGTTTTCAAACCCCAAATGAAGTAACTGCAGGTTAGATCCCTTCTTGGTCAGCTCTACAGCCTTGACTGAGCTAGAGCCAATATCGAGACCAACAAGGTTCTTCTTACCCATGCTTTTCCTGAACATGATTAGTTATTCCTCGCAACGTGAGCCCGCAGTCGTTGTTGTTTTCGAAGCCGAGCTCGAGCTTTTCGGGCTCGAGGTAATCGTTTCTTAGCTACTTTTGCAGCGGAGCAATGGATGGTCTGTCTCAAAGTGGATGTCCGTAAATGTGAAAGGTAATCGAGCGTGACACCGGCTTCTGGGGGTGTTGGCCC
>DATEXA010000187.1:0-18977 GCA_035257465.1 Pyrinomonadaceae bacterium | reverse complement strand
CCGCGCCGTCGCCTGCGCGACACCTGCGAACCAGTTCGGCTCCTTCGCTGACAGCCAAAGCGTTAATGGCCCCCACCCTATCTTCTCCGGCTACCGTATTTACCATCTGAACAAGGCAGTTAACCCTTGTCACCAGCGGATTACGAAGCGTCCTAAACTAAAGTTCCCAGTCAAACTTACTATGTATATTCGGCGATGTCTAAACCTGATTCGTCACGCATACGGCGTTGAGGGAGTCGATTCTTGCCCCTACGAGTAAGCTGTAGTAGCCTGTGCGAACGGCCCAACATGTTGTGGTTTGACCTATTGATAAGTCAAGTTTGATCTCAGGCGGCACCCGATCGGGAAACTTGAAAATACATACCTACCGAAAATATCTGGAGTTCATTGGACTTTGCCTACTCGCAGGCGTCCTGTTTTGGTGGTTTGGACGTAAGTTGAACTGGGCGGAAGTGCGTGCTGCCGTCAGCCACTCCAATCCTTACCTTCTGTTAGCTGCTGCTTCCATTGTCAGCTTGTCATATGTAGTTAGAGCTTTTAGGTGGGGAGCATTGCTCCGTCCATTAGTGTCGTCTCGCTTCAGAGATCTTTTTGCAGCGACTACAGTAGGTTTTGGCACCGTCTTCTTAATTGGAAGAGCGGGGGAAGTGGTTCGACCTGTCGTGTTGCCAATGCGCGACGAACGAGTCAGGCCTAGCGCCGCGATCGTGACGATTATGGTCGAACGTATCTACGACATGATGGCTGTCGTTCTAATGTTCGCTATCAACCTGGTCTGGTTCAAGGCGCCCCCCTCGCTGCAAAAGGATTTCACGAAGGTTCGCGCTGTTGGACTAGGTCTACTGGTCGGGACGATGATAGGAATTGTCCTGCTGACCTGGTTCAGAAAAAATTCCACCTTCGTTATCGCTGGTTTTACTAAAGTCTTCGATCGACTGGATTTCATTCCCGGTAGAATTTCAAAACTCGCCATTAGCATTTTAGAACAGTTAGCTCGTGCTTTGCGGGTGCTGGTTAACCTTAAAGAGCTCGCAGAAACAATCACATGGACAGCGGTTCTATGGCTTGGAGTGGCACTGGCGAATCTTCTGATTATTCGCGCTTTCGGTGTCACCTTTGGATTTTCGGAGACGATATTTGTTATGGGTTGGTCGTTGGCGGGGTCGTTGGTTCCGACGCCTGGCGGCGCGGCTGGCGCATTTCACGCGGCAACGGCAGCTGGTTTGATTTTCCTGGGAGTCGCTCCCGAAACGGCGGCGGGCATCTCGATTGTCATGCACGTCATCGATTTTGGGCCGGCCCTTCTCTTTGGATTCTTCTACATCATTCGAGGGGATCTGAGCTTTTCAAAGCTGCGAGCACTCGCGTCGCCCGAGGCAGTTGAACATGTTGTCGAGGACGAGGATTTGTTGCCGGACAACGCAAATACGAAACACCAAACTTTAGGGGGCGTTCTAACTGACTGAGCTCTTGCAACCATTCTAGCGAGGTTCAATTCTGATGAAATGTCCATTCTGTGCCTATCTCGAAGACAAAGTCGTTGACTCAAGAGAGTCGCGAGAAGGCGATGCTATTCGACGTCGGCGGGAGTGTTTGCGTTGCGAAAGAAGATTTACCTCTTACGAACGTATTGACGAAATTCCCTACATGGTTGTCAAAAAGGATGGACGACGAGAAACATTCGATCGCAATAAGGTCATGGCTGGATTGTTGCGCGCTTGTGAGAAAAGACCGGTACCATCCACCAAGCTTGATAGCATCGTCAATGCAATCGAAAAGTACGTTCAGGAATCATCTGAACGGGAACGGCCTACTAGTAAAATAGGTGAGATGATAATGCGGCGCTTAAAGGAATTGGATAAGGTTGCGTATGTTCGTTTTGCTTCCGTCTATCTTGAATTCGAAGATGTTTCGGAATTCATGACAGAACTCAAACACCTAGTGCGAACACGAGCTGCTGGTCCGACAGGCAGAAAGTAGTTAACTTGAAGTGCCAATGATTAAGCCTATCCGTGCGACAGGTCTCGAGCGTCTCGAACTACAAAGACTGCGCGATCGCGTCGGCCGGCTCTACGCTGCTTTGCAGGAGGCGACGGAGGCAGAGAACCCTCTGGCATCAGGAGCGTGGGCACCACCTGTCGATCTTTCTGAGACTCACGAGGCAATCAATATCCGAGTTGAATTGCCTGGAGTTACTGCTGATCAAATTAAGATCGGACTGTGCAACACAAAACTGAGAATTTGGGGCGAAAAGAAACGTCGTCCAGCCAGACGCCGAATCATTTCCTATCTATGCTCAGAACGGAGCTACGGCAAGTTTAATCGACTTGTGCCTCTTCGGTGGACGATCAATGTTCGCGAGGCGCAGGCGGAACTGGAAGATGGCGTTCTCAATATACGTCTTCCCAAGCTCGATGATCGTCGAGGTGGGGAGTTCCTGGTAGAAGTGATAGACAAGAGCACGGGAGCTTGAATACCAGCTATAAAGAAGTCTAAGGTGACGCAACATGGCAATCGTAAAAGAACCAGAATTCGCAGAAGCAGTTGAAACCACTGACGCTGACCAACAGCTACAGATCCCCAATGACCTCCCGGTACTGCCTCTGCGCGATATTGTTATTTACCCATTCATGATTGTTCCGTTGTTCGTCTCGCGAGAGAAATCTATTCGCGCGGTCGACGAAGCGCTCGGCGAAAACAGAATGATCCTTCTTGCCTCGCAGAAGGATCTCGATAAAGAAGAGCCGACGGCAGACGATCTCTATTCCGTTGGTACAGCCGCCGTCATCATGCGAATGCTGAAGTTACCGGATGGTCGCATTCGGATACTTGTTCAAGGCCTTGCTCGCGCGCGAATCGAATCTGTTGATACGAGTGGTGAGTACCTGCGTTCTCGTGTCAACGTTATTCAGGAGATACTGCCGCCCGAACGTTCTCTCGAAGTGGAGGCGCTCGTCAGGAACGTCCGTGGTTCCATGGAGAAGGCCATCAATCTCGGTAAGAACATCTCACCTGAAGTGATGGCGATAATCGCTAACCTTGACGATGCTGGCCGCCTTGCCGATCTATCAGCTTCAAATCTCGAGTTAAAGGTTGAAGACGCCCAGTCTGTTCTCGACATCGCCGACACCACTGCGAGGTTAAGACGGGTAAATGAGCTCCTGAACAAGGAGATCGAAGTCTTAACTGTGCAACAGGAAATCAACACTCAAGCTCGCGCCGACATCGATCGTTCGCAACGGGAGTTCTACCTGCGACAACAAATGAAGGCGATTCAGAGTGAACTGGGCGAGGGCAACGAACTGGCTGAAGAAATTGCTCAGTTCCGCGAAAAGATTGAAACCGCCAAAATGCCAAAGATCGCGGAAGAAGAAGCACTGCGACAGCTGAAGAAGCTTGAAAGAATGCACCCGGATGCGGCGGAGACGGCAACCTTACGTAACTGGATGGAGATCATGACTGATCTACCGTGGTCGCGTTCGTCTGTAGACAATCTGGATCTGCAAAAGGCCGAACAGGTCTTGAATGAGGACCATTACGGTCTCGAAAAAGTGAAAGACCGAATTCTCGAGGCTCTTGCAGTACGGAAACTAAAAGAAAAACCAAAGGGACCGATTCTTTGTTTGGTCGGACCTCCAGGCGTGGGCAAGACTTCGCTCGGTCGATCCATCGCGAGGGCCCTCGACAGGAAATTTGTCCGACTGTCTCTCGGAGGTGTCCACGATGAAGCAGAGATTCGCGGTCATCGGCGTACCTATGTAGGTGCCATGCCAGGCCGAATTATTCAAGCAGTGCAGCAGGCAAGCACAAACAATCCGCTGATCATGCTGGATGAAATCGACAAGGTAGGCGCCGACTTCCGTGGCGATCCATCATCCGCACTTCTGGAGGTTCTTGATCCCGAACAGAACAACAGTTTTCGTGATAACTACCTCGGCGTCACTTTTGATCTGTCCAACGTGATCTTCATGACGACGGCGAACGTGTTGGACACAATTCAACCAGCACTTCGGGATCGAATGGAAGTAATCAGACTCGCCGGCTACACAGAAGAAGAGAAACGCGAGATCGCTTTGCGACATTTGCTACCCAAGCAGATGGAAGAGAACGGTGTTACGTCCAGGGAACTCCATATCTCCAAGACTGCACTGACCACCATCATTCAGCAGTACACGCAGGAAGCGGGACTGCGCCAATTGGAACGTGAGATCGGTCGCATTTGCCGAAAGGTGGCACGACGAATTGCGGAAGGTCACAAAGGAACGATCCGGGTTTCACTAAAGAACGTCCATGAGTTTCTCGGCGCTCCTAAAATCATTCCGGAGGAAGCACTCAAGAAAGATCAGATAGGAGTCGCGACCGGTCTGGCCTGGACAGCAGTTGGTGGTGACGTACTGTTCATTGAAGCGCTCCGAATGAAGGGTAAAGGAATTCTTGTACTCACGGGTCAGCTTGGTGAGGTCATGCGGGAGTCGGCGCAGGCAGCTTACTCGTATGCGAAATCACGGGCGAAGGAACTCGATATCGCGGAAGAGGACTTCAGCAACTACGATTTGCATATTCATATACCCGAAGGAGCCATTCCCAAAGACGGTCCATCTGCCGGTATCACCTTGGCCACCGCAATGGTTTCCGCTTTATCATTACGTCCGGTGCGTAAGGATGTGGCGATGACCGGAGAAATAACTCTTCGCGGAAACGTTCTCCCGATCGGTGGAGTCAAGGAGAAGGTCCTTGCGGCGCGGCGAGCTCGGGTCTCGACGATTATTCTTCCTCAACAAAACCGGCGCGATCTTGACGAGATACCAAAAGAGCCATTTAAGGACATCCGGTTTGTTTTTGTGGACAACATGAGGCAGGTGTTTCGTGAAGCGCTGCAGGAGAAAGTAACGCCGCCGGCGACATCTACGCCAAGACCTCAGCGAATGCCACAGGCTGCTAACGCTAGACAGGTGCAGTGACCGAGCTCACGGCATCCCACGCTCGAGAACATGGAGCCTCATCAAAGGGCACGAAGGGAATCTCGGGATGCTTTGATGGGAGTTGCGCTTATATTTTTTGTGCAACTGAGTCCGGGATTCTGGAATCTCAGTGTCGGTTCAATTGAAATACTTCCTTGCGACCCTCCCGACTCGTCGCTTTCGTCCGACGTCAGGGTCTGGACTTTCCCAGAGTGGGATTGAACCTTCAAAACAGAAGCCCGATATTGTTTACCCTTTTGCACAGTAGCTTCGCGCCAGGATCAAGGAGTTCAGGAATGGCAAAATCACCAGGCAAGCTCGCTTCAGTTCTAATCGGAATCTTTGTCCTCATCACAGTTTTAACTGTTTCCGCAGTCGCGCAGACGACAGCAAAACCTGATATCACCAACATCAACATCAAGAACTTTGGCCAAATGGATGAACGCTTCTTTCGTGGCGCCCAGCCGAAAGAAACGGATTATCAACAGCTCGCGTCACTCGGTATCAAGACGGTTATAGATTTGACGGACGATCCAAAGTCGTATGAACGTCCGGCTGTTGAAGCTCTCGGAATGCGTTATGTGAACATTCCGATGAGCGACTCCAGGTATCCGCAGGCGTCGCAGATCACCCAGTTCTTGAAACTAGTCGACGATCCCTCAACTGGAAAGTTTTTCGTGCACTGTGCGGGTGGTCGCCATCGAACTGGAGTGATGGGAGCGGTTTATCGTTTCAACCACTATAACTGGAACTTTGACCAGGTATATGCGGAGATGAAGAACTACGACTTCTACACTCGATGGGGCCACGGCGACATGAAGAAGTTTGTGGAAGACTATGCGGTCAGCTATCAGCGCAACAACGTAGCAGCGACACAGCAGAGTGGTGTTAAGCAGCGCTGAAATGGTATTGGGTCTTTCGTTTTGACCGTTTCGAAAGCGTTTCTAAAAAAGCGAACCAAAGACCCAAAACCTAAGACCTCTCCTTCACTGATACAAACACGAATCACTCTTCTTCTGATCTCACTCGATTGACTCGACGTTCCGCATCGTCAATCGAGAGAATGTCTTCACTCAACTCATCCATGCTGACCATGGGACTCACATCGCGACTCTTTTCAGAATTCTTTTCATCGGTTCAGCAAATACTCAGCGATTCTTACTTAGTCTCTCGCTCGGACGCAGATTGAGTAATTCCTTCGAACGATATCGGACGGTTTGCGTGAGCAAGTTAATTTGCGCCGGAGTGTAGTTCGCTGCTCTGAATGCATCCTGGAGTTGACGATCACTCAGCTGCGCGAGAAACGCTGCCACCCATTCGGCGTCCCGGACCGAAATGTTGTTGAAAAGACCTCGGTTCTTTCCGCCATAATGAAGCACCACGCGGTCGCCTTTTACTTTTTCCAAAAACTTTGTTTTTGCAAAATTCGAAGGGTCATTTCTGCTGCGTGTTATTCGCCAGAAGAGTGGAGTAGTACTGGCGTGTCCGAACGTGGCACCAAGATCGCTGATGATGTATTGAAGTTCTCCTCGATCATTGATGTAGACAGTTTGATTGTTTGAATCTTTAAGGTCCCAGTTGTTCATCAGTGCCATCATGATCTTCAAGCCCTGCAACTCTGGTGTACCTGTAAACGGATTACGATTCCATTTCCATGGATCCAGCCGTTTCCACCCATCAGGACGCGCCTCGAATCGCACGTTTTGAAAGGTTCCTTTTCCAGGTAGCGTCACTTGCGGAGCGAGGTAATTGACTTCGGTGACATAGCCAAGTCCCCACAGCAATCGCACAGCAGCAGTTTCAGATTGTGCCTCCTTACCGATCTTTGCTACCCACTCTCGACCCGAGGCGTCACGGACGCGATACTTCTTTGAGTAGCCACCCTTCTCTTCTTTAAGAACAGTTAATTGACGAAGGTCCGGACGCATCTCTGCGCCTCCCGGTCCTAGAAGGAGATCCCGTGACGAGATATCAGTTGGTTGCCTCCACAAGACAGGAGTACCTTCCGGAATTCGTTTCTTCTCCTTAGTTTTTGCGCTTTCAACTTGAACACTGAAGCAACCAAGAATGATTGCAAGAAACAGGAACACCCTTAACTTTTTTGAACTTGGCATGACCGATCTCCGAGTAGTGAATCGACTGAAGCATGTTAGCGTCAGTCGTAATGAACACGTGGGGCTCGGTAAAACAGGGAAGGGAATTACTCTACAGTTCTATCTGGGGATCGACCGATGAAGTACGTTTGACTATCAAACTCACCTGGCTCTTTCGAAAGCGGAACGTAGCTTCCATCTGATTGCAATTCGCGGCCTTTTACGTTGTCGCGAAGATAAGCGTCAAGCAAAACCTCCTTGAGGTAACGCTTCGCATTCGGATCGCTGACTGGAGTTACAACTTCGATCCGATGTTTTAAGTTTCGCGCCATCCAATCGGCGCTTCCGATGTACAGTTCTTCTTCGCCTCCATTAGCGAAATGGAAAACTCGGCTATGCTCTAAAAAGCGCCCGACAATACTGCGCACCCTGATGTTATCCGAAAGACCTGGAACACCCGGCCGCAGCATGCAGATGCCCCGAACAATCAAGTCAATTTGAACTCCTGCTCTCGACACTTCATACAGCTTTTCAATGATCTGCTGATCGGCGAGCCGGTTGAACTTCGCAGTGATTCGCGCAGGACGACCTGAATTCTGATGTGCGATCTCGCGATCAAACAGTGCATTGAGATTTTCACGCAGGCTTACAGGCGCGACCATCAACTTTCGATATGACGACTGTTGAGAAAAGCCTGTTAGGTAGTTGAACAGTTCGGTTGCATCGCGCCCGATGGCGTCGTCAGACGTAAAAAGTCCAAGGTCCGTATACGTGCAAGAGGTAGTCGGGTTGTAATTGCCTGAGGCGACGTGAACGTATCGTCGAAGCATGCCATCCTCGCGTCTAACGACTAGTGTTAGTTTCCCATGAGTCTTTAATCCCACGATGCCGTAAACAACGTGGACGCCTGCCCGATCCAGTTTCTGCGCCCATTCGATATTGTGTTCTTCGTCAAAGCGAGCCTTCAGCTCAATCAGTGCTGTCACTTGTTTCCCGTGCTCGCTTGCTCGAATCAAAGCGGGCGGGATCGGGGAGTCTGGACCAGTGCGGTAGAGACAGATTTTTATTGCGACGACATCTTCATCTTCGACAGCCTGGTTGATGAAATCGGTAACGCAGTCGTACGAGTCATACGGGTGGTGAACAAGACGGTCGCTTTCCTGAATAGCGCTGAAAATGTTCTCCTGTTTAGAGCACCATTCGGGGTGATGTGGCACGAAAGGAGCGTCCTTTAATTCAGGTCGATCCCAATCATACAGAGGCATTAGCTCTTGGATGGCCAATGGCCCATCGACCTTGTAGACGTCTGACTCTTCGAGACCCTGTGATTCTGACAAGTAGTCAATCATCTCGTCCGGCATGTCGTTCGACACTTCCAACCGAACGGGTGTACCAAACCGGCGCTGACGCAATTCCTCCTGAATCACACTGAGAAGATCTCCCGCTTCTTCTTCCCGAATTTCGATGTCGGCGTCTCGTGTTACGCGAAATCGATGGCATGGTCCAGGCTTCATACCCGGAAATAGCGATTGGATGTGACCTTCAATTAGTTCTTCAAGGAGAATGAACTTAGAACCTGACAATCCAACAGGCACTAACCTCGGCACGACCGACGGCACTTTGATTCGAACAAAACGTGGCTCGAAGTGCTTATTGCCAAGGGCCAAGGCGTTACCCTCAGGCGCTTCGACCATCAGTCCAAGATTAAGACTCGACGGAGAAATATATGGAAACGGATGTGATGGATCGACAGCCAATGGAGTCAGAACGGGAAAGACCTTTTCCAGAAAATACTCCTCGAGGCTCTGCTTCTCGTACCTGGAGAGCGAATTGTAAGACGCGAGTTCGAGTCCGGCTGACTTCAACTTAGGCAGAACATCTTCGTTAAGACAGACCGCCTGTTTCTGGATCAGCGGTAAGATGCGATCGCGTAACTCACTTAGTTGCTGTTTAGGCGTCAGACCGTCGGCTGACAGCATCATGACTCCGAGTTCTTGTTCCTCTTTCAGTCCAGACACTCGAATCATGAAAAACTCATCGAGGTTAGACGAAAAGATCGAAAGAAACTTCAAACGCTCGAGAAGAGGATTGCGTTCGTCCAACGCCTCTTCTAAAACGCGCGCATGAAATTGGAGCAAACTAAGTTCACGATTGAAGAAGAGTTGAGTCCTCTTCAACTGTTCGGGATCTTCGACTCGTCGGGGAAAGTCGCGAATATCTGCTTCTTTTATTGCTGTTGACATAGGTTTCCTGGCCCACTCGGTCAGATTTAGACAGTCGTCGATGCTTCAATTGCTGACCACGGAGAGAATGCCTAGATAGATTTTGGCAAGGCCCGTTCCATTCAGTTTTACGAGGATAGAGTCCACCGAACCGTTGCTTTAGGCGGTTGATCATTGTGTTTCGAATCGAATTCAAATATGTACTGTACGAATTCAATGCTTCATAGCTTCTTGTTAGGACCTGACGCGTCGTAGGTCGCTTTCGCATCGACGCTAAGGAATTCGCCGGTTTCAATGATGTAAGCTGTAAGTTGATAACCGTAGACACAACCGGTATCGATGCCGATTGCGGATTTACCTCGCCGCGGCTGTGCCGCCGGCCAGTGACCAAAGAGAGCCACTTTCGGATCGTCGTAGACTTCGTACCACGGAGTCCCTTCTCGGGCAGTTCGATTTGCGCCAAGTGTCCTCAGTTCAACCAGGTCATCGAGAGACTGTTGGTTTAGTGGAATACCTGGTCTTAGACCGGCGTGAACAACGACATGTGCAGCGAGGTCAATGTGTGAAGGAAGACTGGACAAGTACTCCAACAGGTGTTCGCTCCCATTTCGCAATTCAACAAAGGTCGATTCCTGTGAGGCTTTTAACTTGAAAGTGACTCCCTTCCAAAATCTAACCAAAGCCAAATCGTGATTTCCGACTACGGAAGAGAACCGAGAATCACTATAGAAAAGGTTCAAAACCTCGCGACTCTTTGGCCCTTTTACAGTGAGATCTCCGACAGCGACAACCTTATCGTCTCGGGAGAACCTTGCCTTTTCCAAGAGCATTGTCAGTTCGTCATAACATCCGTGGATGTCGCCGATTACTATTGTTCTTCCCATGTCTTGCTCTCAGATAGCAGCAGCTGGTGCTGGTGAGGTCGGAGTTTTCTAACTTTTTTGCAACGGACCTACCGCATCGGCGTTAATGTATAGGCTTTCGTCTCAAGAAAAGGCTAGGCGAAGCGCAACCTAGCTAATTCGGGTCGCATCTTTAACTTCGGGAAAACCTTCTGGGTGACAAAGTAGTGGAAAAGTTAACGTTTTCTCCGTCTGTTTGAGAGTAGGGGATTGTTTGACACCCTAAAAAATCGTGTGGTACCCTCCGATGTGGTTTTGGCTCTTAAGTTGTAGACGAGTCATGACGTTATGAAATCACAATGGGGCCGTTAGAACCACGCTAACCATGTGAATGCTGCCCGACAGTGACGTTCCCTTCGAAACTGTTACTCAAGGATTCGCACCAACCATAGTAAGGAGTATGACGAATTTGATGTCAGCGAGCTTCCCGCAATGGGTGTCCCGTGCGACCTTAATAGCGACTCTCGTCGCTACACCAGTTAGCAGCTTTGCTCAGATACCAGGAGCTCCCTCTTCTGCACGATCGATCCAAACTGAGGTAGAGCAATCCGACGTTCGCATCACACAGATCATCTCAAGAGCTGAAGATCACTTCCGCAAAGGGAAACTAAATCTCGAAGACAGCAAGCGTGAGCAGGCCAGAGACGAGTTCGATAAAGCAGTCGACTCAATTCTCGAATCGGGATTCGATGTTCGAGCCAATCAAAAGTTGCAGACCTACTACCTCGAATTGGTCGAGCGTATCTATCGTGAAGAAGTTCCACTTCAGGGGCCCGCTACACCGAACAACGCAGCGCTGACGTTGGTCGCACAAAACACACAGGATCAAAAGACTCCGCCACCACCGGCACAGATCGGATTTAGAGATCAGAAATTTGAACCTTCTCCGCTTGATGAACTCAGCAAGCTCGTGTTGACGGAGTCTGAAAAGGAAGTTTCCGGTGAAGATCTCGTGGCGTTGGAACAGTCGAAGCAAAATGTCAATTTTGCTTTCACGCTCAATCCACTGATTCAGCAATACATCAATTACTACCAGGGCCCGCGTGGTCGCGCGACGATGGAAAATGGTCTGCGCCGCTCGGGACAATATATGAGGCTGGCGCGTCAGATCTTCGCTAAGGAGGGCGTGCCGGTCGACGTTACCTGGTTGGGCCAGGTGGAGAGCGCTTGGAAGGTAAAGGCATTGTCGTGGGCGTCAGCTTCTGGTCTGTGGCAGTTCGTTCCCGGTTCAGGTCGAACTTATGACCTGAAGCAAACTGCCTATATCGACGAGCGAAACAGTTTTGAGCAGGCGACACGTGCATCGGCTCGTTACCTGAAAGATCTCGCCACCCGTTACAACGGGAACTGGGAATTGGCCATGGCTGCCTACAACACAGGAGCCGGCAATGTGGATCGCGCAATTGCTCGTGCAGGTACGGCCAACTTCTGGATGATTTATCCGTACATCGCACAGGAGACTCGCAATTACGTTCCGAATATTCTGGCGGTGATTTTGATTGCTAAGAATCCTGAAAAGTACGGCTTCAAGGGAATCAAACCTGACGCACCAATTTCGTATGATGTCGTGCAGGTTCCAACCGCAACCAGCTTACAGCTCGTCGCCGATGCGACTGACACAAGCCTCGATGTGATTCGCAACTTGAATCCGGAACTGAAGCGTGACATTACTCCTCGTGGTGATGTTTACAACGTGCGAGTACCGGCAGGACGTGCAAACCAGTTCGCAAGTCTTCTGAAACGAGTTTCACCGGACAAACGAGAAACAGCGCGGGTGATTTCAATTGCGCCTGGCGAAGATCTTCAGAACGTCGCGAGCCGAACCGGAGTCAGTGTTGCTCAACTTCAAGCGATGAATGGTGGTGTCGATCTTAAGTCGGCCACGAAGCTGGTAGTTCCGAACAGCAACGTCAAACTCACTCGTTGGGTCAGAGCAAAGCCCGGCACTGAACCTGAAACACCATCTGCGAGTCTGACCAGGTATCGTGCACGCAAAGGCGAGACGATCAGGAAAATCGCAGAGTCACGAAACCTCGATGCCAACGATCTGGCTAGATTGAATGGAATCACTGCTGATGCTGAGTTGCAGGCAGGTCAGGAAGTGAAGTTGCCAGGCACTGCAACCTCCTCATCACGACGACGATAACGTATTCCCAATTTGGGTAACAAAGGAGCGCGCTCATCAGAGCGCGCTTTTTTATAGCCTCGGCTACAGATATTCCAAGCTCATTCGGTCAGTGTCCTTCTGTTGTCAGGCTTGATCTATGGCTATATACTCCCTCCCGTCGTTTGCTCACCCTGCGACAATTCCAAGTTCATAGAACATCAAAAATCAGATCAGGAGCGCCTCACATGCTCTTCCGCACACTCTCAGCAGCCGTTTATGGTATCGATGCAGACCTTGTAGATATTGAGGTCGATATAACTCCAACTCGTGGCGAAAGCGAACAGGCGACTTCGGTCACCATTGTTGGTTTGCCAGACGCCGCGGTCCGCGAATCTCGTGAAAGAATTAGAGCAGCAATCCAGAACTGCTCGTTCTTTTTTCCATTTCAAAAAACCACAATCAATCTGGCGCCCGCCGATGTTCGCAAAGAAGGCGCCAGCTTTGATCTGCCAATTGCACTGGGAATTCTCGGCGCGAATGGCGACCTGGCTGAAGAAGAAAACTTGATTCACATTGTCTGTGTTGGTGAACTCTCACTCGACGGCCGAGTACGCGCAATAAAAGGTGCATTGCCAATAGCAATCCTCGCCCGAGAGGGAATGATTCGAAATGTGATTCTTCCGGAGGAAAACGCGAAAGAAGCAGCGGTAGTATCGGGAGTGAATGTTTACCCGGTTGCCGATCTGCGCAGTGCAGTTGAATTAGTCGCTGCTCTTCGCTCTGCCAATCCACCGCAGCCTCTCACAGTTGATCCGTCGGTAATCCTCAGTCGTACTGAACACTGCTCAGTTGACTTCAAAGAAGTACGTGGACAGGTCTCCGCGAAGCGCGCTTTGGAGATTGCCAGCGCGGGCGGTCATAACATCCTCCTAATAGGTCCACCCGGATCAGGCAAGACGATGCTTGCCAAGAGACTTCCGACGATCATGCCGCCGTTGGAGTTTGAAGCCGCACTTGAACTAACGAAGATACATTCAGTTGCCGGTTTGACTGGCCGTTCAGGGTTAGTAACTGAACGCCCGTTTCGCTCACCTCATCACACGATCAGCGATGCTGGCCTGATTGGAGGTGGCGCTGTGCCACGACCGGGAGAGGTTTCACTTGCTCATCAAGGCGTGCTGTTTTTGGATGAGCTGCCTGAGTTTGATCGAAGTGTACTGGAAGTTCTTCGCCAGCCTCTCGAAGATCAGAAGGTGACTATCAGTCGCGCCTCTATGTCTTTGACTTTCCCGGCGTCGTTCATGCTGGCGGCCGCTATGAATCCTTGTCCGTGCGGTTTTTGGAACGATCCCACGCGGGAATGTCGCTGCTCACCTTTGCAGATTCAACGCTACGTCGGCCGTATCTCTGGGCCACTGTTGGATCGAATCGATATTCATATCGACGTGCCGGCGGTTAAGTTCCGAGAATTGGCCGGTGAAGAGGCGCCGGAAACTGACAGTTCAGACACCATTCGCAATCGCGTCATTGTTGCCCGCGAACGACAGCTCAAACGTTTGCAGGGTGAGAAGATTTTCTCCAATGCCGCAATGACGCCTCGGATGATTCGAAAGCATTGCCAGATCGATACTGCGAGCGAACAACTGTTGGAACAGGCGATGATTCGTCAGGGTTTATCGGCGAGAGCTTATGATCGCATTCTGAAGGTCAGTAGGACGATCGCGGATTTGCAGGGATGCGATCACATCGGAGCGACGCATGTGTCTGAGGCAGTTGGGTACCGGTCGTTGGATCGGACGTATTGGACCTAAATGCCCAATGTTGAATTGCCACTATTCAGCTTCCTTCAGCGCGTGCTTGTCAGGTTTGGGTGTCTGCTCTATTCTGCAATTCAGCCGTAATCAAAGGTCGACTGGTTGCAAGAAATTACACTTGCCGCCGCCTCTAGCTTGCGGGAAGAACTTTCCGCGCAGTGTTGATTCGGCTGGTGCTTTCCCACATTTTTTAGGATCGGGTAAGGCAACGACGCGCTCGCAGCACTGCATCACAGCCCCGTTGAGGGCACTGGCACCTCCTAACCGCAACCCCACGCGGACATCTTGAGAGACAGTGCGCTCCCTTGACACTGCGGAAGCGTGATTGGTGTGCCGAACAAGCGGACGGAAGTTGTGAGATTTCTTTCAGCTGGCCCGAGCAGACGAACCACGTGACGGCAGCCGAGACCGAGACACCGCAAACGACAGACTATGAGCTGGCGCAGAAAGCAGCCCATGGAGACATGGTTGCTTTCGAGGATCTTTACCAACGCCACAATCGTCGCGTTTACTCCTTGTGCCTGAGGATGACCGGAAGTGTGTCGGAGGCTGAAGACCTCGCTCAGGAGGTTTTCATACAGCTCTTTAGAAAAATCGGAAGTTTTAGGGGGGAATCGGCTTTTACTACCTGGCTTCACCGGCTTACGGTCAATCAGGTTCTCATGCACTTCCGGAAGCGTGGTGTGCGTATGGAAACCACGACTGAAGACGGTGAAACGCCAATCCAAATAGTAAAAGGTACCGAAAATCCAAACTCGATGCCTGTCGTGGATCGCATCGCTTTGGACAAAGCTATCGCTCAGCTGCCGCCCGGATATAGAACAGTTTTTACGCTGCACGATATCGAGGGTCATGAGCACGAGGAAATCGCTAGAATGCTGGGGTGTTCGGTCGGAACCTCCAAATCGCAATTACACAAAGCTAGAATGAAATTGCGTGGACTACTGAGGCAACAGAAGACGTCTGAATAGCCTCGAATAACCAGAGCCGATGACCTCGGCTGTGTTCCGTTTGGTAACTGAAAACTGAGTCTGTTCTGTCTTCCCGCGATTTGGAATAATATTCGCCCGCCATGTGCGGCAGAACAAAGGTAATTTGCAATGAACTGCGAGAAATCTCAGGAACTCATTCACGAACTGCTGGATGGCTCTATCAGCCGGAGCGATGAGCTGACCTTAAATACTCACTTCCGTGAGTGTCTGGATTGTGAGAGCCTCCGACAAGACCTCACTTCTATTGTTGGTTTTTGTAGGGCTAATCGTGGCGAATATGAAGCTCCACCAAACGCCCAGGCACTTTGGTTGCGGATTCGGAATGTTATTGAGTCCGAAACGATTCCAGCATCCTCAGGTGCTCATGCGTCGCGAAAATCCTTCCTCGCTGACTGGATGGGCAGAAGTTGGGAATTGTCGTTACCCCAGCTGGTATCGCTAACCGCAGCGATCGTTTTGTGTGTGTCGCTTGTGACCGTCGTCGGCGTTAGGCGCTGGGGAGGTACCACAGTCTCAATTACCCAGACAACACTTCCACCGAATGGCTCACCGGTGACGGATCGAGTTTTTCAAAGACAGCAACTCATCAGCTACTGGAATCAGCGAGTTGAGTTGAACAAGGCGCGCTGGAGCCCAGAGATGCGAGCGACGTTTGAGCGTAATTTGCAGGTGATTGATCAAGCCGTTAGTCAATCGCTAAATGAACTAGACCGTAATCCCCATGATGAGATCTCTGAGCAGATGCTCAATGAATCGCTAAACGATAAGCTCGCACTGCTGAAAGAGTTTTCTGACTTGTGATGCCGCTAGTGAGCTATTGCATTCGTAGAAGCCCCACAGTAATGAAAAGCAGCTCCTTAACTTGGCTACCGTCGAACCGGGCCGCCCTAACGTCTCTTGCAGCACTCCTCGCAGTGGTCTGTCTGTCCAGCTTCGTTCAAGCTCAACAAAAAATCCACAAGCGTTATCCTGCGGGTAAGAACGTTCGGATCGAGTTAAAAAACATTTCCGGTACGATCGTCGTTGAATCGTGGAACAAGGATGAGATTCGTTTGTCTGCAACCATGGAGTCGTCAAATGCTCATGTGGTTCCGAGACAAATCGATGAGAGTCTGGTTGTCGACGTAATGAGCGACAACCGTGGACGAGGCGATGTCGGCGACATCAATTTCAAACTACAGGTGCCGGCGAATTCTTCGGTCGATCTCGAAACGCGTCGCGGTCAGATCAGCGTGCTCAATCTTCGTGGCTCGTCGGTGCGTGCCCATGTATCAACCGAAGGTGATATCGAACTTACCAACATCACCGCATCACAGGTGGTGGCGCAGAACACGATCGGAAATATCTTCTTCGATGGCGAGTTTTCGACTGGCGGCACTTACGAATTCAAATCAACAAAGGGCGACATAACGATTCGCATTCCAGGGAACTCAGCGTTTCGACTTGTTGCCGCATCACCTGCAAAACGTATCGCGCTCGGCGATTTCTGGAACAATGGTTTCAAGACGCAGGACGGAAGAAAATACGTTGGTGATGTCGGTGACGGGCGTTCGTCAGTTTCAGTGACAAACTTCAGCGGACAAATCACCTTCCTGCGAAAGTAAGCGTCTGAGAATTCAAGGTGAGATTACGGACGCGGTTTTCCGCGTCCGTTTTCTTTAAATGATGCCATCCACAGATTACGCAGACTCCGCAGATTCACATTCGACCGGTTAGTAATACCCCGTCGCGAAATCTGCGCATGATCGTTCTTTCAACTCCGGCGGTCGTTTGTTATTTTCTCCAGTCGTTTACCAGCTGAGATTTAATCAGTAGCGCACTTTTGTTTTCTGCTATCTTCTTCGCTGTATGACAAAAGACCTTCGCTTTGCTGCTACTACAACGCTGCTTCTCGTCACCCTGATCTGCTTCAACAATTTTCCTTCTAGTGCATCCCAGAAAAACAAACAGCCTCAAATCCCTCCAACACTAATAAAACGAACCGCCACGTTTCACGAAACTCGTCGTCTCGGGTTTGGGGGAACACTGACCATCATCGGCGCACCAAAGGGTTCGATAAAAGTTGAGGGCTGGCAGCGAAACGAGGTTGAGTTTAGTGCAGACATTGAGTGGCAAGCTGAATCCGAGGCCGACCTGGATCTAATTGCGCCCGTGAATAACTTCGCTTTTGACGACGATGGTGATCACATACGTATTCTTACTACCGGCACACACGATCGCGAGTTCATGAAAAGAGTTGCTAAGAATTTCCCGAAGCGTCTTCTGAATCTTCCCTGGAAAGCGGATTACCGACTGCGTGTGCCGGCGTCCACGGACGTTGAGATTGATGCGGGCCACGGTCCTGTAACACTGTCGGGCATTGAAGGAGCGTTGAGAATTAATGCTACTGAAAGTGAGACGTCACTAACACTAACGGGCGGCGAAGTGTCGGTCACAATTGCGGCAGGTAACGTGAACTTGTTTATACCGGTGCGGAGTTGGCGTGGTAGCGGTGTCGAAGTTCGCATCGCAGCTGGAGTATTAAATGTTGAGATTCCAGCTGGCTTCAACGGTGATATAGATGCAGACGTCTTGCGTATGGGAAAGATCGCATACGATTACGAGGGCCTGGAGACTCGGGAGAAGCCTGGCATAACCGAACGCACAATTCGCGCTCGCGCCGGATCAGGTGGAGCATTCTTTAAATTTACTGTTGGCGATGGATTAATAGGCATTAAGAAAATGAGTCAATAGGGGTGTACTTGGTGCTTTGTACTTTGTACTGAGCACGTCATAGAATGGCGCTCGCCTTTCCAAGAACAAAGCACAAAGCTCCAAGCACAAATAATGAGTATCAAGTCAGATAAATGGATCCGCCGTATGGTGGAAGAGTCTCGAATGATCGATCCGTTTGAGCCGGGTCAAGTGAAGGAAGTTGATGGTCGGCGCATTGTCTCGTATGGGACGTCGAGCTATGGATACGACATTCGCTGCGCCGACGAATTCAAGCTCTTCACAAACATCAACAGCACTATCGTCGATCCAAAAGAGTTTGATGAGAAGAACTTCGTCGACATCAAGGGTGAATCGGTAGTGATTCCACCAAACAGTTTCGCTCTTGCGCGCACCGTTGAGTACTTTCGGATTCCTCGAAACATCCTGACGGTTTGTTTGGGAAAAAGTACTTATGCGCGTTGCGGAATCCTTGTGAATGTCACGCCGTTTGAGCCTGAGTGGGAGGGCTACGTCACGCTCGAGTTTTCGAACACTACGCCACTCCCGGCAAAGATCTATGCGAACGAAGGTGTTGCACAAGTGATCTTCTTCGAGTCTGATGAGGTGTGCGAGACCTCGTACAAGGATCGTGGCGGTAAGTATCAGGGTCAGACCGGTGTCACGCTGCCGAAGTTGTAACGACGACTAGTCCGCGATCCCCATTGAAGCTCTCAGCGCAGAGAAGTCTCTTTCTTACAAATGCCTACTCTCAATTTTAAACGTCTCGATCCACGCGCAACCTTGCCAACGCGTGGAAGTGCGGCCTCTGCAGGGTTGGATATCTACTCGATCGAAGACATTGCTATCGAACCGAAACAACGAGTCTTAGCGCGAACGGGTCTCGCCGTTGCGGTGCCCTTGGGTTTTTACGGCCGAGTCGCCCCGCGCTCCGGCCTTGCCGTCAAGAATGGCTTAGACGTTTTGGCTGGTGTAATCGATTCAGACTACAGGGGCGAGGTGTGTTGCGCTTTATTGAATACTGGCGATGAGACCGTGACCCTTCCGCAAGGTAGTAGACTTTGCCAGCTAATCGTCGAACAGATAATTACGCCAACACCCGCATGGGTAGAAGAGTTAGAAGAAACGGCGCGAGGCGCCGGCGGTTTCGGCTCGACTGGTTAGACCAAAAGGT
>DATEXA010000186.1:0-4224 GCA_035257465.1 Pyrinomonadaceae bacterium | reverse complement strand
GTGTCCGAGATGCTTTAGCTTGTCGTTTGATCGCAAGAGACCTTAACAGCTGCTTCGACAAACTAAAGCATATTGGACATTGACCGCTTCAAAACAACCGCAGTTAGATCATCTTTCTGTTCAGTGCCCTGACAAAAACTCTCAACCGCAGCACGCAGATTCGCAATGACCTCAATGGCCGAACAGTCGCGAGCCAGACGGATCGTTTTTTCCAACCTTCCCACGCCAAACTCTTCTCCCTGGGGATTCTCCCATTCATAAAACCCGTCGGTGACAAGAACAATCATGTCGCCGGCAGCCATGCGTCTGACTTCCGCCTTTTCATAGCTGGTACCAGCAATCATTCCGAGTGGAATACCCTGAGCTTCGAGACTTTCAAATTTGTCTGTGCCGTACTGGTACCAGAGAATTGGCCCATGACCGGCCGACAAAATTTCGACGTCTGAATCTTTGGGATTGAGGAAGACCACAGCGAAAGTCACGAAGCGATTCGAAGATAGATCATCCGCCAGAAGACGATTAAGACGATCGAGTACTTGATCGTGGCCATTGCTGGAAACGAAACTCGCTCGTGCATAAGCGCGGCAAGATGTGCCGACGAGTGCGGGCCCGATACCATGGCCCGTTGCATCTGCAAGACTTATTGCGAGGCGACCATCAGGTAACGATTGCCAATCGAAGTAGTCGCCTCCTGTTTGATTCGCAGGCTGATTCCAGCCTGCAAGATCGTAATCGTCCAAACTGGGCGCATGATCTGGCAGCAACCCCTGCTGTATGGAGCGAGCGATATCCAGATCGTGATTCACTTCCTTCAGTTCGTTTTCCAATTCCGCTTGTCTTAGTGCTGCCACGACATAACGTCGAATCTGTCCGGTGACTATTGCGGCAATCACACCTGCAATAAAGATCAGGCTTGCGTAGACGATATAGATGCTTAGTGGAAACGCGCCGAGCTCGGCCCTCGAAGCTTTAAACTTCCCCTCGATGTAAAAAGTGAGACAGAGATAACCCAAAGCAGACATTAACCCCGTCAAGATCGTAAGACCTTCACTTAAGCGCAAAGTGGAAAGGATGATGAACAGAAAGTAAATCAGGACGGCAGGAGCGACTAGCACCTGGTAAGGAGTCATCCATTCGCTAAACAACAATAAGACAAGCGCCAGTGTAGGAAGCTGGCTCTCGATAACAACGTTAACGGCCCACGTCGCCTGAGATATGTCCTTGTCAGACCGCAGCGCGTTGCTCACTGCACGTAAGACGCGGATTTCGTGCGCCATAACTAGCACGAGTAGTGCAGTCTGAATCCAGAGGAGTCGAAAGCCACCCACCATCGCGCCGCGGACTAACGTGTAGACGATCAACGCGGCTAAGACACCCAACAGTCCTACTATTCGATACCACTCACTGTTTAGGGTAGCGCGATAAAAAGCGTCGGACTCCAGGTGGTCGATGCTCATACTGATTCGCCTGATGACTCGAATGATAAGTGGCAGGCAAAGTGCGAACGACTGTAAAAACTAACAGGCTGCAATGCAGTGAGGGCGGACGCCCTGGCTTCAGTTGCCGGAGCTACACACCAAGCGTTTGAGAGATTCAGTTAGCAGGCGAGGACGCCTGCGGTCCCAGCCCGGAGGTTAATCAAGGAGAGGGGTGAGATGATCCTGAATGCGTTTGGCGTGCTGAGGTTCTCTGATAAAGACCACGGCGCCTTGGTATGCAGAGTCGTCGTAGGTAGGAGAAGAAGTGAGATGAAGATCAGCATGACTAGGAAAATTACGGTGCCCAGTTCGGAGCATTCACAGTTCCCGATGGTAGTGTGGGGAGTTTTGGCGCGAGAAGTCTGAGCCTTTCGGCGACACGGCAGAAGGATCAGCTTACGACTCTTGGAAGTAGATGATAAGACCTAAGTGGTCAGACTAAAAAAGCATTTGAGGTTCTTGAGTTTGAAGTGTAAAGTTCTCACCAAAGCGTACTCGGATTACAGGAACCCAACCCCCGTCGTTTGTAACGACCCTGTTTCAGGAGCGCTCTCTCGCATTTAGTTCGGTGTAATCCCCATGAAACTGCTGCGCTGCCCCTTTACAGTTGCTGCCTTGCTCGTACTGTCGGCCTGCGTCCAGGCTCAATCAACCGCTTCAATTGAAGGATTAGTTACCGACCAGAACGGTGATCTAATTGCAGGCGCCGAGATAATGGCCAGTAGCCATGCGATCGGCGTCGCTCGCCGTTCCATCACAGACAGCTCCGGGAGGTACCAAATAGCCGCACTTCCAATCGGAGATTATCGGCTTCAGATCAGCGCGCAGGGTTTCACTGCGCAAGTAGTAGAGAACTTCAGAATTGAAGTTGGGCGAAGAATCACACAAGATTTCCATCTTCGCGTCGGGGATGTCTCGGGCCAGGTAGCCATCACCTCACCGAATAACGAAATCGAACGTTCTTCAACATCGGTTAGTCAGGTAGTTGATCGACGTATGGTGCAAGAGATTCCACTGAATGGTCGCTACTTCCTCGACCTGGGATTACTTGTTGCCGGATCAGTGACGCCTCCTCAAGGTGCCTTCTCATCTGCACCGATCCGCGGTTTAGGATCGTTTGCAATCACAACTGCCGGAAACCGTGAAGAGACGGTCAACTACGTAATTAACGGAGTCACGCTCAACAACCTGACCAATAGTTCCATTACTTTTCAACCATCAATCGGAACAGTTCAAGAATTCAAGGTAGATAATTCAACATTGAGTGCCGAGTATGGCCAAAGCTCCGGTGCCATCGTCAACATTGCGACACGATCCGGCGCTTCAGAGTTTCATGGGGAGGTTTTCGAGTTTCTACGCAACGACGTCTTCGACGCACGCAATTTTTTTACCTTTACTTCGAGTCAGCCACCACCGTTCAAGCGGAATCAGTTTGGCGGTCAATTAGGCGGTCCAATACTGCAGAATAAGCTCTTCTTCTTTTCATCATACGAGGGGTTGCGACAGCGTCAACAACTCGATCTTAACAGTCTCGTGTTGAGCGATTCTCAGAGAGCTGCGATAACCGATCCGGTAATACTGAGATTAGTGCCATTGATCCCCCTGGCGAATTTTGTCGATTCCTCCGGTAACCCACGATTTGTCGGATCGGCCAGCGCAAGCGTGAATACAAATCAATGGACCATTGACCTCGCTTACAATCTTGGGAGTAAGGATCGGCTGCACGGCTACTACAATATTTTCCGAACTTCGAATGTCGAACCGAACCGGAACGGCAACACGATTCCAGGATTCGGTAACACGACACGACTGACACGCCAGGTTCTCACTCTTAACGAGACACACATTTTTGGCCCGACGCTTGTGAACGAACTCCGGCTCGGCTTCAATCGCTTTAACGCGACAGCTAACCCAAATGCCCAGCAAAACCCAACCGAGTTTGGTATCAGAAACGGTATAGATCAAAACATTGGACTACCTCAGATCAGTGTTGCCGGTGGACTGAACTTCGGTGGTCCTTCGATTAATCCTTCAGGACGTGCCGATACTACAGTTGTGATTAGTGATTCCCTTAGCTACCAGCGGGAAAAGCATTTCCTGAAAATGGGTGGTGAAGTCCGTCAATTCTTTAACAACAATTTCAGGCAGGGCACTGGAAGCTTTAACTTCCCGACGTTGGCTGACTTTATTGCGGGCAACGCTAATTCATTCAGCGTTACGCTTGGCAGTCAATCAAGCAGCATAACGGAAAACGCGTTTGGCTTTTTTGTCCAGGACAATTTCAGATGGCGCCGGAACCTGACCTTCGAACTCGGAGTCCGTTACGACTGGAACATCACTCCAACCGAACGTTTCGATCGTTTCATCGTCTTCGATCCGCAGACCGCTTCCCTTGTTCAGGTAGGTACGGACCTCAATGAGGTCTATCACCAGAACAACAAAAACTTACAACCACGGCTCGGTTTGGCGTGGGATCCATTCCATGACGGCAGAACAGTTGTTCGCATTGCGTATGGTTTACTAACCGATCAGCCCATGACGAGTGTTGTCCTGGGAACGGCCACAAATCCGCCGCTGGCAGTGCCACTAGCCTTCACGGGACCGATCAGGTTGGAAAACGCAATCAACCTGGCCGGCGCTGCGGGCATCGCGCCGCTGTCGATCGATCATGGTTTTGACAACTCTTACTTGCAGTCGTGGAATTTGAACGTTCAACGCGAGTTAACTCAGAACCTCACCTTTATGG
>DATEXA010000185.1:0-9695 GCA_035257465.1 Pyrinomonadaceae bacterium | reverse complement strand
CCACGAACTGCACTTTCGGATTGTTCTTCGCCAACACCTTCGTGATCGCTGCCGTCAACGTCGTCTTCCCGTGATCCACGTGCCCGATCGTCCCGATGTTCACGTGCGGTTTTGAACGGTCAAATTTTTCCTTCGACATCTAATTTTCCCCGTTTAATGTGTGGCACAGACTTCAGTCTGTGATAGTCATAAACAGAACAGCACAGACTGAAGTCTGTGCCACTTCTTTACTTCGCGACTCCCTGAACTTTTGCAATAACTTCCTCGGCGACATTTTTCGGCGCCTGATCGTAGCGCTCGAAGTGCATCGTCGAAGTGGCCCTCCCCTGGGTAGATGAACGCAGGTCGGTCGTGTAACCAAACATTTCCGAGAGCGGCACGAATGCCGTAATCACCTGCGCCCCACCGGGCCTCGGCTCCGTTTTTTCAATCTGTCCACGCCTCCGCATCAGGTCGCCATTAACTGCGCCCATGTACTCATCAGGAGTAACCACTTCAATGCGCATGATGGGCTCAAGCAGTACGGCCTTTGCTTTTCGCACTGCGTCCTGGAAGGCGAGCGAGCCCGCTATTTGGAACGACCGCTCATCAGAATCCACTTCGTGGTAGTTACCAAAAACCAGCCGAACTTTGATGTCGACTAACTCATAGCCCGCGAGGAAGCCACGTACCATGGCGTCCCTGATTCCATTTTCAACCGGCCTGATGTACTCCTTCGGAATAGCACCACCAGTAATTTTATTCTCGAATACAAAACCCTCGCCCGGTGCCGGCTCAATTTCAAGCTCCACATGACCGAACTGACCACGGCCACCTGTCTGCTTTTTGAAGATCTCTTTACCCGGAGCTGGTTGCGTGATGGTCTCTCGATAAGCCACCTGAGGCTTACCAACACTTGCCTCCACACCAAATTCGCGCTTCATTCGATCAACGATGATCTCGAGGTGAAGCTCACCCATTCCAGCAATAATCGTCTGGCCAGTTTCCGGATCAGTGGAAACGTTGAATGAAGGATCTTCCTGAGCGAGGCGATTCAAGGCCACGCCAAGTTTGTCCTGATCTTGTCTCGTTTTCGGCTCAACAGCGACGCGAATAACGGGAGCAGGAAACTCCATCTTCTCGAGGATGATTGGCTTGTTCTCGTCACAGACTGTATCGCCAGTAGTTACCTGCTTCATGCCGCCAATTGCGACGATCTCGCCGGCGCTGGCGTCTTCGATATCTTCACGCTTATTCGCGTGCATCTGCATCAACCGACCGACGCGTTCACGAGTATCCTTGATCGGGTTGTAAGCGTACGAACCAGCCCTTATCGTTCCGCTATAGATGCGCACAAACGACAGCTGACCAAGGTGCTTGTCAGCCATGATCTTGAAGACAAGTCCGGAAAACGGCGCCGACGAATCTGCAGCTCGAGTTTCAGTCTCAGAGGTTTTTGGACTAATCCCCTCGACCGGAGGAACATCAAGCGGTGAAGGCAGATAATCGACAACCGCATCGAGCAGTGTCTGCACACCCTTGTTTTTGAATGCCGATCCGGTAACAACCGGAACAATCTTCAATTCAATTGTTCCCTTACGAAGGGCGGTGCGGATTTCCTTTTCGGAGATCTCTTCGCCTTCGATGTACTTGTGCATCAACTCATCATCGACACTTGCTACGGCCTCGATCAGCTTCTCGCGAGCGGCGACGGCGGCTTCTTTCAAGTCCTCCGGAATGTCGGTCGTTTCGTATTCAGCGCCCTTGCTCTCGTCGTTCCAAAGCAACCCCTTCATCGATATGAGGTCGATGACACCCTTAAGTTGATCTTCGAGACCGATTGGAATCTGAATAGCGACGGGATTGGCACCAAGGCGGGTAATGATTGATTCAAAAGAACGATCAAAAGAAGCACCTGCGCGATCCAGCTTATTGATAAAACAAATTCTGGGAACGCCGTACTTGTCGGCTTGACGCCAAACAGTTTCAGACTGCGGTTCAACACCCGCAACACCATCAAAAACGGCTACGGCACCGTCGAGCACTCGAAGTGAACGCTCAACTTCCATCGTGAAATCGACGTGGCCCGGAGTGTCAATGATATTGATGCGATGATCGACACCGTTCCTTTCCCAGAAACACGTTGTCGCAGCGCTGGTGATAGTGATACCGCGCTCCTGTTCCTGCTCCATCCAGTCCATCGTCGCCGTACCCTCATGTACCTCACCGATCTTGTGCGTTATACCGGTGTAATAAAGGATACGTTCGGTCGTGGTGGTCTTGCCGGCATCTATGTGTGCCATGATGCCGATATTTCTGAACTTATTTAGGTCGTGCTTAGCCATTGCTTTGTTTGGTCTTTGGTTTTTAGTCTTGGGTCTTTGACAAAAGCCAAAGCCCAAAGACCTGAGACCTGGTCCCTACCACTTGTAATGCGCAAACGCCTTGTTGGCATCCGCCATTCGGTGCGTATCTTCCTTCTTCTTGACGGCGTTTCCGCGGTTGTTAGCAGCATCAAGAATTTCCCCCGCAAGGCGGTCGGTCATCGTCTTCTCGCCGCGTCCACGCGCGTAAGAGACGATCCAACGAATCGCCAACGCACCACGTCTTTCCTGGTGAACTTCGATTGGTACCTGATAAGTCGAACCACCGACGCGTCGCGACTTCACTTCAACCGTTGGCTTGACGTTGTCGATCGCGCGCTTAAAAACCTTGAGCGACTCTTCACCAGTCTTCTCGCCAACTTGCTTCATGGCATCGTAGAAAATGCTCTCTGCTAAAGACTTCTTACCGTCCCACATGACTCCGCTGATGAATTTCGTTACCAGGGGGCTGTTGTAAACAGGATCGGGAAGTACGTCGCGTCGTTCAGCTACTCTTCGTCTTGGCATATCGTTCTCAGTGGCACAGACTTGAGTCTGTGTTCTTGGTTCAAGTTCCAGTTCACTGCACAGACTGAAGTCTGTGCTACTTGATTACTTCGCGCTCGCTTTAGGTCGCTTCGCGCCGTACTTTGATCGTCCCTGCTTGCGATCGGCAACACCGACCGAATCCAGGGTTCCACGGATCACGTGGTAGCGCACGCCCAGCAAGTCCTTCACTCGGCCGCCTCTAATAAGAACTATCGAGTGCTCCTGGAGATTGTGACCAACACCAGGAATATAGGTCGTGACCTCGATTCCGTTGGTCAAGCGCACACGAGCAACTTTGCGCAACGCCGAGTTCGGTTTCTTTGGCGTTTGCGTGTAAACACGGGTGCAAACCCCACGTTTCTGGGGTGAACTCTGTAGTGCAGGGCTGGCCGTCTTGTACTTGACCTGCTTACGTCCCTTGCGAACAAGCTGATTGATAGTCGGCACTGTTTTCCTCTTAATGCTGGGCGCCTTTGGCGCGCAAAAGGGCGCTTGCCTGCCTCTTTCCGGAACTAGTCCGGCAGTCAGCGCAGGCGACTGCCCTGTTTGAAACTATGATTTAGGGACGTTCTGAATTCGCTATGTGGCGGGTGCGGATTGTGGCTTCCCTCGAGCCTAAACTTTTCTCTGGCGTCGCATTATGTTAGACGAGAAGGAGTCAACCTCCGCGCGAGCAAGCGCTGGAACGGTCAAAAAAGCCGACCGCGACGCAAGCCATTTACGCCACAATAATTGTCAACTGGCCTTGCTATATCTCATGGCCGCGCAACGCCTCCACACCGACAGAACCTGCTAGACGTCGCTTTGTAGACTTCAGACCCTTTGTCCGAAACGGCAGACTATACGGATGCAGACCGGATGTGTCAAGCGATGGAAGGAGTTAACCGAGTTGGAGCGGTCATTCCTCGGGTTAGAAAACACCCCTCATCAGATACCAAACACCGAAGCCGATGCCCACAAGCGCTAAGAGAAAAAGCACCAACACAACGGCAACGATAAACTTAAACTTTCGATAACGATTCTTATCGGGAGGGACAAGCGAGCTTTGCGGAAAATATGGTGGTGGTGTGTACGTAGCCATTTCTAACCTTTAATTCCTTTCGGAGCAGCTGGCTGCGGACTCGCTGTCGGCGATCCTTCGCCAGCCTTTTTCAACTCTCCCTCTTTCTCTTTCTTGAGCAGATCTTCCTGATGCTTCTTGCCCGCCTGAATGCGTTTCTGACCTTCGCGAGCCTCGTCCAGAGCATCCTGAGCCCGGTAGTTTTCCGGGTCAATCTCCAGAGACTTCGAAAACGCAGCAGCCGCTTCCGAGTATTGCGCTAACCTCGTGTGTGCAATCCCCAAATCATAATAGATGTCCGCATCGTCGGTTCTGGTTTTCGTCGCTTGGCGGAATTCACGAATAGCGTCGCTATACTGGTGAAGACCCGCATAGGCCTGCCCCAGGTCATAATGAGCTTCAGCATCGCTGTCGTTTTGATCGTTCTCAAAATACTTCTTGTAGCCCTCTACAGCTTTCTTGTATTCGTCATCAGCCTCTTGAGCTTTGTTCAAGGCTTCGTATGCCAAACCTAAACGAAAGTGCGCTTCGGCGAGAGTCGGATCAAGGCTGATGGACTGTTTGAATGCTTCTGCAGCTTCCGAATCCTGGTCGTTGCGATAAAGCAACTTACCTTTTTCAAGAAATGCACGTGCTTGAGAAGGATTAGGAGACACGCTGCTCGAGGCTGAACTCCCATCGGCTGGATTACTCGAGTTCGTTCCACCTTTGCGCTTACACCCAACCGCAAAGACAAGTAGCAACACTACGACTGAAATTAGAGCCTTATTCATGCCTAATGCGAAACACATTCGAGAGTCTGGGTTGGGAAAGAAGCGACTTATCTAACGCCAATTATTCGTGGGAGTCAAACGAGCGGCAAGCGACACCATTACTCTTGAAGGTTTTGGAAACCCCAGCATATTGGGGGTTTATCCCTGTCGACCGCTTTACTATGGACTGTGCACACCGTGAAAGGCTAGAGTTCGTTGCCACGGGTAAGTCGCAGAGTCAGATGCAAGAGAACAGCGAGAAATAACAAAAGAGGATGCCAATGTTTAGAAGTCACCGAGGTCTATTCCACTACTTGGGTCCAGTTGCACTATTAGCCTTTTTACTGCCAACTGACGCATTGGCTCAAAAGACGCATCCGCCGATCGCGTTCACACCTCCGACGCTAAGTCTCACAGCCAGCAAGTCGGTAGTTACAAGCTGTGAAGGCACCCCTTCTCAAGTTCAACTAGACGCACCGGCATCATCACCAGATGGGAATCCAGTGCGCTATCGCTGGTCGACGACTGGTGGACGAATACTGGGAGATGGTCCAAATGTTGTTTGGGATCTTGAGGGGCTCGCTCCCGGTATCTACAAAGCAACGATCAACATTCAGACGGGCAACATTAAGGGCGAGTGTGAAGCCTTTACTTCCACTACGGTTGTAGTTAAAGGATGTGCACCGGTAATTCAGCCAGCGTGCCCAAATATCGAGATCGTCAGTCCCACAAGCGTTGCGCTGGATCAACCGGTGACGTTTAGCTCCAATGTTTACGGCGGCACTCCCGTAGTGTCACCCATATACAATTGGACAGTATCTGCCGGAACAATCATTGAAGGTCAAGGTACTAGCTCGATTAAGGTCGACACCACTGGTCTCGCAGGTCAAACGATTAAGGCCACTTTGTCGTTGGGTGGACACGCGTTGGATTGCTCAGCCAGTTCTGGAGTATCAATCCCTCTACCTCAGGCAAAGTCTCGCAAGTTTGATGAGTTCCCCGCTATCTCGCTTAATGATGAGAAAGCGCGGCTCGACAACTACACCATTGATCTTCAAAACGATCCAACGTCAACGGCTTACGTCGTGATCTACCCTCAACGATCTGCCAGGGCCGGAGACGCGCAACGACGTTCACAACAGATCGTGGACTATCTCGTGAACACTCGACATCTTGACGCCAAGCGCATCGTTAGCGTTATCGGTGGCGCTCGAGAGGAACTGCATGTCGAATTGTGGATATGTCCACAGGGTACAACTCCGCATCGTCCGTAAAACTTCAACACGCTAAAACGATTAAAAGAGCCAACGCAATTTAGCGTTGGCTCTTTTTCCTTGCGGCGGTATCGCTGTTGCTTAGTTTCGTTGTAGCCCGATTTTACGCCCCTTTACGCGCTCGGTTACGAGACGAGGTCCGGACTTTTTGTATTAGAAACCAACAGGTGAAAAAAACTATGTTAAGCAAGAAAGCCAATTCCTGGTTGCTGTGTTCACTGCTCTTAGTATTCGCAGTATCGGACACAGCGCTTTCCCAAAACAATAAAGAGAATAAGGAAAAGAAGTACACCGGAGCTCCCGTGCTTTGGGCCGAGCCCACTGACATCGAAAGCCGAAATTTGCTTCTTGGCGCCGGTGGCGAATCGATGAAGCCGGATCTCAAGCAAGTCACTTTCATCGAACAAAAACAAGGCGGGTATTCGACTAAGTATCGTGTGAAAGACGCGTCGGGAAACGAGTGGGTTGCAAAACTCGGAAAGGAAGCTCAATCCGATACTGCTGCAAATCGACTTCTCTGGGCTCTCGGCTATGAAACTGAAATCGCCTACCTCGTTCCGCATTTGAAGATTGAAGGTAAAGGTGACTTTGATAATGTCAGACTCGAAGCACGCCCGGCCGACGTTAAGCGAACAGGTAACTGGCAGTGGGAGAACAACCCGTTCAAGGGAACGCCGGAATTCAATGGCCTCAAAATCATGATGGTCATGATCAATAACTGGGACATGAAAGACGACAACAATGAGATTCTCGCCTCACGCGCCGCAAGCGACAACGATAAGCTGCGTTACATTATCAGCGACCTTGGGGGATCATTCGGCAAGACCGGTGGAGTGATCTCGCGTAGCCGCAACAAACCTTCCGACTACGTCAAAGCAGAGTTTATCGACAAGGTAAAGGGAGACAACATCGACTTCAATTACGGAGGGAAGAACAAAAAGCTCTTCAACAATCTGACAGTGGCAGATGCTCGTTGGCTCAGTGAAAGGCTCTCCAAATTGAGTGACGAACAAATCAAAGATGCGTTTCGAGCTGCCAACTATTCAGCGGAAGAAGTTGAACAGCTTTCGTCAGCCTTTAAGGCCCGGATAAATGAGTTGGCAAACGTAGGCAAGTAGGAAAAAACAAAAAGTTTCAGCCGCAGATAAACGCTGTTGCGAATGTCTGCGGCTGAAGTCGATCTACCGAAGTCTAACAATCAAGATTATGGAATTACCTCGATCGCAATGAGCTGTTGGCCGGAGATCACAAACTCTGCCGGCGGCAATTCCATCTCAGAAACTGGCGATAAGACGGTTGGTGTATAACCCCCTGCGGTTCTCTCACTATTCAAAGTAGCGACGACAGACGGCGGCAGACTCGGCAATTCGTTTGTTCCGATCACAGCTCCGTTCGTGATTCGAAACAGCTTCACGTAGAGACGATCACTCTTCTTAACGGTGTTAATTGCCCGCACTAACTGGCCAAGATCTCTAGGGACAAAACTCTTCGCTGGGGACCCTTCCTGTAACGCTCCACCATCTCCGACAAATACCAATAACTGCCCCGGGGGTGCATCAGCTGGAATCTGAACTGGTATGCGCTGCACGAATTGTTTGCCTGATTCCGTTCTCACGTAGGCCTGCACCTCGATATTGTCGCCCCGACGAACCTCCGTGCGATCCAGCGCGACGCGTTCGAGAGTGGCGGCGTACTTCGTATCTGAGGACGAAATGTCGAGCGTAATGCCGTCAAGCTGAACATTATCGAACCCGCTCGTTAAAAGGGAGTTGACGGGCGCCGCAATCGAGCCGGCTGCCATAATTGCCGAATTGTTGGCAGAAAAGCGCCGATCAATTTGAATCGTTTCCTGTCCTTTAACTTTGATTTCGCCTTTCACCGACAGCGTGGAATCGCCCAGGGCACGCTCGCTCGATGTAATTGTGTTGAAGACGGTGATATTCAGAAGTAGTGGTGTCAGAAACGTATCGTTAGCAATTTCATAGGAATAGGACTCTGTGCGATCACGGCTCGTGTGCAGGTTGACTTTGACCGGGATCATCTTTGGCACCTGTTTCAGCAATCCAAAAATGCCAGAAGCACGATCCTGGGAAATCGAGCCAACCATCTGACCGGGCACCGCGAGCTTGAAAGAATTGTTAACGTTCGGAACGACTGTAACGACAGAACACTCCGACATCGGCATGTCTGAAGAACCAAGACTCAAAAAAGGATGACCAAAGGCATAAATTCGATCACCGTCACGTAGAGTCACCGTCCCTGCTGCAGCTAATGAATAATCACCTCGTACGAGTTGAACACTGATTGAGCTTCCGGAAGGAAACGTGTTTCCATCGACTGGGGCGAGCGGAGTAATCGCTGCGGAACCTCCAGCACCTGAAACTGGCAACATTCCGCTGGCCATCAGCTGCGGTGAAAACATCGCTAGTGTTTCCTGGCTGATGCCACTAAATACAAGCGGGGTTGCGATCGGAGTCATCTGCTGCCCCAGTAAAGGCATCAACGGTGAGCCCGCGCTAACAGGAGCAAACAACGAGACTGATGATACGGCGGGCTTGGGAAGATTTGGTTTCCACTCGGTGGCGGCTAATTGCGAAAACGAAACAGGACGCGGTTCTTTTGGCTTGTTATCGTTTTCCGATCCCTTATTGAAGAGATCGATCATCTGCTTAATCGGAGTAATGCCCGCGATCGGTTCCTTCGAGAACGGAAAACTAAATGCGATGGCTCCTACGAGTTTGCCATCAATAAAGACCGGAGAACCTGACATTCCCGCAAACACGCCAGTCTTATCGACATTCGAGCCAGACAATCTGGCGATGATTGCCGACTGTCGCGGTCCCGGGAAACCTGGCAGTACGCCAAGCACTTCAACCCCAAATTCCTCAGCCTCCGTGCCACTAAAGACGGTTTTCGCAGTTCCCTTCATCCCTGGTCGAATATCCTCCAAGGCAAACAACTGGGGACCGTTGGTAAGGGCAACGGTTTTTTGAGCACTAACCGATCCCGCCAAAACTAAAAAACACAAAGAAACCAGGAGGACTGAGATAAGTCGATTCATTTAAAAACTACCTCGCGCTACAACCGATATACATCGCGAACCGTAGGTGAATTCGTGCTCTTAATAGATGCCGAAAACCACGCCCGCGTACATCAGCGACTATAAGCTTCGCTAAAGAAAACGGTCAAGGATGAGTGTCCGAGATACTTTGGGAATTTCGGAATTGGGATTTGGGATTGCGGATTTCCATCAGCTGGGTTGAGTTCTAAAAATCCGCAATCCGAAATTCGAAATCCGAAATGGGTTCTCATCTTGGTTTGCGGCATCGAATCGGACATGCTAAGTTGCCCAATCGTGGCAACTCCTCAGCTATCAACGCCGCAGCATATGGACCAAATTGAAGCCTTCATCCTAGCCGGCGGATCATCGACCCGGATGGGAAAAGACAAGGCCGAACTGCTCCTCGAGAATCAGTCGTTCGTCCAGCGAATCGCTGACACACTTTTTGCAGTCATCAATTCTGTCACAGTAGTGGGACGAAGTAGCACTGATCCAAGATTAAAAACGGCGTTAGACGTGTATCCGAGTTGGGGAGCGCTCGGTGGTCTACATGCTGCACTCCAATCCTGTACGAGCTCGTGGGCTTTCGTAATCGCTTGTGATTTGCCATTCGTGACATCGGAATTGGTTTCTCGTCTAGCAGACGAACGCAGCCAA
>DATEXA010000184.1:0-4365 GCA_035257465.1 Pyrinomonadaceae bacterium | reverse complement strand
AATTACAGCGGCGGAGAACAAATGGCACGACATCAGAATCAGGAAACAGCTCGGTCAGGCAGTCACTGCACTATTCCGAGACAGAGAGAGTTTCGAGCGTGCATGGAATCGCTCACCGACAGAAGGCGTTAACCTGTGATGTTGGATGAATCCGTACCAGGGAGGTGAGGACAGGGATTAACAGGTTATCTAAATTGATCGAAGTCGTCCGCGGGAGAAGCTATATATATAAGGACTGCTACTTCAAATCGAAAAATCGACAAGGGAGACGAAACGACTCGATCTTGTCTGTGATCTTGCCGTGTCTTTGCGGTGTAACTGTCGCAGCCAGTTTTCAACGACAATGGTGCGAACGTCGCGAATATTCATCTTTGCCCAGTGCGGTCGTATCCATGTCTTCAGGAACTCGGCATAGATCACCTTGGTGGCCTCCGAATACCACTCTGATCTATCGCAAAGCTCAGTCTGTTTATAATGGTCAATCAGATCTCCAAAAAGAATGGATCGTGAACGTTGGCGATTACAGGCCTCGTTTATGCTGACCCTAAGTCCGTTGACCGCTGACAGTGCTAAATCCTCGGTAGGATATTCTTCTACAGTGCCGATTACCGCCGTACGACGTAAACGTTTCCCAGTCGGATCGTTTTCTCGCCAGAGAAATTCCCATACGGCTGGACCATTTTTGCGCGTCGTACATCTGAGATGACCACGTTGGTGTCGTATCGTCATTTTTATCCTCCAGTTTCTGCAGCTCAACTGTAATAACTACGCGGAACGGCGCGCCCCGCAAAGGTACAAGTTGATCTAAGCAGTCTGAAGGATCATCATATGACTAGTTTAGTTTTCCAGTAGATTACTTGCAGTCTCAACCTGAGAGGGGTTGTGTGAGTGAATTGTTTTAGGATTCAGAATCGCAAAAAGCGATGGTAAGATGTGGCACACAGTTTGGCACACAAAAAGGTGCAGAACCAGCAGTTGAAGCAGTGGATGCAGTGCATGCAGTGCGAGTTTTACTGAACAAATTTAGTGCTTATTGATTTCAAAAGGGTTAGCCAGGGTAGAGCTTGACACGGTAGGGGTCTGGGGTTCAAATCCCCACGCGCCTACCATATAAATCAATAACTTAGCTCCTCCATCCTACCTTTCCGTTACTCCAGATTACGCCATTAGAATCAAGAAATCGGACGATCTCACGCTAGGAACCTCAGTCCTTATATATATATATATATATAGTCGCCTTAAATAAGGCTTCTCGGGCCCGCGATTGGAAACACCCTATTTACTGCTCACTTCTCGCGTTCGCCAGTATCGTCAACTTAACTCAACAAGGAATAAAATTAGCGACGTGGGTGATAGGAATGCACGTTTTGTCATCTGGTTGATTAACGATCGCTTAGACGCAAATGGCTTCATCCCATAATGCGACTCTCGATTTCCTCACTTGTTTGTAACCGCTAGCCCTATACAGATGTCTTCCCACTCGGAAGAGTGAGGTAATGATTCCGAAGCCGAGAGAAAACGTTGCGCGTGTCCCAGGTGAAATGAAAAGGCTGGTTCCCGATGAAGCGCCGGTTCCAGACTAGAGACGGGGAGATGGATTTGACTCGATTGGTGGGAGAAATCAACGAACACCGTACAGAGTAAACCAGTTGCACACGCAAACAGTTAGATGAAGGAGCAGACATGTCCGTAATTCACTTCAAGAAGACAACTACCGCGACTCCAGAGCAGTTCATCGCCGGACTGACGGACTTCGGTCCGGGCCGGGCGAAGCTCTTTGGCAATAGCACCGATCAGTACCTGAAAGTGCACAAGAAGGGCACCAACTATGCCGACGTCACGGAGGGCTCGGGAGGGATCTGGGAACGACTGAACTACAACTGGTCCGATCCCACACACATAGTCCTGACCACCACTGACTCAAACTTGTGGGGAGGCCGGTCAGGTCATACCTATACCTTAACCCGACAGCCCAACGGCACGACCGACGTAGACGTCGAAATTGTGCGGGAGGGCAAGAACTTCAAGGGCCGATTGCTCGGAGCATTCCTTGGGATCGCCGGCAAGGGACAGTTGGAGAAGTGGTTTGCAAATACCCTGAAAGCCATCGAAGCACGCAACTACAAGATCAGCGCGGCGGCAAAAGCCTAGGCGAAGTCGGGGCCATGCTTCAGCTGCTCTCAGCTTTCCATGAGCCCGTCGCTATAGTTGGGCAACGCTTGCCGCAACATAGCATAGAGGAATCACAATGCATCCTTTACGGAAACTACGGGAATCCGGTAAGCCTACAGCCGCCCAAGTGAGCGAGCTGCTTGCCGAAAACATTGTATTCAACAGCCCGATTCTGATTAGGCCGATCGAGGGCCGTGAACTCATAGCGACGATTTTCGCTCAGTCGAGCTCCACGCGTGGTTCCGGTACCTATACGGCCGAGTTTAAGCTCGATGAGCACACCACCTTCTTGCGCTGGGTGGGAACCATGGATGGCCACAAGATCGAGAGCTTGGAGGTCATCGTGGATAACGAGCAGGGGCTGATAGTGGAGCGCACAATTGCCCTGCGGCCGTATCCGGCGCTGAAATTGTTCCGCGATGCTATGTATGCTTCACTCAGGGATAAGCTGCCGCCTGATGTTTGGGACTATCCAACGCCTTAGTGACCACGACGGGCGTTTCAGATCGTTACCTAAACCCCGGTCGGCCGCAAGGTCGTTACGTAGCTTCTTACTGCACGGCACAGGTGATGGAGCCGTCCGTTAATCTTTAGGAACACTTCGTCGAGGAACCATCGGTCGCCGGGTCGAGGAGATCCGCGGCGCAAACCATTGGCGTAAGGCTGGACCGAACTTAAGGCACCATTCTCGAACCGTCTCATAGCTAACCGTGACACCACGCATGGCTAACGTCTCCTCGACATCACGAAAGCTGACGGCAAAGCGAAAATATAACCAAACGGAATGACTGATGATCTCGGCAGGAAGGCGATGACGATGGTAGCGAAAGAGGGAAGTGTGCATCATTGAAGTATGCGGGACGTAACGTCCGATTGCATCTTCAGCCGTTAACCTGACAATACCGAATAGGATGTGATCGCCTTCTTTATCTTTCTGGCTGATTAAGCGCTTACTTGTGTGCTAGAAGAATCCGAAATCTTTCGAAAGCTCGAATAGATCAAAAGCACCATCCTTCTAAACCACCGAACTCCGAACTCTTGACGGCGGTCTTCGCATTCGAATATGAGGCGCCACCGCGGCCGCCTCAGGGGTCGATTGTTCAGTCTTCTCAACCAAATGTTGCATCTCGTCGATCAGAGCAGGGTCCGAATGTTTCGAGAACACGAGCTTGCCACTTGCATCTGTCTCCACGTAGACCGAATCACCGAACGCTACCTGGCCGGTCGCCATTAGATTCGAGAGAGGCTGCACGAGGAATATCTCAATTGAGCGCTTTAGGCTGCGCGCCCCATACTTACGATCGATTCTTTCGCGAAGCAACATCTCCTTGGCGGCGTCGGAGCAGTGGAAGAAAACCTTCGTGCTCGCTGTACATATGATTCGGTCCTGTAGGGCTTGAAGTTCCAGGTCCAGAATTTGTCGCAAATCGTGCTCCTGCAAGCCCCGGAAGACGACCACCTTGTCGATCCGGTTCATGAACTCCGGCAAAAACTTACGCCGTGCCGCTTCGACCGCTGTGCGGAAAATTTTTTGATCAACTTCAGATGAAAGAGGATCTGTCTTGCCGTTGCGCGGCGCAAAACCGATGCCGCCAGAAATCAGTTCCGACATCTCGCGAGCTCCGAGGTTCGAAGTCATAATCACTATCGCGCGCGAGAAGTCAACGCGACGGTTGTCGCCTAAGGTCAACGTTGCCTTGTCCAAAATTCCGAGGAGCAGTCGCCACAAGCTATCTGAAGCTTTTTCGATCTCGTCGAAGAGAACGAGGGTGAGCTTTGTGTCTTTGGTGTGCATGTGATCGAGATTCTCCTGCGTCAGCATCGGGCTGGTCTCACGATGCCCCAAATAACCGGGAGGTGAACCGATCAACTTGGCTATCTCGTGCGAGTGCTGAAACTCGGCGCAGTCAATTTTAACAACAGCGTGAGGGTCGCCGAAGAGAACCTCCGCGGCGGCTTCAACGACACGCGTTTTACCCGATCCAGTTGGCCCTAAGAAGAGCATCGTGCCGAGCGGTCGGTTGGACGGATTCATGCCTGCCAAGAAGATTTGATAGAGGCCACTCGTGTGTCGCACGGCACGGTCCTGGCCGACAATGCGATTTGACAGCTTCGCTTCAAACTCCTTAGCGGCTGGGCTCTTTTGATCGGCGTCGAGGAAAACCCTGCTCGTTGTATCGTCAACTCTTTCTA
>DATEXA010000183.1:0-3751 GCA_035257465.1 Pyrinomonadaceae bacterium | reverse complement strand
CCGACAGCGCCGGTGAATTGCTGAAATTGCTCAACTAGAGACGAGTCAGTCGGAGTAGCGCCGTTCGCACCTCCCATGGCGAGGAAGAGTCGATCGTCATCGATTAATCCCCGACCGCCAAATACATTTCTCGTGTTGAGTTCAAAATCCTGGTTCTCATCCCGCACAGCGCTCCAGTTCAGAATTCTCTGGTCATGAAAATCAGTCTTGTTGATCATGCCATCAAGGGCAATTGTTTGCCGTGGTCCAGCGTCGAAATGCCAAGTAACGTTATCGCTGCGACCTTTCGGGTGACAAACAATGCATGCTCCCCAAGCCTCTTGTGACATTCGGCCCTGTGGGCCGCGCCCAGAAAAGAACAGTTCCTCACCCAGATGCGCAGTGGCTGCGACACTTCCAGGTGCCGGTAGGGCTGTTGACTGAGCGGTGGCCAGAATAGCGGGGGAAGTCGGAGTCGAGATATCAACGCTGGTTATTGAGCGACTAACAAAATTGCTAACAAACGCACGTGTGCCATCACTGCTGATCACAATTCCGCGAGGTGCCTTACCTTGGATCTGGCTTCCAGTGGTGTCCTGCAGGTCAAGCCGCACGATCTGACTGGGGCCAGCAATTAGTGGAGCTCCTATCGTCGGGATACCGTTGGCGTCAGCGGTCAAACGCACGATCAGATCGGCCTGTTGGACCACTACCCAGGCATCAGATCCGTCGGGTCGCCAAGTCATCGCGACAGGGTTGGTATGGAAGAGCCTTGGCGCTGGAGTCGTGGCGAGGTTTACTCCTTGATTCAAATTGAGTGGAGCTGTCCGGCGCACGGTTGGGTCTGTCTGGGCACTGGAGACTTCTAACTTCGTTCCGGTGTTATAGACCGATACCATTCCCTGGGCCATAACATTGAACCGTTGTGGACCATTAGGAGAAGCTCCGGTGCTCACTACATATGCGAGTGAGCGTGTCGGATGGATTGCGATCGACGCCAGCTGGTTCGGGTAAGAACCTGTGGGCGTAGTGAACGTCTGAGGATTGGTCGATGGCACATTCGGAACCTGGCCCGGACCTGGTGATAGCCGACCGTTGGCATTGAAACCCGTGTTGGAGATTGGCTGCAGCGTTGTGGTCGGACCGAGCACACTATTGGTTGCCGCCGAGATAGCAACAACACGACCTTCCCGCTGATCGTCCTCAGTCTCGTTCAGCGCGGTTTTCCCGGGCCGGAGTTGAGCAAAGAAGAGGGCGACAAAGACCGTCTCATCTGTATCGTCGGTATCTCCGTCGTTAGTGATCGCGATTGCCCTCGGCGCGGTACCAAAAGCACTCAGGTCAACGCTGGTGATGAAGCTCGGTTTCTTTTTGGTAACGTCGAAGACCATCAAGTTGTTTGACGTCGAATTGGCGACATAGAGTCTTGTTCCATTTGGCGACAGCGCGACAGCTGATGGTTCGGCGCCCACTTTAATAACATCTTTGACCTTCCGGTTTTTGAGACTCACGACTGAAACCGTGCCGTCAAACGAATTGGCTACATAGGCCAATGCTCCATCACGTTGCCCATCCTCATCTTGATCGTCGACATCGCCATCGCCATTGTCACGATGGTCAAGCTGCACAGCAACACTCTCGGGATCGCGGCCCACTTTGACTTCGCCTAGTTTTATAAGCGTGGAACTCGAGGCGTCGAAAATGCTGATAGTATTCGCCTCAGGGTTAACATTCACGAGTGTGCTGTCGTCAGCCGTAAGGGATATCGGACCAGACTGCCGAGGACCGATCGCCGTGGCTGACGGAGCTGAAGCCGCAGGAATCGTTAGCCAATAAAGTATGCCTAGCACAGCTGAAAATGAGATGAGCTTGAAATGAATCGAGCGCATAGGAGGGAGTCCTTTCTGGTTGGTTACCGACGCTGTCAGTAAGGGCTTGAATCGCTCTGATGGCACCGCTTCAAAGGACAGGGCCAGAAGACAAATCAGCCCATGGAACAAAGCCCATTGAGGAAACTCGAACAGTTCACATTATGTGGGGGAGGCCTACTCTACACCTGCATGGTCTGACGTACAAGAGTTATTGAATCGGTCTTGTCAGGTTAATTGTCAAAGAGACGATCAGTCCGATGGTGGGACATACTCCTTGTTGGTTTGCTCTTCGTATTGAGCGCGCGAAGCATGGGACGAGTTCAATAGCAACTGCAACTGCTAGCAGGAATGTCGAGTTTAGTGTTTTGTCGATGGGAATTTCTCTGGAGAGAAAATGACGTGAACGGGAACCCAGGAGGACTTGACCCAGAAATGTTTACGCGATCATGACACTCGAATAAGCCTCATGTTCGGCTGATGCCCAGCCCTCTGTATGGCAAGTTCTTAAGTTCTTGTTTTTTTGAGCAACTGATTGAGTGAGAACTCTGGCCATAAGTCTTGCGCGAGTCGGCTTGGCCGCCTGTTGTGAGGATGCGGCTCAGCTGCGCTATGACTCTTCAATCCGCCGCTTGTTGCGAATACATGAGATCCGTCCGCACCTCGCGCGCATCGATACCTAGCTTTTTCATGCGGTCGAGCAGTGTGCTTCGTTTCACACCCAATCGGGATGCTGCCCCGTTGGGACCAGCCACGCGCCCTCTGGTCTCCTTGAGAATGTTCACAATTCTCTCTTGCTCCTCGAAGTTACCGACAACTTCTGCTGCATCTATTGCGCCGTTGGCCTTATCAGGTACAGAAACCGCCAGTATGTTGCTCTTCGTTAGGATCACTGAACGCTCTATGAGGTTCTCTAATTCGCGCACATTTCCCGGCCAGGACCAGCGTTCCAATTTCTGCATAGTGGTTTCCGGCACTACGTCTATTCGTTTGCCCATCTTGTCCGCGTACTTTTGCGTGAAGTGTTGTACGAGCAGTGAAATGTCTTCACGACGTTCTCGCAAAGGTGGAATACGGATCGGAAATACGTTCAATCGATAGTAAAGATCACTCCGGAATTCTCTCTCGGCAACCATCTCGTCCAAGTCGCGGTTAGTCGCCGCCACCAATCGCACATCAGCCTTTTTGGTCCGCGCGCTACCCACTCGCTCGTACGAATGCTCCTGCAGGACGCGCAAAAGTTTTGGTTGCACTTCAAGCGGCATATCACCTACTTCATCAAGAAACATAGTACCTCGATCGGCCAACTCCAACCGGCCTTGCTTCTGCATGTGCGCTCCGGTGAACGCCCCGCGTTCATGTCCGAAGAGTTCACTCTCAAAAAGCGATCCCGGTATCGCAGCGCAATTGAGCGTGTGAAAGGTTTCCTTCTGCCGCTGGCTGCGTTCGTGAATGGCGCGGGCGAATAGTTCCTTCCCTGTGCCAGTCTCGCCCAGCAGGAGCACGGTAGCATCGCTGGCGGCTACCATTTCCACCAGTTGAAACACTTGCAGTAGCGCCGAACTCCGACCCACAATTCCGAGAGAGTTCATCCCGCTCCGAATACTTTTTTCTGCACTAGATTCCTGATTCACTCCGCTCGACTCCCTCGGAGGCACACCCACGAACCACGAATCTTCGCGATGTATATCTGGAAAAGATAGAACGTTTAAAGTCATGATTAGGACCTCTGTGGCAGTTCACGATTTGACGATCGCCAGCCACCTTCTCTTTCTTTCTCAATTTTCGCGCGGATGTAAATCTACCGCGTGTCCCTGAAAGCTTTTGGCGTGGTCCAGACAAGCTTGCGAAAAGTGGTCGTAAAATGACTCTGGCTTGCAAAACCAGTCCGCAGCGCGATGTCC
>DATEXA010000182.1:0-6253 GCA_035257465.1 Pyrinomonadaceae bacterium | reverse complement strand
AAGCCATTCATTGCAGCCTTTGCGGTCGTCTCTGCAGCAGCGGCTTCGGCATCTCTTTTTGGCTTTCGGCCCCAGATGTTCACTCTTCTCCTAGCCAGTATTTTCATCGCGCTGTTGGATGGTTACGTCTTTGGCAGCAAGCGACGCGTTATCTGGTTATTGCCACTGTTGATGCTCCTCTGGGTAAACCTCCACGCAGGCTCTGCACTGGGACTTGCCTTGATTCTCCTTTTTGCCGTGATGGCAGGATTAGACAGGGAATGGAAAAAAATTAAACCGTTAGTACTAACTCTAGCAATCTGTGTCGCAGTCGTTCCGCTTAACCCGAATGGGTTTCGAATGTTCAGCTATCCGTTTGAAACTCTTTCAGCTCCAGCAATGCAGGGTCTCATCCAAGAGTGGTTTTCACCCGATTTCCACCAGTTCCGTTTTCTTCCACTTGCAGCACTCATACTTGCAACTTTCTCGGCCATGGTCTTATCCCCAACGCGGCCGCGTCCAGGCGAATTGTTCGCCCTTGTCACCTTATCATTTGCAGCCTTGCGATCGGGCCGGCACATACCAATCTTTGCGATCTTCGCGGCTCCGCTTTTCGCTAAGTATTTGGCCCATTGGATCACCGCGCAAACCAACAGCCCAATCACTCTACGATCAGCAACAACCACAGGATCCAACATCGTTTTCACTGTGGCGTTACTCCTTCTACCTACATTCATAATTGTGCAAAGGGTCGGCTACTTCAGCTCAAGTGTGGCTTCTTATGAAGCACAGAAGTTTCCGGTCGGAGCCGTCGATTTCATCGCGAAGCAAGAAGCTGTTGGCCCAGTTTTTAACGATTATAATTGGGGCGGTTATCTCATCTGGAAACTCTATCCCGGAAGAAAAGTCTTCATTGACGGGCGGGCGGATGTCTACGGAGACGCGTTTATTTTCGAATACCTTAGAACCTACGGCGGTGAGCGAGGATGGCGCGACACCCTAGATCGCTTTGGAATTCAAACAGTACTAATCCAACCAAACTCCGCGCTTACTACCCTACTCCGAGAAGACAAAGGGTGGCGTAAAGTTTTCGAGGACGAGCAGGCTGTGGTATTTGCGAGAAACTGATCCGTTTTCCTGAGATGGAAGAGCATCTGCCTAACATAGCCGCCACCGGCGGACTCAAAATCAGATGGAAGTGGGGTGCGCTGGCCGCACTTGCGATCACCCTGCTATCGCTTTATCCACAACTCCATCTATGGGTGCATCTGGGCAGAAATACCGAAGGCGTATACGCATACTTCGATACTGACGAAGTCGCCTACTCAGCATATCTACAAGCGTTGATCGACGGCCAACCACGTCGCAACGATCCTTATACTGGGCACGACGATAGTCAGAAAAAGCCGTTGTCTGAATCACTCTTTTCGGTTCAGTTTGTTTCCCCTTATCTGGCCGCGATCCCGGCGCGCTTGGTGGGAGTATCCGCGTCTACGGTTTTCATTATTCTGATGCCCCTTGTTGCCGCAGTGTCCGCGCTAGCACTGTTCTGGGTATTGGCGACAAATACACAAGACGATCGGCTCGCTGCTGTCGGCGTTCTTGTTGTGCTGTGCCTCGCAACTCTAGTGTCCGGTCAGGGCCCGGCCCGACAGCTGTTCAGAACTACTGAAGCCTGGGGTTACCTGCCGTTTTTGCGCCGGTATGTACCGTCCATACCTTTCCCATTTTTTGTTGCGATGTTTGGTATTGTCGGGCGCACAGTTATGGAAAAGGAGACAAGATACCTTGGTCAAGCATTGGCTGCCGGTTTGATCATGGTGCTATTGATTTTTTCTTACTTCTATTTGTGGACGGCGGCATTAGCATGGTTTGCCTGCTTGACGGTTATCTGGCTGCTTGCACGTCCTGCAGGCTGGAGGAGGACCATTCGTTTCTTCGGGATAACCTGGTTCATCACGTTATCGGGTTTAATTCCGTATCTATTACTGCTTTCGCACCGCGCCCCGAATACTGATCAAGTCCAAGCATTAATGCATACACGAAGCCCCGATCTGTTTCGGCCTTCCGAGATAATCTCGTTTATTCTTCTAGCCGCTGTAGCTCGTCTTCTCCTGCTGGGACGTGTGTCGCTGAAAGACCCCAGGGTCCTATTCGTAATCTCATTACTCCTCCTGGCGCCCGCTGTCTTTAACCAACAAGTCGTCACGGGAATTTCACTTCAGCCATTCCACTATGAGGAGTTTGTGACGAGTTATTGTGTCTTGATCGCAGCAATCATCGGATGGCGCCTCCTGCCGCGAGAATCAAGATTAGCCAAATTTGCGAACTCTGATCGCGCGCTCTTTTGGATTGCAATCATCTGCATCGCTTATGGAGTCAACAGTGCGTCCGGCGTTAGTCGCGCCGCCCTCAATGACAACGCGCAACGCGACGAGACAATTCCAGCGGCCCTTCATCTGAAAGAATTGAGTCGTCACGAAAGTGGCATGGTGTTCCTGAGCGCACCCGAGCAAGCAGATGTATTTCCTACTCTTTCATCGCAGCCGGTTCTGTGGGCCGTCCATATGGGTGTCTTTCCAGGTAGTGAACCGGTTGAACTTAAGGAGCGTTTCTACCAGTACTTATATTATTCCGGCGCCTCTGGGCAGAGTCTTAGTCAGTTACTGGCCGCGAAGAACCATCTTTCATTCGTTGCTCTATTTGGTTATGAGCGCGAGATCCCTGTTTTCGCAAGTGCTTACAGACCGGTTACCGACCAGGAAATCAGGAGTGAGGTACAGATGTATGCCAACTACATCAACTCATTTGACCGAAAAGCTGCCGCACGATATCCACTGACATATGCAGTGGTTCCGTCTGATGCACAAATGGACAATTCGAATCTCAGCAAATGGTACGAATTGAGTAAAGGAGAGAGGTTTGGATCGTTAATAGTTTACCGACTCAAGCTTAGACCTTGAGACGGTTTGAACTCAACTAAGTCCTAAGTCTTGCGCTTCGGCGTCAGGAATTTCGACTTCCATTCTCAAGAGCGCGGTCGAAAACGTTTTGCCTTGTGCGTCCGTCATCAATGACAACGTGCCGCCGCCATCGAGGCTTTTATGCAGAAGAAAATTCAGAGCGCCCAGGTTTGGTAGTTCAAACCTTTCCACTTCGCCTTTACAAATTCCTTTGAAGTGTTCCTTTACACGGGACGAAGTCACTTCCTTCACCAATATCGGATAGAGGTCGTCACGAAGAGCGATTAAACCAATATTGGCTGTATCGCCCTTATCTCCCGAACGCGCATGAGCGATCGTTACCAGTTGCATCTTCACGCTTCGAACACCTCAACCTTTGGACTTATGATTTCTCTCGGAATCAATGCAGGCCAGTAGGCCACAATCTCTTCAACCTTTGGGCGACCACCCGCGAATCCAGTTACGGCTGGAGGCCCAGTCAAAATTAGCGGGGCAATTTCCTTTGTGAATCGCTCCACTGATGATCGATCTGGCCCCCGGACTCCGATTCGGAGTTGAACTTCTGCCGCATCCGCTGACGGAGGACCGGCGAGTGGACCATGAGTGGCATTCACTCCAACAAACTCTGTAAGCACTTGTTCAAATCGCAAGCCGAGTCGTTCAAGACGGGCTCGCAAGATCCTGTCAGCAGCCTGCGCTTTCGCATAAGCGTCGGGCCATGCATACACCAAAGTCCCTACTGCTTTGAAGCCCGCGGAATAACTTATCGAGACTTTCAGCGAGTCAGTTGCCGGCCGCCCCTTGATACCGAATACTCGAACGCGATTCTCACCAGCATCTTCCAATTGAATTGTGGTGAAATCGGCAACGCAATCGGGTGTGATATATGCGTGAGGATCGCCCATCTCGTAAACCAATTGTTCTTTCACTGACTGAACATTAACTCTGCCGCCAGAACCTTCGTGCTTAGTTATTACAAAGCTTCCGTCTGCCGAAGCTTCTGCGATTGGAAAGCCCACGTTTGCCATGTCCGGAATGTTTTGCCATTCGAACTGACAGTTACCGCCCGAAGCCTGGGCGCCGCATTCGATGATGTGCCCGGCGATCGTTCCTGAAGACATCCTGTCCCAGTCGTTGGCTTGCCAACCAAACTCGTGAATAAGGGGAGCTAACGTCAATCCGGTATCTGTGACGCGGCCCGTAACAACAACCTGGGCTCCTCGATTCAGCGCATCGACCATCGGCCAGGCGCCCAGATACACATTCGCACTCTGAATTCGATCTCGAACACTCGACAGAGGTTCACCCGTGTCCATGTTTCTCAACTCAATCCCCGAATCGAGAAATTCATCTAACCTCGACATGATGTCATCACCTGTCACAATACCAATTTGCAGCTTGCCGCCGAGACCTAACTCACGCGCAACCCCAACAACCGCATCAGCGCAACCACGAACGTTCACGCCCCCTGCGTTTGCGGTCACTCGAATGTTTCGTTCTACACAAGTGGGCAGGATGCGCTTCATCAGCGGGACAAAATCCTTAGCATATCCGGCATTTGGATCACGCGCTTTCTGTTTCTGCATGATCGACATAGTTACTTCAGCCAGGTAGTCGAGCATCAGGTAATCAATTGGTCCACCTTTTACTTGCTGAACCGGCGCTTCTGGAAGATCACCCCAGAAACCCTGTCCTGCCGCTACTCGAATCGTTTGTTTCATATCGTGCGTTGATTGTCTGCTTCAACTCTGGAAGCAATCTGATTCAGGATTGGTCGGTTGGTTTATTCGATAAAGACTTTGGACTCTAATCCGTTTCGCGATGAACATGCAAACACGGGCAACGGACTTTCATCTCATTGCCCGTGGTAAGCTTTTTCGACCGCATTTTTATGGACGCTTCGGGGCTGGACTAGGCGAGGGACTCGGAGAGGGGCTTGGAGTAGCTGCGGGTGTTGGACTAGCTGTAGGCGATCCACTTGGACTCGGGCTCGGCATCGGCATTGGACTTTGAGTCGGGGCGGGAACAGTGGCCGGGGTCTCGGTTGGTGGTGTAGTTGGGGTGGTTGGATTTGGCGTCGGCATTGTTGTGGTGCTTGCGCCCGGTGTCGACTTGGAGGTTCCCTTTCGAGTTTTCCTTCCTTTAGGTGTAGCTGGTGCAATGACATCAGCGGGAGCAGGACCAGCCTCTGCCGGGCTCGCAACTTCAGCTCCGACTGCTGCGGGCGCCGCCGACTCAGACTTTCGAGTTCTTCTACTGCTGGTGGCTCGACCTGGTGTAAACGAACACGGATGGGCCGAGTCGACAGACGTCAATGTCAGTCGATCACCTGACTTTCGACCTCTCAATGAAACTACTGTTGGTGTCGCCGTTGTCGCATCACCCATTTGCAGAGCAACGGCCGTATAACCACGCGTCGTTGACGCTACGATGCGCCCCGTTTTTCCATCTCCCGTTGTGAACTGGTTTCCGTTGATTGTCAGCGTGGAATCTCCGGTCAGGCCAATCTCATCACACTTGAAAACTCCGGTGTAGGTACCTGAAAGATCCGTTTGCGTTGACGGCGCCGCCACCTGCTTTGAAGTTGTCGGAGTAGAGGCGGTTTGATCCGTCGTAACACTTGATTGGTCTCCTGTTGACTCGGCAGCGGCGGCAGTTGGTTTTTTCGCGCTACCTCCCTTGGCACGATTTGTTTGTTTCTTGGTTTGCGGTTTCGAGGCCTGAGCGGCAGGGTCTTGTTTCGCACTAACAGTTCTTGAACTGTTGAACACCAGGACCAAGCCGACTGAAATCGCTAATACCAGCGAGATCACAAGGTTTTTGTACATAGGATACACCCCTCCTTATTGTTGTCTCGCATTTCTGCGAGCGTGTCGTTCACTAAACTAATTATCAGGGGGGTTGGAGTCAGTCTCAGGGAGGATTTCAGCCTTGTAACACTCGCTGGACGGCAACTCAACTGTGACGGCTGTTTCGAATAAAGATGTGAAGAAATCTCTACAAGTGGGATGTTGTTGTGAGCGATTTAGATCAGGTTCTGAGGCAGAACGAACTGTCCGAGATGCGGGCCGGTCTGGTTCAGGCTGGTGCGCAAAGAAAGATAGATCGCATCTCGAGTGGTTTCCGGCGTAATGATAGCGTCCACAAAGCCCCGGGCTGCTGCGTAGCGTGCGTCCAGCTCCGTATCGTAGGTCTCGCGCACGCTTTCCATTTCGGCGTTGAGTGATGGATCAGGCGACTGACCAGCCTTCTTCAGCTTCTCCAACTGACTGCCAAACGTTGCCTGCACTGCAGAGTCGCCTTCCATTACT